>CAIZIQ010000184.1 GCA_903933015.1 uncultured Spartobacteria bacterium | reverse complement strand
TTTTCTGCCTGCCTAGGAGCGATGATGGAGACGGTCGATACCAGCATCGTGAATGTGGCTGTGCCCGACATGCGGGGAAATCTTGGTGCTACTTTGTCCGAAATCGGATGGGTCTCCACAGGGTATACCATGGCGAATGTGATCATCATCCCGCTGACGGCATGGCTTGGGGTACGATTCGGGAAGAAGAACTATTTTCTCTTCTCGCTGATCTCTTTCACTGTGGCTTCGATTCTCTGCGGAATGGCCGACAGTCTCGGGACGCTGATCGCGGCCCGCGTCCTCCAGGGGCTGGCGGGTGGAGGATTGCTTGCCAAGGCGCAGTCGCTGCTCTTTGAGACTTTCCCACCAGAAGAGCAGGGGATGGCGAGTGCCATTTTCGGTCTCGGAGTCATTGTGGGGCCTGCGATCGGTCCCACACTCGGAGGGCTCATCACCGATGGGCTCGATTGGCGATGGATCTTCTTCGTCAATGTCCCGGTCGGACTCGCCGCCATCTGGATGATCTATACCTTCCTGCCGCAGGATGACCCGGTTCATCGGGCTGATGGTCGCGGTGCCACAGTCGACTGGTGGGGATTGCTTTGGCTCACACTTGGTCTTGGAGGATTTCAGTTGGTTCTGGAGCAGGGGCAGCAGGAGGATTG
Source organism: uncultured Spartobacteria bacterium (assembly GCA_903933015.1). GTDB lineage: Bacteria > Verrucomicrobiota > Verrucomicrobiia > Chthoniobacterales > UBA6821 > UBA6821. The sequence goes on along the minus strand of CAIZIQ010000184.1, from coordinate 3,140 downwards.
GTTCGCCTCGCCCTTCATCCGCTGGGCCTCCTTCATTAGTATCGCGAGCCTTGTTCTCTTCGTCCGTCAGGAACTAAGCACCCGGCATCCGGCTGTGGATCTCCGGGTTCTGCGACACAAGGCCCTCATGGCCGGCAGCCTCTACTCGATCGTTCTTGGATTTGGTCTCTATGGGGCAGTCTTTATCATTCCGGTCTTCGCCCAGTCTCAGCTTCATTTCACTGCCACAAAGACGGGCCTCATGCTTCTACCCGGTTCTCTCGCCTCGGCTGTCGTGATGATCATGTTCGGGAAATTCCTGAAGAACTATGATCAGCGGATCCTCATTACTACAGGGGCGTTGATCCTCTGTATCTCGATGTGGGCACTTGGGGATCTGAGTCCGGAGACGGGTCAGGATGATCTTTTCTGGCCTCTCATCGGTCGTGGTGTCGGGACGGCTTTGATCTTCCTGCCGCTCTCCATTGCTACACTCGGAGGAATTCCCCGGCATGAGATCCCGGCGGCTGCGGGGCTCTTCAGCCTTACCCGTCAGATGGGAGGGAGCATCGGCATAGCCATCCTCACCACGATGCTGGAGAAATGCACCCTGATCCACCGTGGCGATCTGGTAAATGATATCAATCCCCTGAGTGTTCCTTTCCTTCAGCGTTCCCTAATGGCGAACTTCGCCCTGGCGCCCAATACCCCGAATATCCAGTTGGCCTCGACGCGGACGCTCGGTGTCTTTGATAGCATCATTAATCTCCAGGCGAGCATTCTGGCCTCGATCGATATCTTTCAGGCGCTTTCCTGGATGTTTTTGCTGACTCTCCCTCTCATCCTTCTGCTCAGCCGAGGTGGGGGGAAACCGGCAAATGCGCACTGAGGAAAAGTTAAAAGGTTAAAGAGTAAGTGTCCTCAAACCAATCCCTAAAGCCCATCCCCGATCACCCATTCCCTATTTTATCCATGAACCCTGAAAAATCATCCCAAACTCCTGCATCTTCTCCATCTCCCGCAGGTGCTTCTCCGGTCTCATCACCCATACCCGTCGAGAAGTCGGCCCCGATGAATCCTAAAAAGAAGATCATTCTGATTATTCTCGGTGCGATCTGCGCTCTCTTTGTCATTAGGTACGGGGTCCATCGGTTCTTCCACGAGACCACCGACAATGCCTACATAACCGGGCACGTCCATTATATCGCCCCGCAGATCACCGGTGTCGTGCAGACCGTGGCGGTGGAAAACAATACCCGGGTCAAGGCCGGTGACCTTCTTTTGCAGATCGATCCTGAGCCCTTCGATGCGCAGCTTGCCGATGCCATCGCCAAGAACGAAAGGGCCCAGGGGGACTACCAGCGAGAGCAGGGGCTTGCCAGCACTCGGGTGGTCTCCGTCCAGGATCTTGCTCATGCCAAGGATGACGCAAACTCCGCCGCCGCACAGCTACGCATGGCCCAGCTGAATCGCAAATACACCACTATTGTCTCTCCGGTGGATGGAGTGGTCGGAGGGCGTAGCGTCGAGGCCGGCAATACGGTCATGCCGAGCATCAACCTGCTTGCGGTCGTCGAGGGGAATCCCTGGGTCGAGGCCAACTTCAAGGAGACTCAGGTCGCTCACATTCACAAGGGACAGGAAGTCAGTCTCACCGTCGATGCGATTCCCGATCATGAGTTCAAGGGAAGGGTCGTCAGCATCGCCCCGGCAAGCGGACGACAGTTCGCTCTCCTGCCTGCTGACAATGCCACTGGTAACTTTACCAAGATCGTCCAGCGGCTCCCTGTCCGTATCGAGTTCGAGAAGGACTCAGTCAAAGGCTACGAGGATCGTATCGTGCCTGGCTTGTCTGTGGTTGCGAGTGTGCGGGTGAGGTAGATTCACGATCTTGGCGGATAGCATTTTTGTTGATCTCCTGACGTAAGTTTACTGATGCGTCGCTCGTACGCCTTGATCTAAGCCAACCCTGCAAGTCCTTTTGAAAACATTATAAGGCTTCTTAGAAGATTCAGTCCCACTTGATCCGTAATAACGGATGTGATAACGATAAGTTATGACCATTGATCTCAAAGTCCGTAAGGTGGGAAATTCCCTCGGTATTGTCCTTCCCAAGGAAGCTCTGGCTCATCTCAACGTCGAGGAGGGGGACTCCCTGACGCTTTCCGAGGCTCAGGACGGAGTTCGTCTCACGGCGTCCAATCCTGAGTTTGCCAAGACGATGGCGGTCTTTGAATCGCTGAGTCGGCGTTATCGCAACACCCTGCGGGAACTCGCTAAATAGATCTCTTGAGACAATCAGCGCTTCCTTAAGATGATGGAACCGCGATGGATTGATTGCGAGGAGTGCCTCGCGCTGCATGATCTCCTGCTTTCCCAATATGGAGGTTGTGCAGGATTGCGTGATTCCGGCCTGCTGGCCTCCGCCCTAGCCCGCCCTCACCAGCTTTTCTCCTACGGTTCTCCCTCGCTCGCCGAACTGGCCGGAGCTTATGCAGCAGGAATTATTAAGAACCATCCATTCCTTGATGGAAACAAGCGTACAGGGTTCATGATGGGTGCCGGTTTTCTCGAACTCAACGGATTGGAGTTTTTTGCTTCAGAGGCAGATGCCGTTGTTCGGACACTAGCTCTAGCTGCCAGCGAGATGAGCGAGGAAGCCTATGCACTTTGGTTGGCTGAGAACAGTCGGCCTGCGTTTCCCGATACCCCATACCCCATCTCCTAACTCCCAATTCATGACTCCTCACGAACAGGCCCGTCGGATCGTTGATTATGAAGCCCGCCGGGATGCTGCAGGGCATCTGAAAGTCTATCATCTCCCCTCGGGTGACGGGGGAGGGGAGCGTGAGGTGGCTGGAATCAATGATCGCTACCATCCGGAGGCGCTCGACCTGATCGAGCATCTGCTGGCTGCAGGAGAGTATTCACAAGCCGAGGACGCGGCCGCCGATCATATCCGCCGTTACACTGATCCCGTGGCGATGCTTGCAGACGTGCCTGCGGTTCAGTTCGCCCTGCGGGATGCTGCCTTCAATCGTGGGCCGACTGGTGCTGTGAAGATTCTGCAGGATGCCCTCGGTCTTCCTGCAGATGGAATTGCGGGCCCCAAGACTAAGGAGGCACTCCATGAGGCGGAGAAGAATCCCCGGGAGTTGCTT
>CAIZIQ010000183.1 GCA_903933015.1 uncultured Spartobacteria bacterium | reverse complement strand
TGCAGATTAATTTTTCGGATATTCAGGCTGAGAGCGCTGCCAAAATGAACTCCCGGACTTTCACCGGATCCTTGACCCCGGGAGCCGACTCGACACCGCTTGCGACATCGACAGCATGGGGGTGGACCGATTGCACGGCATCGCCGACGTTGGAAGGATTCAATCCTCCAGCAAGAACCACTCGCATCTCGGGGTGAGCAGCCACGAATCCGGAGGCCAGGTTCCAATCAATGGTGTGTCCGCTCCCTCCGTAGGTACCGGGTACTGCCGCATCGAGCAGGAGGAATTGGGTCTTGAAAGCCGTGGCAGCCTCCAGATCGGCTTCGGAGCGGATTCGCAGAGCCTTGATCCAGCGAGGAAACCGAATGCCCTCCGTGACGCAAAACTCCGGTGACTCATCCCCATGAAACTGGATCGCGTCGAAGCAGGCCGCCTTCTCCAAGCGCTCCAAGAGTTCTTCCTCCGGATTCACCACCACGGCGACCAAGGCAATGTCGGGATAGTCCGTCTTCAGCTTAGCGATCCACGAAAGGTCCGCATTGACCGGAATCGATCGCGGGGAGAGCGGGTAAAAGTTGAATCCCAGCGCCCCTGTTCCAGACTCGATGCATCCAAGTGCATCCTCAGGAGTGGTGATCCCGCAAATCTTCGGCGCCGCAGGGGTGTGGTCGAAGAAAGGAATAAAGGTGGAGCTACTCACAGGGATGAAGGGGATAACGATGGCAAATGGTGAAAGTGAAGGGGCGTAGAGGGTATTGCTATCAACCCTTCAACCTCTCAACCTTCCCCTCACTCTTCCGAAACAACCCGTCCCTGAACCTGCTTGATCTGGGGATGGTGGGTCACCGGATAGACATGGCCATCACTGGAGCGGAAGAAGCTGCTCAGGATCCAACTGATCAGCCCGATAACGATCCCGGCAAAGAGAGCCGTCCAGAAGCCGGCTACATGGAACCCAGGAATCACCTTGGAGACAAAGAGGATGAGCAGGGCATTGATCACCAAGATGAAGAAACCCATGGTGACAATGATGAACGGGAGACTCAGCAGGAGGAGCACCGGCCGCACCAAGGCATTGATGATCCCCAGAAGAAGGGCGGCTCCCAGCAATGCACCGTTAGAATCGCAACTTAACCCCGGTATCAACCAAGTGGCTCCCAACACGGAGAGGGTGGTGACAAACCAACGGATGAGGAATTCCTTCATGCCCGAATCATAAAGCCCACCGTGACGGAATTGGCACCAAAAAACATTTTCATCCCGGGATAGATCGGCATACCTTTTGCTTACAAGGAGTAACATCTATGGCTACCAAACCCGCAAAAACTTCACCAACCTTGAAAAAGAAGACTCCTGCCAAAAAGGCCACTTCCACCAAGGAAGCCACCCCAGGGAAACCCAAAGCCAGCGGGCGCAAAACAAGGGTGTCCAAGGCCTCTTCAACGAAGGTTGCGGCCTCCTTCTCCCTGGATCCGAAACCACCGGTCCACGAACCGGTGATCTCCCATGACGACATCGCCATGCGAGCCTACTTCATCGCCGAGCGCCGCCAGCAGATGGGTTGGCATGGGGATTCCGCGTCAGACTGGGCTGATGCCGTGAGCCAACTCCGGGCGGAGGCTCTCGAGAAGCCGTTGAAAAAAAGGTAGATAGGCTGAAGGCTGAAGACTGTTAGGAAATCCATGTTCTCGCGCAGAGGCGCGAAGAGTCAGTCGACTGTATTTCTCCCCAAGGCTTGGAAGTTTGGATGTCGCGCTAGGCGCGCGAGTGAAGCTGTAGTAAACTACTGCAAGCGAGCAGCAACAACGCGCAACGCCAAAATCCCAAGCTTACACAATCAGCATGCTTAGTGGCCGAGATACGCCTCGCGGATCTTGGGGTTCTCGAGGAGTTCGGCGCCGGTTCCCTGCAGGGTGATGCTCCCGAGTTCCAACAGGCATGCCCGGTGGGCAAGCCGGAGCGCCATGACGGCATTCTGCTCAACGATCAGAAGGGTGACCCCCGCCGCGTTGATGTCACGGAGGATCGCGAAGATTTCCAACACCAGCTTGGGAGCAAGCCCCATGGAGGGCTCGTCAAGGAGCAGGATCTTGGAACGGCTCATCAGAGCGCGGCCCACGGCCAGCATCTGCTGTTCTCCCCCGGATAGGGTTCCCGCCATCTGATCACGACGCTCTCGTAGACGAGGAAAAAGTCCGAAGGCCTTCCCGAGATTGGCATCAAAGGCCTCCATGTTGGTCCAGGCGCCGAGACGGAGATTTTCCTGAATCGTGAGGTTGGCGAAGATCCCCCTCCCCTCGGGAACGAGGGAGAGTCCCTTCCGGACGATCTCCTCGGGATGAATCGTGCTGACCACCTCTCCACCGATCCTGATGATGCCGGAATGAGGAACCGCGCCCGCGATTGCACGGAGCGTGGAGCTCTTGCCGGCGCCGTTGGCGCCGATCATGGCGACGATCTCCCCGGGATTCACCGAGAAGGAGATTCCCTGCACGGCACGGATTCCGCCGTAGCTGACCTTCAGATCCTGCACCTCGAGGCTGTTTCCCTCGTTCATGGCAGTTCCCCCTCCATCCCGAGATAGGCCTCGATCACGCGGGGATTGGCTTTGACCTCGGCAGGCGTGCCGCCGGCGATCCGGACCCCGAACTCAATGACCTCGATCCTGTCGCACAGCGCCATGACCATCTGCATGTGATGCTCGATCAGGACGATCGTGAGGGAAAATTTCCCGTGCACCCACTTGAGGAAATCGAGCAGTTGCATCGCCTCGGAGGGATTCATCCCGGCCGCGGGCTCATCCAGCAGGAGCAGGGAGGGATTCAGAGCCAGCGCACGAACGATCTCGAGCCGTCTCTGCGAGCCGTAGGAGAGATCCCCCGCCGCATCACCCGCCAAGGATCCAATCTCGAACAGCTCCAGCAACTCCATGGAGGCATCGATCGATTCACGCTCCCTCACGCGCGCACCCGGGGTGCGCATCAAGGCCGCGGCCGGGGAATAGGCGAGGCGGGAATCGTAGGCGATCCGCACGTTCTCCAGCACACTGAGCTGGCGGAAGAGACGGATGTTCTGGAAGGTACGGGCGATCCCGAGACGCGCGATCTGCGAGGGACGCAGTCCCGAGATGGAGCGACCGTCGAAGAGGATGTCCCCTGAACTCGGGGGATAGATGCCGGTCAGCAAATTGAAGAGGGTGGTCTTGCCCGCGCCGTTGGGCCCGATGACCCCGAGGATTTCCCCCCTGTTGACGGAGAGCGAGAGATCTCCGATCGCCCGGAGTCCTCCGAACTGCCGCGTGAGATTGCGTGTTTCCAGCAGCGCACTCATCGGGCGGTCTCCTCCTTGGGTTTCTTGGACACCTTCGGACGCGGCTTGAGCCAGTTCCAGTCGCGATAACCCATGATTCCGCTGGGACGGAAGAGCATCAGCAGCACGAGCAGCGTGGGGAGGACCACCATGCGCCAGGTACCGAGAGGCTGGAGGCACTGGGTGAGGATTGTCACAACACCGGCGCCGAGGAGTGATCCCCCGAGCGAGGCCACGCCTCCAAGGTAGACCATGACGAGGATCTCGGTCGACTTGAGGATGTCGAAGGAGGAGGGATTGATGAACTGGAGCTGATGGGCGAAGAGCGCCCCGGCAACCCCGGCGAAAAAGGAGGAGGTGACAAAGGCCACAAGCTTGGCGGATCGGGTGGGCACACCCATCGCCTCCGCGGCGATCTCATCCTCGCGGATCGCAGCGATGCCGCGGCCGTACTTCGAGTAGACGAGGTTCCTGATGACCCAGAAAGCGATCACGCACCAGAAATAGGCCCAGGCCACCGTGGTCAGGCGGGGAATGCCGAGCATTCCCCTGGGGCCGCCGGTGTAGGGGATGTTTTCCAAGCCCGACTTCACGATCATCAGAAATGCGAGCGTGATGATCGCCAGGTAGTCGCCGCGGGTCTTGAAGGAAAGGATGCCGACGGGGATCCCCGCCAAACCGGCCACGGTTCCACCGATCAGGACTGCGGCGGGAAAGAGCAGCAAGGGGGGTGCCTCGGGAAAAAGCTTCACCGTGAGGATCGCCGAGGCATAGGCACCCAGAGCCATGAAGGCCGCATGGCCGACCGAAAATTCACCCATCCAGCCGTTCACCAGATTCAGGCTGACGCAGAGGATCGCATTGATCGCCACCGACATGAGCACGAACTGCAGGTAGTCGTTCAACAGTCCTGTCGAGGGAAGAATCACCGAGATAACAAGCCCTGCGAAAAGAAGGACTGACGGAAGATAACGGCTCTTCATGCTTTCTGGAGGGTCGGCTTTCCGAGAAGCCCGTGCGGCTTGAAGATCAAGATCAGCAGCAGCAGCGAGTAGGAGATCAAGTCACGATAGGTGGAGGGAAGGACCGCCACGGTCATCACCTCGACGCCGCCGAGCAGGAAGGCGCCGAGAACCGCGCCGCGCATGTTGCCGATGCCACCGATCACAGCCGCCACGAAGGCTTTCCACCCCACGCTGATTCCCATCGCCGCACTGACCACCGGATAGGCCATGCCATAGAGAAGTCCCGCAGCTCCTCCCAGGGCCGCTCCAAGGGCGAAGGTGATCGCAATCACCCGGTTCGCGGGGATTCCCAAAAGCGGCACCGTGGCACGGTCGGAGGCGATGGCCCTCATCGCCATGCCAAAGGAGGTTTTCCTGATCAGAAAATCGAGGGCTATCATCAGCGCCACCGAGACCCCGATGATGATCATCTGGAGCGTGGTGATGGTGAGTCCGCCGAACTGGTAGGAGACATTGTCGAGGAGACGTGGCATCGGGCGCGCGTAGGGACTGATCCCGAGGGTCGTGTTCTGGATGACAAGTCCGCAACCAAGCGCCGTGATGATCGCGGAGACGCGGGGAGCGTTGCGGAGGGGACGGTAAGCGAAGCGCTCGATCAGCGTGCCAAGGAGGGCCGTCGCCCCCATCACGACAATCAGCGCCAGCCAGAAGGGTACCGGCACGATCGCGATGAGCAGGAGGCAGAAGAAGGCCCCGAGCATGAAGACGTCGCCGTGGGCGAAGTTGATCATGCTCAGCACGCCGTAGACCATGCTGTATCCCAGCGCGATGAGTGCGTAGATCGAGCCAAGCTGAAGGGCGTTGATCGCCTGCTGCGCGAGATACTTCATGGAAAAGCCGGCGGGCCGGGAGAGACTAGGGCTCGACGGTGTTCACCCAGCGAAAGCCCCCGTCCTTGATCTGCATGATCACGGCACTCTTGGAGGGCTCACGCGCTCCCACGGGAAAGACGTAGTGCCCGGTAACCCCGTCAAAGGAACGGGTGGAGGCCATCGCATCGCGGACCGCGTTGCGGTCGAGCTTTCCGGCCGTGGCCACGCTGTTGGCGGCGAGGGACATGGCGTCGTAGGTGAGGGCAGCAACATCATCGGGAGCGTTTCCATAGCGGGCCTTGTAGTCGGCGATGAACTGCTTCGCCTTGGGATTGGGGGCTTCGGTCGAGTAGTGGTTGCAGAAATACGAACCCTCGAGATTCTTGCCGGTATCCAGCTTGATGATGTCGGGCGAACTCCAGGCATCGCTGCCAAGGAACGGTGCCTTGATACCGAGTTGACGGGCTTGGGCCGCAATCAAAGGCGTGTCGTTGTAGGGGGCCGGGAGATAGATGATGTCGGGTGCGGTCTCGCGGATCTTGGTGAGCTGAGCCGAGAAATCGCGGTCACCGGTCGTATAGGTCTCCATGGCGACCACCTTGCCCCCCGCTTTCTCGAAGGCCTCCTTGAAAAGGGCGCTCTGGCTGGTCGGTGCCTCGGAAGAGACATCGTAGAGAACGGCCGCAGTCTTGGCCTGGAGGTTCTTCGTGGCGAAAGCCGCAAGGACGGGCGATTCGAAGCGGTCTGTGAAGCAGGCGCGGAAGACATTCTTCTTTGTCTTTCCAGTGGTGGAGTCGACCGTGGTCTTCGGATTCGTCGACCAGGGGGAAATCATCAGGCAGCCGAGCGCCTCGGCGATCTCGCCCGCTGGGATCGCACATGAACTGGCATTGGGGCCCACCATGACGATCACCCCGTCCTGGGAAATCAGGCGCTGGGCGGCGGCGGCAGCCTGGTCGGCCTTGCAGGAGTTGTCGACCACCGAGAGGTTGATCGGCAATTTCTCGGTCCCGACGGCAAGACCTCCCCCCTTGTTGACCTGATCGGCGAAAAGTTCCGCCGCCTGTTTGCAGGAGGCGCCGACGGCGGGCATCTCGCCAGTCAATTCGGCATTGATCCCGATCTTCACCGAGGGTTTGCTCGGTTGGCAGGAGGTGAGTAAAAGAACCCCGGAACAAAGAATCGCTGAGAGGATGGTCAAGGAGCGCATGGGGTTCTGCATCGGTGTTGATTAGCCTTCCCCTGCCTCTGTCGCAAACCTATTCCCAACATGGAGAGGAAAGCGTGAGCGCAAAAGCCGTAGTAGTCCTACGGCAAGCAAACAATAACTCAGCTATCCGCCGATATCCTGAGCCAAAGCTAGGGCTTGAGGCCGGTGGCGAGAATGGTCTGAAAGTTGGGCGCCTGCTGTTCACGCGCCACGACACTGACTTCCAAATTGGCGAAACCAGCCTTTTCGAGCATGGCGTGCAGCTCCACTCCGGAGAAACCTAGCCAGACGTGGGCGTAGAGCTCCTTGGCCTGCTCGTAGGTATGGCTGGCGAGGTCGAGGATCAGGATGCGGCCTCCCGGCTTGAGGATCCGGAAGGCGCTCTCGACCGCACGCTGCGGGCGGGCTGCATGGTGGAGCGCCTGGCTGAAGAGAACCACGTCGACTGAACCAGACTTAATCGGCGGCTCCTCGAGATCACCGAGCCGGTAGTCCAGATTCGTGTAGCCGTTCTCCTTGGCGACTCGGGCACCGTACTCGACCATCTTCTCGGAATTATCGATGGCGATGACCTGCTTGGCCGTTCGTGCAAGCAACTGGGAGAGAGTCCCCTCCCCCGCACCCAGGTCGGCAATGATCATCGGCGGCATGAGACGCAGCAGCCCGTGGGCGAGCGCCTGCCAGGAGCGACCAGGGACATAGGTGCGACCGAATTTCCCGGCGAGTTTGTCGAAGTAGTCCGCTGCACGGTCGCGCCGTTTGTTCAGCACAAGCTGCAAGGCATGACGATCCCTCTCCCCCTCTGCGAGCTCCGAGACGGCAGCGGTCACGGCCTCCCTCAACGGGGCAATGGCAGAGATCACGGCGGCATAGTAGATGTTCTTACCGACACGGCGATCGAGGACGAGGCCCTGACGACGAAGCATGCCGAGGCTGGCAGAGATCCGCGACTGCCCCATGCCGAGCGCCTCCTGCAACTCGGCCACGGTCAGCTCCTCCTCAAGAAGAAGGGCAAGAAGTCGAAGACGGGTTGGTTCGGCTAGGGCGCGGAGCGATTGGAGAATTGACGCCATACCCATGTACATATACAAATATGTTCATAAGTAAAGCTGAGGGATGATCCTAGGCATTACCCAACCCAAGAAACAACACCACCACACCCACAGCATGTCACGCAGCTATATCTTCTCCTCCGAATCCGTCGGCGAAGGCCATCCCGACAAAGTTTGCGACACAATCTCCGATGCCATCCTCGACGCCTGTCTGGCGCAGGATCCCATGAGCCGTGTCGCCTGCGAGACCTACGCCAAGAGCAATATCGTGGTGGTGGGCGGTGAGATCACGACCAAGGCCAAGTTCGACTACAACGACATCATCCGTAAGGCGATCCGCGAGATCGGCTACCACAACACCGATGACGTCTTCCACGCCGACACCGTCTTCATCAACAACATCATCACCGCGCAGAGCCCCGACATCGCGCAGGGCGTCGATGCCAAGAAGGCCACCGGCAAGAAGACCGCCGAGCAGGGTGCCGGCGATCAGGGACTGATGTTCGGCTATGCCTGCAATGAGACTCCCGAGCTCATGCCTGCGCCCATCATGTACGCGCACCGTCTCGGTCGCGAACTCACCCGCCTCCGCAAGAGCGGCGCAGCCAAGTGGCTCCGTCCCGATGCGAAGAGCCAGGTTTCGGTGGAGTATGTCGACGGGAAGCCTACCCGCATCGTCAACGTCGTCATCTCAACCCAGCACGCCGAGGGCATCTCCCACAAGGAGATCGAGAAGTTCTGCATCGAGAAGGTGATCAAGAAAGTCCTGCCCGCCAAGATGCTCACCAAGCAGACCGAGTTCCTCATCAACCCGACCGGCCGATTTGTCATCGGCGGACCGCAGGGTGACACCGGTCTCACCGGCCGCAAGATCATCGTCGACACCTACGGTGGCATGGGTCGTCACGGAGGAGGCGCCTTCTCCGGCAAGGATCCCACGAAGGTCGACCGCTCCGCTGCCTACATGGGCCGCTATGTGGCGAAGAACGTAGTGGCCGCCGGTCTCGCCGCGCGCTGCGAGGTGCAGTTCGCCTATGCCATCGGCTATCCCGATCCCGTCTCCATTCATATCGATACCTTCGGCACCGCCACGGTTCCCGAGGAGGCAATCCAGACCGCGGTGAAGAAGACCTTCGGCTTCAAGCCCGCCGAGATCATCAGCCAGCTCAAGCTCCGTCGTCCGATCTACTCGAAGACCACCAACTACGGTCACTTCGGAAAGAACCACGCCGATATCACTTGGGAAAAGACCGACAAGGCAGCAGTCCTGAAGAAGGCAGCCCTCGCCGCCGCCGGCCTCAAGAACGGTGCCAAGAAATCCTCCAAGCGCCGCTAATCCAGAACCTCCAACAACCAACTTCCAAATTCCTATGAGCAAAACCGATTACAAAGTAGCAGACATCACCCTCGCCGACTGGGGTCGCAAGGAGATCAGCATCGCCGAGCAGGAGATGCCCGGTCTCATGTCGATCCGCAAGAAGTACGCGAAGGACAAGCCGCTGAAGGGCGTCCGCATCACCGGCTCCCTCCACATGACCATCCAGACGGCGGTCCTCATCGAGACCCTCACCGATCTCGGAGCCGATGTCCGCTGGGCCAGCTGTAACATCTTCTCAACCCAGGATCAGGCCGCCGCGGCGATCGCCGTGACCGGAGTTCCCGTCTTTGCCTGGAAGGGCGAGAGCCTCGAGGAATATTGGTGGTGCACCTACAAGGCGATCTCCTTCGACGGAGGCAAGGGCCCCCAGATGGTCGTCGATGACGGCGGTGACGTCACCCTGCTCCTCCACAAGGGCTACGAGCTCGAGGAAGGTGACAACTGGGTCAACACTCCCTCCTCCAACCACGAGGAACAGGTCATCAAGGATCTTCTCAAGCAGGTCCACAAGGAGAACCCGACCCGCTGGCACGACATCGTGAAGGAATGGCGCGGAGTCTCCGAGGAGACCACCACCGGCGTCCACCGTCTCTATAAGCTCCACGAAAAGGGGAAACTTCTCGTTCCCTCCTTCAACGTGAACGATTCCGTCACCAAGTCGAAGTTCGATAACCTCTACGGCTGCCGCCACTCGCTCGTCGACGGTCTCAACCGCGCCATCGACGTCATGATCTCCGGCAAGGTTGCCGTCATCTGCGGCTACGGCGATGTCGGCAAGGGGAGCGCCCAGTCCCTCCGCGGACAGGGAGCCCGCGTGATCATCACCGAAATCGACCCGATCAATGCGCTCCAGGCAGCCATGGAAGGCTACGAGGTCACCACGCTCGAGGAGACCCTCGGTCGCGCCGACATCTACGTCACCACGACCGGCAACGTTGGAGTCATCTCCTTCGAGCACATGAAGCGCATGAAGGACCAGGCGATCATCTGCAACATCGGTCACTTCGACAACGAGATCGAGGTCGACAAGCTCCAGGGAGACAAGACGGTCAAGCGCACCAACATCAAGCCCCAGGTCGACAAGTACACTTTCCCGAACGGCAACGAGATCTTCCTCCTCGCCGAGGGACGCCTCGTGAACCTCGGCTGCGCCACCGGTCATCCGAGCTTCGTCATGAGCGCCAGCTTCAGCAACCAGACCCTCGCCCAACTCGAACTCTGGAAGAACCGTGAGACCTACAAGCCCGGTGTCTATGTCCTGCCCAAGAAGCTAGACGAGGAAGTTGCCCGTCTCCACCTCGACAAGATCGGTGTGAAGCTGACCCAACTCACCAAGGAGCAGGCCGAGTACCTCGACGTCTCCGTGGAGGGGCCGTATAAGCCGGCGCATTATCGCTACTAAGAGGTAGGCTGGTTCTTTTCGCGAGGAACGGCGTTGCCTTTCGCTGGCCGTAGGTTTTGCTACGGCTAGCGCTCAGGCGTCTTGTCCCTCATCGAAAACTCCCAAGCCTTCCAAGCATGGAGAAAGGCTGTTAGCCGACAGATCCGAAACTTCAAAGCCCCGGCCGCCGAAAGGTGGCCGGGGCTTTTCCGCTTTTGAATCAATAGTGAGCTTGGGAGTTTGGAGTTGGGCTAGGCGCGCGAGTGAAGCAGTAGTAAACCTGCTGCGAACGAGCAGCAACAACGCCCTACGCCAAAAAACCAAGTTCCATCAGCGGCCCATCCAGCCGCCGTCCACCGTCAGGACGGTTCCCTGAACATAGTTTGCAGCATCGCTGCAGAGGAAGACGAGGGCACCCGAGAGATCTTCGGGAGTGCCCCAGCGTCCGGCGGGAATGCGGGCAAGAATCGCGTTGTTACGGGTCTCGTCGGCGCGTAGGGCGGCGGTGTTATCGGTGGCGATGTAGCCGGGAGCGATCGCGTTCACATTGATTCCCTTGCCGGCCCACTCGTTGGCGAGCGCCTTGGTGAGCTGGGCGATGGCACCCTTGCTGGCGGCATAGCCGGGAACGGTGATCCCACCCTGGAAGGAGAGGAGCGAAGCGGTGAAGACGATCTTGCCATGACCGCGCTTGAGCATCTGCTTGCCGATCTCGCGGGCCATCACGAACTGGGAGCGCAGGTTCACATCGATGACATGATCCCAATCCTCGTCGCTGTGTTCGGCGGCGGGTGCGCGGCGAATCGTGCCGGCATTGGCGACGAGAATATCCAGGTCAGGATGCTCCGCAGTAAGCTGTGCGAGAAAGGAGCTCACGGCCTTGCGGTCGGAGAGATCACAGGCATAGGCATGGAACTTCCGTCCCGTGGCGAGAACCTCGCGCTCCACCTCACTGCCGGACTTCTCCAGCGTGGCACTGACGCCGACAATATCGGCTCCGGAGCGAGCAAGGGCGACGGCCATGGCCTTGCCGATGCCTCGGCTACAGCCGGTGACAAGGGCCTTCTTTCCAGTGAGGTCGAAGGGATTCTTCATGAGAGAGTAAACTTTTTGAGATTGGCGACGGTTACTTCAATTCGGCGATGGGGAATCCATCCATGTCGTTGAAGTCCTGATTCTCACCACCCATCCCCCAGCAGAAGGTGTAGGCTGCTGTGCCGGCACCGGAATGGATTGACCAGACAGGGGAAAGAATCGCCTCTCCCCCGGCCACGACCAGATGACGGGTCTCCTGTGGCTGTCCCATCAAGTGGATGACGCGGTGGGCCGGATCGATGTCAAAGTAGAGGTAGGCCTCCGAACGGCGCAGATGGGTGTGGGAGGGCATGGTGTTCCAGATGCTACCCGGCTTCATGCAGGTGATTCCCATGACAAGCTGGCAGCTCTTGATGCCATCCCCATGGATGTACTTGTAGATCGTGCGCTCGTTGGCGGTCTCGGTGGAGCCGAGATGAACGGCGGTGGCATCCGACTGCTTGGCGAGCGTGGTCGGGTAGGTCGTGTGGGCCGGATAGCTCAGGAGGTAGAACTTGGCAGGTTCAGCGCTGTTCTTGCTGGTGAAGATCACCGACTTCACGCCACGGCCGATGTAGAGGCAGTCCAGCTTAGACATCGCATGGGCCTTTCCATCGACTTCGACGGATCCCTCACCACCGATGTTGAGGATGCCGATCTCGCGGCGCTCGAGAAAATAATCGGCGGCCAACTCTTTCTTGGAGGCTTCCAGCTTCAGGGGTCCCTTCACGGGAACAGCGGAGCCGACGATCGTGCGGTCGGTCTCCCAATAGTTTAGCTCGACGGAATCGGGAACAAAGAGGGTCTCGAGCAGGAAATTCTCGCGGAGTTCCTTGGTCGTGAATCGGGAAACTGTCTCGGCACTGATGGCAGGGATGATCTTCATGGTCCAGTGAAGGTACCAGAGACCCCCTGATCAGTTCACTTTAAAAAAGGTCCTCCCCAACCGCGGATGATTAACCCGGGATGTTCTTCAGGAGTTCCGCGTTGGTCGGGTAGCGGCGGATGAAGAAGAGAAGGCGCTCGATCGCCTCGATCGGCTTATGGCCGGCAAGTCCGCGACGGATGATGTTGATCTTATGCATGTCGTCCGGTGAGAGGAGGAGTTCCTCGCGGCGGGTTCCGGAGAGGAAGATATCGACGGCGGGGTAGATGCGCTGGTCGCTGATCTTGCGGTCGAGAACGAGCTCCATGTTGCCGGTGCCCTTGAACTCCTGGAAGATGAGATCGTCCATGCGGCTATTGGTCTCGATGAGGGCTGTCGCCATGATCGTCAGGGATCCGGCCTCCTCGGTGTTGCGGGCGGCTGCGAAGAGCTTGCGGGGAATCTCCATGGCACGGGAGTCCATACCGCCGCTCATGGTGCGTCCCCCTCCACCCTGCGCATTGTTGAAAGCGCGGCCGATACGGGTGAGGGAATCCATTAGGACGAAGACATCCTTCCCCTGCTCGACGAGGCGCTTGGCGCGGTCGATCGCAATCTGGGCGATGCGGGTGTGACTGCGGAGATCGCTGTCGTTGGAGCTAGCGTAGAGTTCGGCCTGAGGAACGGTGCGGCGGATCTCGGTAACCTCCTCGGGACGCTCATCGACGAGAAGGATGATGAGCTTCATCTCGGGGTGGTTCTTCACCACGGCGTCGGCAATGTGCTGCAGAAGGGTTGTCTTTCCGGTGCGGGGAGGAGCCACGATGAGACCGCGTTGTCCCTTTCCGACCGGGGTCATGAGATCCATGACACGGGTGGTGAATCGCTCAGGAACGGTCTCGAGCTTGATGCGCTTGTTCGGGCTGATGGTGGTGAGTTCCTCGAAGAGGGGGATGTTCACGAACTTCGCCGGATCCTCACCCTCGATCTCGGTCGCACGGAAAAGCTGGATGCCACGGGGACCACGGCGGGTCTCTCCCTTGATGAAGACGCCGTCACGGAGGTTGTACTCGCGGATCACCTCGGGGGTGATGAAGATGTCATTCTGGGTGGCGGAATAACCGCGCTTTGCCTCACGCAGAAATCCGAATCCCTTGCCGGAGACCTCGACAACTCCCTCGGCATAGGTCGGCTCTGGTGGCGGACCATCCTGCTGGGTACCCTCACCCTGAACGGGTTCGGCAAATTCATCGGGCCCGGGGCCATGCTCGTTCTGATTATCCCTGGGGCCACGGTCTCCGCCGCGATCGTCCCTGTTGCCTTGGCGGTTATTACGGAAAGGTCTGCGTCCGCGGGGATTACGCCCACCTCCGCGGCGCGGACGATCAAAATTCCGGGGCGCGCCGCCGTCCCCTCCCTGCTGCTGGGGGGCGGAGCCGTTGGAATCAGCCGATGGGGCTGGTTGGGACTGTTGGGGGGCAGGAGATTGCTGTTCTTCGCTCATGGGAAAATTCGGGGAATAGGAAATGGGGTGCTGGTGATGGGAAAACTTTGAAGACCATTGGAAATGGCTCCTGGGGGAAAATCTGGAATCGCTCCGGGATGGGAGCGGGTGACCTGGTAACGATCAGGATCGCCGGTTTCTGAAACACCGGCTTTCCGTCGGACCGACGGCCTATTCCTTTTTGGAATGGATGATCTGCTGGACTGCGATTGGGTTGATGGGGATCTCTAAAACCAAACAACCGGGGTTACTTCAACTCACCGGCAACCGTGTGGGGAGAGATCCTGAAAGACCGAAACTTGGGTTAAGCAAACCATACCCGATGGGCATGTCAATCGGTTTTTACAAAACCGAGCGACAGGAGAGGGTGAAAAAACCACCCCAGAACCCCAACTTTGCACCCCGTTCCTCCTGAGCTTCCCTAGAAATTCTTCTGAGAGCCGATCTCCATCAGGTGGAGGGTTTTGCCAGCCTTGGCAAAGGCCTCCTTGGCGGCCGCGTGATCGATCTGGATCAAAGGGAAGGTATCGTAGTGGACCCCGAGGATCTCGGTGCACCCCAGCCACCCCGCTGCCGTGATGGCATCCTTCACACCCATGGTGAATCGGTCGCCGATGCAAAGCACTGCAAACTTGAGGGGACCATCTGCGGCGACCAGTTCGATATCACGGGTCAGTGCCGTGTCGCCGCTGTAGTAAAAGGCCCCCTCGGAGGTCTCCACGCGGAATCCTCCAGGGTGACCGCCGTAGGTTCCGTCAGGCATGCTGCTGGAGTGGACCGCCGGCGTGAAGGTCACCCGCCCAAAATCGAGGGAGACCGAACCACCGGAGCCCATCGGTTCGATCTTTTCGATCCCCTTGGAACCGAACCATTGAAGCACCTCGTAGTTGCCGATCAAGGTGGCGGCGCTCAACCGGGCGATCGCCTCGACATCGGCGACATGGTCGAAATGCCCGTGGGAAAGCAGGATGTAGTCGGGGCGGAGGTTGGCGTAGTCGACGGAGGAGGCCAGGGGATTCTGCGTGATGAAGGGGTCGAAGAGCAGGTTCTTCCCCGCCACTTCGACGGAGAAGCAGGAATGGCCGTAAAAGGTGACTTTCATAGGTCTGATCCTTGCCCCTTCCGGGGCCCCAGCCAAGCGGGAAACACTGGAAATCTTGCACCGTCGGAACGTGCGGTTCACTCTGGAATACGAGCAGGCAAGCACACAACACTCCATCCCGAACATACCATCCCCTGATGACGCTCGATCCAGACAAGAAAATCACCGGACTGCTTGTCCCTCTTTTCGCTCTCAAGGGAAGGCACGATCTGGGTATCGGTGACACCGAGGCGCTCTCGGAGGTGATCGAGTGGGCGGCGGGCAATGGCTTCCGTGCCGTCCAGATCCTTCCCGTCAACGAGACCGGCGGGGACCACAGCCCCTACAATGTCCTGAGCTCCTTCGCGCTCGATCCTTCCACCATCACGACGCACCCCTCGTGGCTTCCCGAACTCACACCAGGCGACTACCGCGTCATCACGGAGCGCCATGACCTCCGGACGCTGCGCACCGGACCTGTGGATTACAACGGGGTGAAATCGCTCAAGAGGGAACTCCTCGAGGCGGCATGGAAACGCTTCCGCAAGGGGGATGGCCGCGGCGGCAGGGCCAAACTCTTCACCCGCTTTCTCGACCAACACGCGGTTTGGCTCTCGGATTACACGCTCTATCGGGTGCTGCTGGAACGGAACGACCGGCGGGAGGATCTCTCCTCATGGCCGGCCGATCAGCGCAATGCAGCGTCCGCCATCCATTGGCTCCAAGGACTTGGCTCCCGGGAACGCGAGTCCATCGAGGAACGCCGCATGTTCTTTGCCTTTGTCCAGTGGATCGCTTTTTCCCAATGGTCTTCGGTCGCCGATCTCGCCGAGGTGCTCGGTGTCGCACTGATCGGGGATGTGCCTGTGGGTGTCGCCGCGGGAGGAGCCGATGTGTTTGCGGCGACCGAAGAGTTCGATCCTGCACGCTCGTGCGGTGCACCTCCCGAGAAGGTCTTCAAGAGCGATCCCTTCACCGAGCAGTGGGGACAGAACTGGGGCTTCCCGCTCTACCGCTGGGAAGTCATGGCCAGGAATAATTTCCTCTGGTGGCGTCGGAGGCTCCGCCTTCTGCGTTCGGTCTTTCACCTCCTGCGCGTGGACCATGCGCTCGGATTCTTCCGCATCTACAGCTTCCCTTGGGCACCGCAGCGCAATGCCGAGTTCACGGGACTTTCGAACGATGCCGCCATGGCCAAAACCGGGGGCCTGCTTCCGGGCTTCATCGACTGCGATGATTCCACTCCGGAGAACTGCGCCCACAACGAGCGCCACGGAGAGGTCCTGCTCGGCATTCTCAATCAGGAACTTGGGGATCACCGACTCATTGCCGAGGATCTCGGCGAGGTGGCCCCTTATGTCCGTCCGGCGATGGCACGGATGGGGCTCCCCGGATTCAAGATCCCGATGTGGGAACGCTCCGCCGAAGGTATCATGCAACCGGGTGACTCCTATGCGCGCATCTCTGTGGCAACCTATGCCACTCATGACCATGCACCGATGAAGACCCAGTGGGAGGGATGGCAGGAGGGCGTGCCTCATGGCGGTGAGGAAGGGACGGGGTGCCGGAAGATCCTTGAGGAGCTTCTCCAGTTTGCAGGCCGACCCGATCTCGATCCAATGACCTCATTTGACGGCACGGTGCACTTGGCACTGCTGGAGGGACTTTTGAAGTGTAACTCATGGATCGCCATCCCGATGATCACCGACCTCTTCGGCACGACCCAGCGCTTCAATGTGCCCGGCGCGGTGGGATCCGCTAACTGGACGGCCCGAATCGAGGCCCCCATTTCGGAGTGGAATCCTCGTCACAAGGAGTTACTGGCCGAGTGGCGTGCCCTGGTCACCAAGAGCGGAAGAGCCTGAAATCCGCTCCCATTTCGTCAGGTCTCCTTTATTGGAACTTGCAATAAGGATCCCGTCACTGTAGGACAACTTCTTCGTTCTGGCCCCCGACAGAGGATTTTTCAACTTTTTACTCACTTAACATCATGGCCAACCTCACCAAACGCGACCTCGTAATAGCCATCAGTAACGAAACAGGACTCATCCAGAGCGATGTCTTCAACGTCATCCAGAGGACTCTCGATCACATCACCGAGGCTCTTGCCAAAGGTGAGGGAGTGGAACTCCGTAATTTCGGAGTCTTTGATGTGCGTCTCACCCGCTCCCGCGTCGGCCGCAACCCCAACCAACCCGACATCGATGTGCCGATTCCTTCACGTGCCACGGTGAAGTTCAAGGCCGGCAAGGTGATGCGTCAGCGCGTGCTGTTGCGCACCGAGGAACTCAAGAGCACCCAAGGCCACAACGGGAATACCCCGGAGTAGCCTGCTCTGATCTTCCTCCCCTCCCCCCACCTCAACACTTAGCCGGTGCCAGACTCTCCACGCATACGCCTTCTTGGCGTCACGCAGAATAATCTCAAGGGCATCGATCTCGACCTTCCCACAGGGTCACTCATTGTCGTCACCGGGCCGAGCGGATCCGGCAAGTCGAGTCTGGCATTCGACACCATCTATGCCGAGGGACAACGACGCTATGTCGAGACCTTCAGTCCCTACACCAGGCAGTTCCTCGACCGCATGGATAAGCCCCAGGCGGTTTCGATCGAGGGGATTCCCCCCGCCATCGCCATCGAACAGAGCAACAGCGTCAAGACCACCCGCTCCACCGTCGGCACGATCACCGAGATCAACGACTACCTGAAGCTTCTCATGGCGCGGACCGCCACGGCAACCTGCCCCGGTTGCAATCGCTCCGTGACGCCGGAGTCTGCGGAGTCTGTCACCTCGGCGCTTCTGGCTTCACTCACGGGACGGCGCCTGATGATCACCTTTCCGGTCACCACGCGCACCGAACCGGAGGAAGGCGAGGCTCCACCTCCACCCCGCACGCCCTCCGAGTTCTTCACCTTCCTCCAGGAACAGGGATACCTCCGTGTCTGGATCGACGGAGCCATTCATCGCACCGATGAGTCTCCCTCAATCAAACATCTCCCGGCTATTGTCCCCGTAATCCAGGATCGTCTGGAGATCGCTGAGGAGGAACGAGGGCGCCTCACGGAGGCCATCGAGACCTCGCTGCGCCTAGGCAAGGACCGAGTCACCCTCATCGATCCCCAAAGCGGAGAAACCTTTCCTTATTCCTCCGGATGGCACTGCGCCCATTGCGATATCGATATCCGCCCCCCATCGCCTGGACTTTTCAGCTTCAACAATCCCCTCGGTGCCTGCCCCGATTGCCGCGGCTTTGGCCGAGTCATCGGACTCGACTACGACCGTGTCATGCCTGACCGCTCGCTCAGCATCGCGGGTGGCGTGGTCAAACCGTTCCAGAGCGGGCAGTCGCGCGAATGCCAGCGTGATCTCCTGCGCGCCTGTTCGGCGCATGACATCGATGTCCACCTGCCCTTCGAGGAACTCCCAGAGGCTGACCAGTGCTTCGTCATCGAGGGGGAGAAAGGTGCCGATATCTCCAGTGAAGAACTTTGGGAGAACAATCGCTGGTACGGTATCGACGGCTTTTTCAAATGGATGGAGAAGCGGACCTACAAGATGCATATCCGCGTCTTTCTCAGCCGCTACCGGGCCTACAAGCCTTGCGAAACCTGCAGGGGGGGGCGCTTCCAGCCGGAGACGCTCAACTACCGCCTCCCGCTTCCGGAGCGGGCAATGACCCTTCCCGAGATCGCCTCGACACCGGTCTCCCGTCTCTCCCCACTGCTGCGCGGACTTCCTCTCCCCGTGGGTGATGCCGGAGCCGTCATGCTCCTCGACCAGATCGTCTCCCGTCTCGGCTATTTGGAATCGGTGGGACTCGGCTATCTGACACTCGACCGTGCCACGAAGACACTCTCGGGCGGTGAAATCGAGCGAGTGAATCTCACGACCTGCCTCGGAGCCTCGCTCGTGAACACACTCTTTGTCATGGACGAACCAAGCGTGGGACTCCATCCCCGCGATGTCGGCAAGTTGCTCGAGATCATGCACGCGCTCCGTGACAAGGGGAACACCCTGCTTGTCGTCGAGCATGAGGAGGCGGTCATCCGCTCCGCGGACCATATTGTCGATCTCGGTCCCGGCAGGGGGCAGGATGGCGGCGCACTGATGTTCTCGGGACCACTCTCCGAACTGCCCTCATCCAAGGAATCGCTCACGGCGGCCTACCTCCGGGGTGACAAATCGATCGCTCTCCCCAAGAAACGCCGAAAGCCGAAGAAATGGATCGATATCAAGGGGATCCGCCACCACAACCTCGACAAGCTCGACGTAAGGTTTCCACTCGGGGTTCTCTGCTGCGTCACCGGCGTCTCCGGTTCCGGAAAGAGTTCCCTGGTCCGCGATGTCCTCTACCGCAACCTGACTTCGGCCAATGCCGAGGAAGGCGAGGCCGCGGGACGCTGCCGCTCGATCAAGGGGGGCGACGATCTCTCCGATGTCGTGATGGTCGATCAGTCACCTCTCTCCCGCACGCCGCGTTCGACCCCCGCCGTCTATCTGGGTGTCTTCGACTCGATCAGGGAACTTTTCGGCATGGAGGACGAGGCGATCGCCGCAGGAATGAGTCCTTCCGCCTTCTCGTTCAACTCGGGCCAGGGGCGCTGCGACCGCTGCTCGGGACTCGGCTTTGAAAAAGTCGAGATGCAGTTTCTGAGCGATCTCTTCCTGCGCTGCCCCGAGTGCGACGGAAAGCGTTACCAGCAGAGAGTGCTGGCCATCCGCCATCGGGGCAAATCGATCCACGACATCCTCGAGATGACGGCGCGCGAGGCGATCGCCTTCTTCAAGAAGGGGCCCAAGTCCGAGGCCATCTGCACTCCCCTTCAGCTCCTCGCCGATGTTGGACTCGATTATGTAAAGCTCGGACAACCGCTCAATGTTCTCAGCGGAGGCGAATCCCAGCGCCTCAAACTCGCGGCACGGTTGGCCGGACATGAACCGGGAGGGGCCCTCCTGATCTTTGACGAGCCGACCACCGGACTTCATATCGACGACATCGCGATCCTTCTCAAGGCCTTTGAGAGACTCGTGGCTGAGGGTAACAGCATTGTCGTCATCGAACATAATCTCGATGTCATCAAAACAGCCGACTGGGTCATCGACATCGGTCCCGAAGCTGGCGACGAAGGGGGCAAACTGGTTCACGCCGGCACCCCGGAGGAAATCGCGGCCCACAAGGGATCTCACACCGGTCGCTATCTGAGCGAAGTGCTTGCGGGACGTCCACCCCTTCGCCTGGAAAAGGCACTGCACAAGCCGACAGCACCCGCATCCGGGGCCATCGAGATCCGCGGCGCCCGCGAGCATAATCTCAAAAACATCAACATCGATATTCCTCGTGACGAGATGATTGTCGTCACGGGACTCAGCGGCAGCGGCAAGTCGACCCTGGCCTTTGATATTCTCTTTGCCGAGGGACAAAGGCGCTTTCTCGACAGCATGTCCCCCTACGCCCGGCAGTTCGTCGAGCAATTGGAGAAGCCCGATGTCGACCTGATCGAGGGACTCCCCCCGAGCGTTGCCATTGAGCAGCGCATCACCCGGGGAGGCGGCAAGTCGACCGTGGCCACGGTCACGGAGATCCATCAGTTCCTCAGGCTGCTTTATTCCAAACTCGGCACACAGCACTGCCCCGACTGCAATGTTCCTGTCCAGAAAAGCTCCCTCACCGCCGTTGCGAGCGAGTTGGAAACCATGGCCAAGGAAACCGCCGTCCAACTTTTCGCCCCTCTCATCCGTGGACGCAAGGGATACCACACCGAAGTCGCCCGATGGGCCGGGGATCATGGATTTTCGACCCTGCTTGTCGACGGGGAACTCGTCCAAGTCGATGAATTTGAAGCTCTCGAACGCTTCAAGGAACACACCATCGATGTCCTGATAGGCACCATGGAAAAGGGGGAGACCAAGGGCATCCTTGACCTGGCCAAACAGGCGCTGGAAATCGGCAAGGGTACCGCCAAGGCACTTCCCTGCACCTCCGGCACGACTAACAAAAAGAAGGCTACCAAAGCCTCCCCACAAAAAGGGAAGACCAAAAAGGAAAAGGGAGCATCCTCTTCGGCTGCCAGTGAATTCAGGATTCTCAGCTCCGAGATGAATTGTCCCGACTGCGGACGCTCGTTCGAGGAACTCGACCCTCGTCTCTTCTCATTCAATTCACCTCATGGCTGGTGCGAGCATTGCCGGGGCTTCGGCGAGGTCTGGAGCGAGATTCCGAAAGCCCAGGACTTCGAATCCCAACTCGAGGCCGACCTTGCCGCCGAGAAGTCTTTTGAGAACCGCGAGGAGGGGGAAACACGGCCATGCCCCGTCTGCCAGGGTGACCGCCTCAATCCCGTGGCCTGTTCCGTCCGGATCGGCAGCGAGAGCATTGCCAGCTTCTCGGCACGTTCCGCCAACGACGCCCTTTCCCTCTCGCATGAATGGAGCTTCCAGGGACGCGAGGAGACCGTCGCTCGCGACATTCTTCCCGAGATCCGGCAACGCTTGGAGTTCCTTGGGCGCGTCGGCCTCGATTATCTCCAGCTTAATCGTTCAGCAAAGACCCTCAGCGGCGGCGAGTCGCAGCGCATCCGTCTTGCCGCACAACTCGGATCCAATCTCCGTGGCGTTCTCTATGTCCTGGATGAGCCGACCATCGGACTTCACCCGCGCGATAATACCCGCCTCCTGGATGCCCTGGAAGAACTGGCCGCACAGGGAAATTCACTCCTGATCGTGGAGCATGACGAGGAGACGATGCGACGTGCGGGGAAGATCATCGATCTCGGCCCGAAAGCAGGCACCCATGGCGGTGAAATCATCGCCTTTGGAACCATGGAGGAGGTCATGGCAAACGATCGCTCCCTCACGGGCCAGTTCCTTCGCAATCCGCCGATCCACCCCCAGCGTGGATCTCGCCGTTCCCTCGAGGATGTCACCGACTGGCTCGAACTCAAGGGGGCGAATCGTCACAATCTCGATAACATTGATGTCCGCTTCCCTCTGCGCCGTCTCACCGCGATCAGCGGCATCAGCGGCTCTGGTAAGAGCACCCTCCTTCGCGGCGTCCTCCTGCCTGCAGTCGAGGAGTCCCTCACCCGGAGAGGACGCCGTAAAAAGAGCGGACCACAGTATTGGAAATCACTCACCGGCATCCAGCATCTCTCTCAAGTCATCGAGGTCGACCAGTCTCCTATCGGAAAGACCTCCCGATCGACCCCTGCCACCTATCTGAAGATCTTCGATGCGATCCGCACCCTCTACGCAGGACTGCCCGAGGCGCGTCTGCGGGGATACACGGGCAGCCGCTTTTCCTTCAATAACCACGGTGGCCGCTGCGAGACCTGCGAGGGTCAGGGAGTCATTAAACTCGAGATGAACTTCCTGCCCGTCTCCTACATGCCGTGCGAAGACTGCGGGGGCACCCGCTTCAACCGTCAGACCCTCGAGGTGAAGTATGATGGGAAATCGATTGGCGAGGTTCTTGCCATGACCGTCGAGCAGGCTGTTGATTTCTTCACGGCCCATCCCAAGATCCGCAGACCGCTTCAGCTTCTCGTGGAAACCGGACTCGGTTATCTGCGCCTCGGACAACCCAGTCCCACACTCAGCGGCGGTGAGGCACAGCGCATCAAACTCGTCACCCAACTCGCCCGGGGCGGTGGATCCACCGACCGTCCCCGCATGGCCAAGAAGGGGGGCACTCTCTATATCCTTGAGGAGCCCACCATCGGACTTCATGCCGCCGATGTGGAACTGCTGCAAACCGTCTTCCATCGACTGGTCGACGAGGGGCATACAGTCATCGTCGTCGAGCACCATCTCGATCTGGTGGCCGAAGCCGACTACATCATCGACGTCGGTCCTGAAGCCGGAAAGCGTGGAGGCCAGATCGTGGCCACTGGCACACCGGAAGAAGTCGCCAAGAGCAAGACCAGTCGCACCGCACCATTCCTCCGAGAGGTACTCTCGCGGAAGAAGTCTTAATATTTTCCCGCTGAGGCGCAGAGGCGCTGAGTTACTAAGGGATTTTTTTGATTTTTCCATCTCTGCGCCTCCGCGCGAGTTTTCTGACTCTTGCTTTCTATTCGTCCTAGGCGTATGGCTTCTGCGTGACGGTGGACGACCGCTGGGAGCAATCCTGGAGGAAAGTCCGGACACCATACGGCAGCATACCGTGTAGAATACGCGGGGAGCCGGGGCGAAAGTCCCGACTGACGGACAGTGTCACAGAGAATAGACCGCCCTGGTCGCAAGATCGGGGTAAGGGTGAAAAGGCGGGGTAAGAGCCCACCGCCCCGAGGGTAACCGAGGGGGCACGAAAAACCCTATGCGGTGCAAGACAGAACAGGGGAAGAGGCCGCCGGCTTCGAGGTTTCACCAATGGTGAAACGGGACCCC
>CAIZIQ010000182.1 GCA_903933015.1 uncultured Spartobacteria bacterium | reverse complement strand
GGATTTCCTGACAGATATGATGGAGACGGTCATCAAGTTAGGATTGGATGGAGCCTCATTCGGAGACCTTAAGCTGGTGAGTCGCTCGATGCGTGAGATGCGTTATGCGGCCTCCGTGTTTCAAAAATACAACACGATCCGCAAGGTAGCGGTCTTTGGTTCGGCGCGCACTCGTGCCGATGAGCCCGACTTCCAGTTGGCAAGGGAGTTTGCCCGTCGGATCGTCGAGGAGAATTTCATGATCATCACGGGCGGGGGTGATGGCATCATGGGAGCGGCACAGCAGGGGGCTGGAGCTGAGAAGAGCTTCGGACTGAATATCAGGCTTCCCTTCGAGCAGAGTGCCAACCAGGTGATTCAGGGAGACCCAAAGCTGATTAACTTCAACTATTTTTTCGCCCGCAAGCTCAGCTTTGTGAAGGAGACGAGCGCCTTTGTTCTCTTTCCCGGAGGGTTTGGAACGCTTGATGAGGGGTTTGAGGTCCTGACCCTCCTCCAGACGGGTAAGACCTCCATCGTCCCGATCATCCTGATGGACAGGCCGAACGGTTTCTATTGGGAGACCTGGCGCCGCTTCCTGGATAACGATCTGCTGGAGTTGGGGCTAATTTCCCGATCAGACTTTCATCTCTTCACCATCACACACGATGTGGATCGGGCTGTGAACGAGATCAAGAACTTCTACAAGGTATTCCATTCCTATCGTTGGGTCCGTGACGAGATGGTGATCAGGATCAACCATAAGATCACTCCTGCCGCATTGGAAAACCTGAACCAGCAGTTCGATCATCTCATTGCCTCGGGCCATATCGTTCAACGGGAAGCCCTCCCGGAGGAGGCTGACGATCGTGCCTCGATTCATCTTCCCCGGTTGGTACTCATCCCCCACAAGAGGGAATTCGGCATGCTTCGCCTCCTCATCAACGCGATCAACGACTCCCCAGTGATCGTTAATACTGTCGATCAGGCCGCCAAGATCTAGTTAGGTTAAAAAGTTTCTTTCCATGACAACGATGCCAAAAGTTCTTCTCTACGATACCACGCTACGCGACGGAACTCAGGGGGAGGGAATCTCTTTCAGTCTGCTGGACAAGATCCGTATCGCGCAGAAGCTTGCGGGATTCGGTATGGATTACATCGAGGGCGGGTGGCCCGGATCGAATCCCAAGGATCTTGCGTTTTTTGCCGAGGCCCGGAAGCACGATTTCGGGAAGACCAAGCTGGCAGCCTTCGGGAGTACGCGCCGTGCGGGAATTGCTGCTGCCGCTGATCCTCAATTGGCTCAGTTGCTGGAGGCTGAGACTCCTGTCGTGACGATCTTCGGTAAAAGCTGGAAACTTCAGGTGGAGAAGGTCCTGGGGGTTCCCCATGAGGAAAACCTGGCCATGATCCGTGACAGCGTCGCCTATCTCAAGTCCCACGGGCGCGAGGTCTTCTACGATGCCGAGCATTTCTTCGACGGCTATAAGGATGACGCGGCTTTTGCCATGGCGACCCTCGCTGCGGCTGACGAGGCGGGGGCCGATATGCTCGTCCTCTGCGATACCAATGGCGGCACGATGCCGGAGGAGATCTCCGAGATCACTGCTGCGGTGGAAGAGCGCTTTCCTGGCAAGGTAGGCATTCACACTCACAACGATTGTGGCATGGGAGCAGCCAATGCCCTCGCTGCTGTCCGTGACGGTGCCCTGCAGATTCAGGGGACGATGAACGGGTATGGAGAGCGCACCGGTAACTGCAACCTCACGACTGTGATTCCATGCCTGCAACTTAAGATGGGGATTCCCGTTGTTTCGGATCTCACGCGCCTTCGCGAGGTGTCGCTCTTTGTTGACGAGTTGGCGAACTGTCATCCTGATGTGCGTGCACCTTTTGTCGGTAGTACGGCCTTTGCTCACAAGGGGGGGATGCATGTGAACGCCGTGGCCAAGACCGCGGCAGCCTACGAGCACATCAAGCCCGAGTCTGTTGGTAATCATCAAAATATTCTGGTTTCCGAACTGTCCGGACGAAGCAATATCCTTCTGAAGGCTGAGGAACTGGGGCTTAAACTGGAGAAGAATGATCCAGCCGTCCTCCATGTGCTCGAGCGGATCAAGGCCCTGGAATCCGAGGGGTTCGAGTTCGAGGCGGCTGATGCTTCTCTGGATTTGCTTATTCGGAAGGAACTGGGCCTTCATGCGCCGCTCTTCGAGTTGCAGGGATATCACTGCAGTTTTCGTCGTGATGCCGCCGGATCCTCCACAACCTGCGAGGCAACGGTGACTGTGCGTAAGGGCGCCGAACTACTGGTCATG
>CAIZIQ010000181.1 GCA_903933015.1 uncultured Spartobacteria bacterium | reverse complement strand
GATGCCTTGCGGCAGTCTTCCGCGCCCCTTCCAAGAGGCTCGGTTGGCAGGTAGCCTATGCCTCTAATGACTAAGTTGCGTTCCCACGCGCCTTTTCTACAGCTTTGCTTGGCCGCCTTGCTCTCCATGCGATCTTGCGATCCTTAGTTTGAATCAAACCACAGAAAGTAGGCTTCGTGGATTGATGGTTTGTTGAGTCGTGTATAACAATTAGATGGTTTATGACCTTCACCACGACCCTTAAGGATATAGAGCTGCTTTCAGGGGTGGCTGGCATGTCCGACAACGAGGGGGGGGGTAATACAGACCGCCTTCGGCGATTTTTTGATTTTTTGCCTGAGGGGGCATCCTTTCGGATCGAAGGGGAGATTGTGACCATCACGATCCCTGAATCTCAGGCAACTCAGAAGGCAGAGGCTGCTCGTCTGGCAGAAAAAGCCGCTCAAAGAGCTAGGAAGGGAGAGTACGAAAAAGCCAAGGACATCTACCGCCGAGTCCTCGAGCTGGATCCTGTGCATCCGAACACACGACGAGATCTGGCTATGATCTGCGCTGAGACCGGAGATAACGACGAGGCCAAGGATTACCTGATCGAGTCTCTCCGTCTAACGCCAGAAGACCCATGGAGCCTTGTGGTTCTGGCTAACCAGTATGCCAAGGAGGATGACCAAGAGACCGCCGTCAAATTCGTCCGGCGGGCCTTAGAGTTAAAACCTGGTGATCCTTGGGCTCTCAATACCCTCGCCACTGCCCTCATGGAGGGGGAGAAGCTGGAGGAAGCTCTCAAAACCTACGAGGAGGCCATCTCAAATGACGGTTCTTTTGCCAATGCTCACTACGGCCGCGCCATGGTGCTCATCCGTATGGAGCGCTTTGACGATGCTGCGAAGGCGCTCCGGGAGATGTTTGCCAACGGGAAGCTCCAGGATTCACGGACTAAGATCGTCTTTGAGAAGGCCCGCTCCGCCTACATACACGTTCAAAACATCATCGCCAACAACCGCCTCTCCAAAACCGATAGTCTAGTCCAGCGCCTGATTGCGGAGGGAGAGACCCTCTCAGGATACCCTGTGCAGTTTGAGGAGGGGCCTCTCGACGCCCAGATCGTTGCCAAGATCAAGATGGCGTGGAGGCATGATGCCGATCATCACATGGTGACATTGAGGGAGGGTGATTTCCCGAAGCTCCTCAAAAACTACCATAGCGTCCATGAGCTGATGCATCTCTTCATGGAAAGCGATGCTAGGGATAAGGGAACCAACCGCTGGTTCGTGACCACTCCGGAGACCAGAACGAACTCCGCCATGGCTCTCAAAGCCGATCTTCGTCGTCTTGAGAAGAAGGGCTACCGAGATGATCAAGTCGCTGGGCTGATTAATGAATTGGTAACAGGAGTAAATCTTTTCCTTTTCAATTGTCCCATCGACATGGTGATTGAGCGGCGCATATGGAAGGAGTATCCCGAGCTTCGGGAAGCCCAGTTTTGCGGGTTGGCCTCCATTGCCCACAATTCACGGAAAGTCACCATGGATCCCAAGATCCGCGATATCGTTCCTCCAACACTCCTGTGTATCAACGATATCCTTAATGGAGTCTTTGCCCTCTTTGTGGACGAGCTCTTCGAGGGAGCCACTGCCTACTCCGCTGCCTATAGTAAGTTTCCGACTTTCAAGGATGCCGAGAAACTTTTCGTTCTCTGGAAAAAGCAGAGCGCCAATCTGACACCGGGCTCTGAATATGACCTAGTGGATTCCTTTGGCGAATTCCTTGGGATCCGTGATTGGTACACATGGAAGCCTGACAGGGGGTTTCTCCCTCCGGAAGATATCCTGGATGATGTGGAGAAGGAGGGAACAACCAATCCGGATCTACTCAAGGCGAAGGCACCTGCCAGTGTCATGTATCTCCTTTCGGCTTTGATGCGTTATCAACAGATGGAGGAGTCTGCAATACGGGCCATTTTGATGGAGATAGCAGTCATTGGGATGCAGGGGCTTGATTACGCGTCGGCGGAAAAGAAGTACGAATTGAAAACGCTATCATCAGAGAGATTCTGTGGTCTTGAGATGATGTGCCTTTTGTATGCAGCGGGACAGCGGTTGATGCCTAGAGAATCGGTAGGCATGGATCTCAATGATGAGTATCTGCAGGCCCTACAACTTTTTGCTTCTGAAAAATGAATCTTCCAGAACTGCTAAACAGGATCCGGGCCTTTAGGGACGAGAGGGACTGGGGCCAGTTTCACAATCCGAAGGATATGGCTGCAGCACTTGCCATCGAGGCGGCCGAACTTCAGGAAATCTTTCTCTGGAAAACGGGGGATGACATTGCAGTGACTGCGGCAAAGAAAAGATCAGAGATTGAGGATGAGGTGGCTGATATCGCAGTCTATCTTTTGGAGTTTATCGACAATCAGGCGATAGATATCGAAGCAGTAATTCTAGCCAAGTTGGAGAAAAACGCGGCTAAGTACCCTGTGGAGAAAGCCAAGGGATCCAGTGCGAAGTACACTGATCTCTAAGTTTCCAAAGCCATGATTGTCTATCTGGAAACTGCTGAAAACTTCTGCGGGGAAGTAAATGACAATCGGATTGAGGATAAGATCAGAAGTGCCGTAAGAACAAAACTCGGCAAAGGCGTCAGCGAGTCAGAAATCCGATCATGGAGAAACTCCATGCAGTATATGAGGGGAGTTCTTTCAGACGAACGCATTCCTCAGGAAGCAGGTGTTGCTATTGAGTTCAGTATTCCCCAAACCTCGAAGAGAATTGATTTCATCCTGACAGGGCTAAACGAAAGAGATCGAAGGAGTGCGGTAATTATTGAGCTCAAGCAATGGGAGGAGGCTCAAGTAACGGCAAAGGATGGTATAGTGAGGACATTCTTAGGCGGGGGAGAACGCGAAACCGCGCATCCTTCATATCAGGCCTGGTCGTATGCAGCTCTTCTTGAGGACTTCAACGAAGCTGTTCGTAATGAACCTATCGAATTGAAGGCTTGTGCCTATCTGCACAACTTCAAAAAAGGATCTTCTATCAAGGATCCGTTCTATGCAGAGCACCTTAAAAAAGCCCCTGCATTTACTCAGGATGATGTGCAGAGCTTGAGAGATTTCATCTCTATGCACCTTCACAAGGGAGACAAGGGAGCTGCGATGTATCTGATCCAAGATGGAAAGATTCGTCCTTCCAAGAATTTGGCTGATGCGATGGTGGGGCTCCTTAAAGGGAAGGATGAGTTTGTGATGATTGACGATCAAAAGCTCGTTTATGAGACGGCTCTTCATCTGGCTGACAAATCAACCAATGGAAAAAAACAAGTCCTGATCGTCAAGGGAGGTCCGGGAACAGGCAAATCCGTTGTTGCGATCAATCTTCTAGTCGAACTGACCGCAAGAGAGTTTGTGGCAAAATATGTCACCAAAAACTCAG
>CAIZIQ010000180.1 GCA_903933015.1 uncultured Spartobacteria bacterium | reverse complement strand
CGATCAGCTGATAGAGCGGAAACTCCATGGGCCATGCCCACGGCTTCCCCAGCACCGGGGTCTCATAGGCAAGGTGGAATGGCTCCCTCTGCAGGTAGTAGGCAGTGATGGCCACCTGACTCTGTCTGAACGAGAAGTGGTCATTGAGCGTGTTGTTCCACCCTAGGGAGACAGACCAGAGCGCATGAATCAGGCAGAGTAGAAAAACGAGGAAAGCCACCCTGAGAGCAGTGCAACTATTGCCCAAGATAGGAGATGCTTGATCCATCGGAGCGTTTTCCGTTGTCATCGTTGAGGAATCAGGGGTTACCTCTTTTAGATTCTTATCCCAGAGTTCGATAAATTGTCTGCCTGACAAGGCCCATGAAATGGGAGTTCAACCCCACAAGTCTCAACTGCAGATCGCTCAACTGAATGCTGCCTCTCTGAACCTGGAGTCTTGCGGTATGCACGATATCCGCCGCTGCCACGCCCGCGAGTCCCCTGGCCGCTGCATTCTTATGGATCCGGTAGAACCCGACCGGTTCGGTATCGTAGTAGAGATCACCAATGCTCAGTAACCGCAACCAATACTCCATATCGGTGCAGTAGACGACACTCGGGTCAAAATATCCCAGTTGCTCGGTAGCGGATCGGCGCCACATCACACAGACGGGATCTCCGATGATATTGGCACCTGCCATGATGCACCGACTTATCATCTCGGGACCGGCATGGATCCCTTTCTTCCGAATGCCGCTGCGCTTGAAAAGGGGCTTCCCCTTGCTGTTGATAATGGTTCTGGCCCCCGAGGCGAGAACGGCCTCGGGATGCTCCTGCAGAGCCTTCACCTGACGTTCCAGGCAGTCCTTGGTGGGAATATCATCGGCGCAGATCATCTTGAGGAACTCCCCCTTCGCATGCCGCAGGCCCACATTCCAATTCTCGGGAGCAGGGACCGTGGCGCTATTCGTCAGAATCCTGATGCGCGGATCGCGGAACTCAGCAACAAGACGCTGAATGATCTCCCCCGTGGAATCGGTCGAGGCATTATTGACTACGATCAGCTCCCAGTCTTCAAAGGTCTGTGCCACAACCCCTCTTATGGTCTCCTCCAGATACTCCTGCGCATTATAGGCCGGAATAAAGACTGAAACCAGAGGATAATACGACATTGTATTGTGATTTAAACAGCCTTACGGCGACAAACAACAATTAGATACTCATGCAACTGAGGTTGCTCTGCGGGGACAACAAGATGATTCGACTTATTAGAAAATAAAAACCATCTGCATTTCAGCAACTGATTAAATAGTACCGCAGCTTTTTTGCCAAAAACCTTGGAAATTCCATTAATCAGTAAAACCTTTAATGGAAGGTTCTTATTTTGACCGTACCATCTTTCTACTTCAAAATGTTTTCTAAGAATTTCAGAGAGTTCTGACGGGCTATATTCTCGAACATGAAAATGATTCCAAGGCGCATCTTCCAAAAGAGTGCCGGGATTTGTTATTAGCCGATTGGGGGTAGAACATATGAAAATACCACCGGGTTTTAGGACTCTGTTTACTTCTTGGACGAATCCGGTGTCATCTTGAATATGCTCAATTGTTTCTAAGCTAATAAACAAATCCGCACTTGCATTCGGTAGCGGCAGAGAAAGTGCAGATGCTCTTTCAAAGGTTACATTTTGTTGGGCTAGTTTTTCAGATGCATAATCAACCGCATCTTGATCCACGTCAAAGCCATGAAATCCTAGAGGGTCTTTTTTAAGAAATGTGCGAGCACCCACCCCATTCCCACAGGCGCAATCCACAACCCACCGCCCATTTACAAACTGTGAGGCAAAATCATAACGAGCATTATGTTCATGTACCGTCCAAGGAGGCAACCATGCACCAGGCTTTACTCGTTCCTCGGCTATAGAGTTACTAATTGCCATTATATTTGAGAAGACTGTTACCGCTCGTCATAGTAGGTGATGCGACTGCCCCCATCATCGAAGCGGAATGGCAATTGATAGAGGGGTTCCAGGGCCTTGCGGACAGCGGATTGGCACTCCGGTTCGACATAGAGGAGCAGGAAACCACCGCCACCCGCTCCAAGAAGTTTCCCTCCGACGGCCCCGGCCTTCCGCGCCGTCTCGTAATATCCATCAATCTCGGAACTGGAAACACTCCCTGTCAGACTACGCTTCATCTGCCAGCTTTCATCCAGAATGACTCCGAAGCGCGCGGGATCCTCTGCAAGCATGAGGACATCGCGAAGCGGTTCCACCAAATCGCGCATGGAATCAAGGACAGCTCGCTTTGCCTCGGTGCTGTCACGCTGCTCCTTAAGCACCTTGCTGGCATCCCTCTTGAGCGCGGTATAGAAGAGCATGAGGCGACTCTCGACATGGCGCTTGGTCTCGGGATTGTAGAATACCGGATCCACGGTCACAGTGCCCCCTTGGTGAAAGCTGAAGATATTCAGGTTCCCATAGGCGGCGGCAAAGTGGTCCTGCTTTCCGATATGTCGTCCGAGCCTCTCGATTTCGATGTGGGCGGCCTCGCTGGCAAGTCGGTACTTCGTGGCAACCTCTCCCCGAAGAGCGTAGAGCGCCTGAAGCAATCCTACGGCAAACGCACTGGAGGAACCCAGGCCGGTCTGCGCGGGGACATCGGCAAAGGTGACGATCTCGACAGGGTGATCGATTTGTAGAAATTTCAGGGTCTCTCGAACGATCGGATGCTCGATGTCGTCGATGTTATCCTTGTACTCAAGCTGACTCCAGGCGATCCGGTACTTATGCTCG
>CAIZIQ010000179.1 GCA_903933015.1 uncultured Spartobacteria bacterium | reverse complement strand
GTCTTCATGGGTGGTGCCTCCATCCAGTGGTTGCGTGACGGACTTGGCATCATCAAGAGTGCTCCGGAAGTGAATGCCCTGGCCAACAGCGTTTCGGATAGCGGCGGTGTCACGCTGGTTCCTGCCTTCACGGGACTCGGCGCACCTCACTGGGATGCGGATGCACGAGGCACGATCTTCGGCCTGACGCGTGGGTCCACCGCTGCCCATATCGCCCGCGCCACGCTGGAGGGGATTGCCTTTCAGGTCGCCGATGTGGTCTCCGCGATGCAGAAGGATTCCGGCAAAAGAATTTCCACGCTGCGGGTCGATGGTGGCGCCTGCGCCAGCGACCTCCTTATGCAGATCGAGTCGGATACTCTGGGATGCACGGTCGAGCGACCGGTCAATATCGAGAGTACGGCCCTGGGCGCGGCCATGCTCGCGGGTCTTGGTGCGGGGATCTGGCCCAATGTCGAGGCGCTCGCGAAGATTCGTTCCGTGGATCGGAAATTCGAACCCGAAATCACCGCCCAGACCCGACGCGCGCGTACCAAAGTATGGAAAAAGGCGATCAAGCGCGCCAAGAACTGGGAGACTCAACCATGAACCGCAACCAACTACTCAAGAAACTGGAGGAGACTCGCCACTGGGATGTGATTGTCATCGGAGGAGGGGCCTCCGGCTTGGGGGTTGCTGTTGACTCGGCGACGCGTGGTTACAAGACACTGCTTCTGGAAGCCTCTGACTTTGCCAAGGGAACCTCAAGTCGTAGCACAAAGCTGGTCCACGGAGGTGTCCGCTATCTCGAGCAGGGTGACATTCCTCTGGTTCTGGAAGCGCTTCGCGAGCGTGGGCTGCTGCATCAGAATGCCCCGCAACTTGTTCATCATCTCTCCTTTCTCATCCCCCGCTATCAGTGGTGGGAGGGACCCTTCTTCGGGATCGGCTTGAAAGTCTACGATGCATTAGCCGGAAAACTGAACCTCTCTCCCTCTCAGCTCGTTTCCCGCGAGGAGACACTGAAGCGGATTCCGAACATTGAGAGGGAGCACCTTCAGGGCGGAGTGGAGTATTTCGACGGCCAGTTCGACGATTCACGACTTGCCGTCACCCTGGCACGGACGGCGGTGCATCACGGCGCCTGCGTTCTCAACTACACGAAGGTTAGAGGCCTCACCAAAAAGGATGGGATGGTGAACGGAGTCACCTTTACCGATCTGGAATCAGGGAGAAGCCACACGGTGGAGGGATCCGTAGTGATCAATGCCACGGGAATTTTTGCCGACGAAGTCCGCACGATGGATGATCCGAAGGCGGTGCCCGCCGTTCAGCCGAGTCAGGGAGTCCACCTCGTCTTTGATCGTTCCTTTCTGCAGGGGGATTCCGCAATCATGGTGCCTCATACCGATGATGGTCGTGTTCTGTTCGTCATTCCATGGCATGACAAAGTTTTGGTCGGCACGACCGACACCCCGATGCAAAAGCCCGAGATCGAGCCGAGGGCGCTCAAGGAGGAAGTCGGCTTCATCCTCCGTAACGCCGCGCGCTATCTTGCCCGCGATCCCCAGGAGAAGGATATCCTGAGTATCTTCGCCGGCCAGCGACCGCTCGTCCGCAAGCCGGGCAAGGATGGCTCCGCCACCAAGGCGATCTCTCGCAATCATGAGGTACTTGT
>CAIZIQ010000178.1 GCA_903933015.1 uncultured Spartobacteria bacterium | reverse complement strand
TCCCGGTCACCCCGAGTTCCACGAGACTCCGGGTGTCGAGGCGACCACGGGTCCCCTCGGTCAAGGTGTGGCCAACGCCGTCGGCTACGCCATGTCCCAGAAGATGGCCGCCGCCCGCTTCAACACTCCCCAGCACACCATCCTCGACAACCATGTCGTCGCCCTCTGTGGAGACGGCTGCCTTCAGGAAGGTGTCTCCGCTGAGGCTTCCTCACTAGCAGGTCACCTCGGACTCGATAACCTGATTGTTTTCTTCGATTCCAACAACGTCACCCTCGATGCGATGCTGAATGTCAGCCAGAGCGAGGATGTCGGTGCCCGTTACGCCGCTTATGGCTGGCATGTCCAGATGATCGACGGCCATAACCTGGATGAAATCCTTGCGGCCTTCAACAAGGCCAAGGCCACCAAGGGCAAGCCGCACATCATAATCTGCAAAACCATCATCGGTAAGGGAATCCCCCAGGTCGAGGGAACCAACAAGGCCCATGGCGAGGCCGGGGTAAAGTTCTCCGACGAGGCCCGCAAGGGACTCGGACTGCCCGACGAAAAGTTCTACATCTCTCCCGAGGTCACGGCCTACTTCGTCGACCTGAAGGTAAAGCGTGCCGCCGCCTATACGGCATGGCAGCAGGAATTTGCGGCCTGGCGCGCAGCCAATGCCGAGTTGGCAGCCCTTCTCGATACCGGCATCGAGCAGAAGGTTCCCGACCTCCTCTCGCTTATCCCGGCCTTCAAGCCCGATGAGACGATCGCCACCCGCAAGGCGGGCGCCATGGTTCTCCAACCGATTTCCAAGGCCATGCCTCTTCTGGTGAGCGGCAGCGCCGATCTCTTCGGTTCCACCCTCAACTACATCGAGGGCGGAGGAGACTTCACCCGCGAGAACAATGAGGGACGCAACATTCACTTCGGTATCCGCGAGCACGCCATGTGCGCGATCATGAACGGTTACGCCTACGACGGCATCTTCCGCATCGCGGGAGCGACCTTCCTGGTGTTCAGCGATTACGGCCGTCCCTCCATCCGTGTAGCCGCCCTTTCCAAGCTACCCACCACCTACATCTTCACGCACGACTCCGTGGCCGTCGGGGAGGACGGTCCCACCCACGAACCGGTAGAGACCGTTGCCGCCCTCCGGGCGATCCCCGGTCTGGATGTGATCCGTCCCGCTGATCCCGAGGAGACTGTCGGTGCATTTGCCGCCGCCATGGAGCACATCCACGGCCCGACCCTTCTCGCCCTCTGCCGACAGAATCTCCCAAATCTCAATGAAATTCCCGTCGATGTCCGTCGCCAGGGTGTCTTCAAGGGTGGCTACATCGCCCGCAAGGAGACTGCACCCCTTGAGGTGATCATCCTTGCCAGCGGCAGTGAGCTGAATGTCGCCCTTGACGCTGCCAAGACCCTCGGTGCCGGTGCCCGTGTTGTCTCGATGCCCTGCATGGAGCGTTTCGAGCGTCAGGATGCCGCCTACCGTGAGGAGGTGCTTCCTTCCACCTGCCGCAAGCGTGTTTCCATCGAGGCCGGAATTTCCGATCCTTGGTTCCGCTATGTCGGTCTGGATGGGAAGACCGTGGCGATTGACCGTTTCGGCTTGAGCGCCCCGGGGGCTACCGTCCTCAAGGAACTTGGCATGACTGCCGAGAATGTGGTTACAGCGGCCCAGTCGCTTTAATCGGAAATCTTCACCATGAAGCAAGCCGGAGGGGTGACTTCCTCCGGCTTGCTGCTATCTTGACCCCGAGATGCTTACCGCGGCTTGGTTCAAGTTCAGCCTTCCTGATTTTCAGTATGCCTTCCTGAGCATACTGCTTGAGGGAATGCCTTTCCTGCTGGGAGGCGCGATTCTTTCCGGATTACTGGAGGAATTCCTGCCCCAGTCCCTGATGACCCGACTTCTGCCCCGCAATCCCCGCGTTGCAGTTCTGGTAAGTGGGTTGCTCGGGGTGATTTTTCCGGTTTGCGAATGCGGCATTGTTCCGGTTGTGCGCCGCCTCATGCGTAAGGGACTCCCGGTTTCATGCGGGATCACTTACATGCTGGCAGCTCCCATTGTGAACCCTCTTGTGGTTCTGAGCACACTGGCGGCCTTCCGTGGTCAGGGAGCCTGGGAGATGACGTTGATGCGTTTCGGACTCGGTCTCTCGGTGGCGGTGATTGCCGGCTGGATTTGCAGTTACTTTACACCCCTCTCCATCCTGCGCCCCGGCCTGCTTGCTCCGGAGGGGGAGGATCATGAGAATCATCATGATAAGGGGCGGAGCATTCTCGATCGCCTCCAGAACATCGCGGGAGTCGCTTCCCGTGATTTTCTCGATGTCTCTGTTTATTTCGTGATTGGTGCCGCTGCTGCTTCGCTCTTCAGCACGGCGGTGAATCAGGAGATCATTCTCCCGCTGGCTTCCAATCCACCCCTGGCGATCGCCTCGCTGATGGGGTTGGCCTTGGTGCTCTCGGTCTGCAGTACCACGGACGCCTTCATTGCAGCTACGCTGACGACCTTCCCGATGGCCGCCAAACTGGCATTCCTGGTCTTCGGGCCAATGCTCGATTTCAAGCTGCTCTTTCTCTACGGCTCCGCCTTCACGAAACGCTTCATCCTCTCACTGGCCATCGGACTCTTTGTGGTGATCGGTCTGATCTGCTGGCGAATTGCCACCCTGAATCTCGCCTGGTGATGAATATTCCCCAATCCATCAAGACCGTTCGGGATGCGCTGATTCTGCTACTCTGGGGAGCTTTTACACTCTGGATTGCCTCGGCGGGCCAACTCTCCACCTATCTCCATCCATCGCTCCAGCGCTTCACGATCGCGGGTGGGGTGATGCTACTTTTTCTGGCCTACTTTGCTTTCCGAGTTGTCTTCAATAAGTCGGTTTCCAACGCATCACACCACTGCTGTCATCATGACCATGCACAGGAACAAAAGGTGCACCCTCACCATCATGCTGATGGAGGATGCTGCCATCATGATCATGTTCATGATGGGGAGGGACATCAGCATGGGGACGATGAAGAGCACTCCCATGAGGGGCATGCTCATGGAGATGAGCCGGTTTCTGTAAGCAGTTTTCTTTTCAAGACGGTGATCCTGCTGATCCCCTTGGTTGTTATCCTTCTCGGCCAGGGGACACGCTTTTCGATCACGACCGTCCAGAACCGGGGGGTTGTCGATAATCTCGATAAACTCCCGGCAGCCAAGGCCTCCCAAGCAGTGGCCCAAACACCGGTCGGGACTCCACGAGCATCCACTGATGCGAGTTCCGATGCATCTCCCTCCTCATCGGGGGCAATGCCGATTCAGGTCATTGATCTTCTCTATGCTGTCCAGATGCCCTCCTACCGATCGGAGTTCGAGGGTAAGCAGGTCGAGTTAATTGGGCAATATGTGCCGCTCTCCACGGGTAATCCCAAGGGAGACCGTTTCCAGGCGATCCGTATGTTCATCACCTGCTGTGCCGCGGATGCCAAGCCTGTCGGAGTTACGATTCAATATCCAAGGCCCCTGAATCTCTCGGAAATGGGCTGGGTGAAGATCATCGGCACCCCGACTTTTCCCATGGAGGGTGGACGCCGTACGGCCATCCTCGAGGCTACCAAGGTTGAAGAATGTCCCGCACCAGCAGAACCCTTTGTTTACTGATCCTCCTGCTGGCAGGAGCCCTTTCCGCCCAGGAGCCGCCTTCCAAAGCGGACACATGGTCCCTGGCTGTGCCGGGATGGAAGTATGAGTTTCCTAGGGATCACGGGCCTCACCGTGACTTCAAGACCGAGTGGTGGTACGCCACGGGTAACCTGCTCGATGCGCAGGGGCACGAGTACGGGTTCCAGTTGACCTTTTTCCGTCAGGGCATCCACCCCGGAGAGAAGCCTCAGAAGGGATCACGGTTCCGCGTGAATGAACTCCCTTTTGCTCATTTTGCATTCACCGATGTTTCCGGGCATACCTTCCGATCCTTCCAGCGCTCAGCTCGCGGAGCCTTCGGAGAGGCAGGTTTTGGTGCTCCCACCGGAGCAGTGGGACGCATGGCTTGGATGAAGGATTGGTCTCTGGAACAGGTTGCCATCGGTAGTTTTCAACTGAAGGCAAGCGAGACGGGTGATCGGGGTGAGGTGAGGTCCGTTGATCTGGTTTTGACTCAGGACCGTCAACCTCTCCTCCACGGTCACGATGGGATCAGTCCGAAATCCTCAAAGCCCGGGCATGCCTCCCATTACTACTCACTCACCCGGATGAAGGCTTCGGGATCGGTCATGGTGAATGGAGTCTCCCACCAGGTGAATGGCCTCGTCTGGTTCGACCATGAATGGTCGACCAATCAGCTTGAACCGGAGGAGACCGGTTGGGACTGGTCGGGGTTACACCTCAGTAATGGCGATGACCTGATGATCTTCCGGATCAGGGATAGGTCGGGTCAGACTTCTTTCCGTTCGGGGACACTCCGGTCTGCGGATGCCTCGGTTCATTCCCTCGACGATATTGAGATGACTCCTCAAGGCACCTGGAAGAGCCCCCATACGGGAGGCCTGTATCCAGCGACTTGGGATCTGAAGATACCCTCCCTAGGCATCTCCCTTTCCGTCACG
Source organism: uncultured Spartobacteria bacterium (assembly GCA_903933015.1). GTDB lineage: Bacteria > Verrucomicrobiota > Verrucomicrobiia > Chthoniobacterales > UBA6821 > UBA6821. The sequence goes on along the minus strand of CAIZIQ010000178.1, from coordinate 789 downwards.
CCGAAGCTGGCCGATCAGGAACTCCTCCTGGCTCCCTTTGCCTATTGGGAGGGGGCCGTTCGGGGGGTGGGATCCATGTCTGGCAGGCCCATTACCGCTGAAGGATATTTTGAGATGACCGGGTATGGGGGGAAGGTACGAGGATTGAGCAAGTAGCAAGAGTTACAGATTTCTCGGGATTCCGATGCAGGGAAGATTCCGATACTTACCTGCCAGATCGAGTCCGTAGCCGACGACGAACTGATCGGGGATATCAAAGCCGATGTAGTCTGCCTTCAGGTGGTTGGATGATTCTTTTCGAAGCAGGGCACAGGTATGAACGGAGGTTGCTCCCGCCGAGAGGAGTTCTGAATTCAGGATTTCAAATGTTTTTCCGGTGTCGAGGATGTCATCAACGAGAAGGATCTTCTTACATTGGACCGCAGTTGGGATGCCCCAGGGGAGAGAGACCGTGCCCGAACTGGTTGTTGCGGTGCCATAACTGGAGGCCTTGATCGGCAGCAGCGTCAGGGGGAGCTTGATCTCCCGGATCAGATCGGCGGCAAAGATCATCCCACCGTCGAGCACCGGCATGATGCAGAGATCCTCGCCCTCGAATTCGGAACTGATTTCCCCTCCGAGGGCAACAACACGACGTCTGATGCTATCGGCATCGAGAAGGATTTCTACAAGATGTTCAGGTGTCATTGGGATCGTAGTTGCCGATGGCGCGAAGCCCTTTTTTGGAAAGTTCGAAGATCTCGGTGGAGACAGAGATCGGAAGAGCAACGTCTGAACTCCAGTCACATT
>CAIZIQ010000177.1 GCA_903933015.1 uncultured Spartobacteria bacterium | reverse complement strand
GCTCAGTCCAGCAGAGCAGCTGACCAAGCCGAAGGCTCCCATGCCCGTCGTCTACAGCGAGAAGGTGCCCATTGAGTTCTTCGACTTCCTCATCATCGATGAGTGTCACCGCTCTATTTACAATCTCTGGCAGCAGGTCCTCGATTACTACGATGCATTCCAGGTCGGCCTAACTGCTACTCCCGACAACCGAACATACGGCTATTTTAACAACAACGTCGTTAGCGACTACAGTCACGAGAAAGCCGTTGCAGATGGCGTAAATGTTGGGAACGAGGTCTACACCATCGAGACTCAAGTCACGAAAAACGGCACGAAGGTTGTTGCCCAGCAACTTGTCGAGAAACGGGAACGCATGACCCGTAAGCGCCGTTGGGAGGTTCAGGATGAGGACGAGGTCTATTCCGCGAAAAAACTCGATGATAAGATCGTCGTCCCTGATCAGATCAGAACGATTATCAAGACCTTCCGGGACAAACTCCCCGACATCTTCCCCGGCCGCTCAGAGGTTCCGAAGACCCTCGTCTTTGCAAAGACCGACAGCCACGCCGACGACATCATCAAGATCATCCGCGAGGAATTTGGTGAGGCGAACTCCTTCTGCAAAAAGATCACCTACAAGGCCGAGGAAGATCCCAAATCCGTCCTGGCCCAGTTTCGCAACGACTACTACCCACGGATCGCTGTCACGGTGGACATGATCGCTACGGGAACCGATGTGAAGCCTCTGGAGTGCCTTCTCTTCATGCGGGACGTTAAGAGCCGCAACTACTTCGAGCAGATGAAGGGGAGAGGTACCCGCACGCTTGATCACGACGACCTCAAGAAAGTCACCCCCTCTGCCACCTCTGCTAAGACTCACTACGTCATCGTCGATGCCATCGGAGTGACTAAATCGCTCAAAACGGCCAGCTCTCCAATCATCACGAAGCCCGGCGTATCACTGAAAGATCTCGCCATGGGAGTCATGATGGGTGCCAACGATGCCGATACGATCAGCTCCCTCGCCGGCCGTCTTGCCCGACTGAATAAGCAGCTACTCCCCGCCGACCATGCTAGGATCGAGGCTCAGTCTGGAGGAGTCGCTTTGAAGTCCATCGTGGCCAGCCTCTTTAGCGCCATCAATGAGGACGCCGTTGAAAAGAAAGCCATCGAAATGGCAAACCTTCAGTGGAATGCCGAGCCTCCGGAAAAACTTTTGGAAGAAGCCCAGACGGAACTCGTCAAAGAAGCCGCCAGCGTTTTCAACGGGAAGCTGATTGAGATCATCGACACCATTCGCCAGGAAAAAGAACAGATCCTCCATCACGACCAACTCGATTCACTCCTCAGAGCAGAGTGGGATGCCGATGCCCAAAAGAACGCCGAAGCCCTAAGCCAGGAATTCGCAAACTGGCTTCTGGCGAACAAGGACCACCTCGCTGCTCTTTCCATCTTCTACTCCCAGCCCTTCCGCCGCAGAGAGATTACCTTCGCTATGCTGAAGGAGGTCATCGAGAAACTCCGCTCCGACGCCCCCCGGATCGCACCACTGCGAGTCTGGCAGGCCTACAGCCAACTTGAGAATTATCGGGGCAAGCAGCCGATCAACGAACTTACCGCCCTTGTCGCTCTCATCAGGCGGGCCTGCGGCATCGATACATCCCTCTCCACCTTCGAGGAGACAGTACGCCGGAACTTCCAAGACTGGATCATGGCCCGTCATGCTGGCGCAGGAGAGAAGTTCAATGAACTCCAGATGGCCTGGCTCCAGATGATCCGAGATCACGTCTGCACCTCCTTCCATCTGGAGCGCGAAGATCTCGACATGGCTCCTTTTGATCGCGAGGGCGGTCTAGGAAAGATTTACCAACTCTTTGGGGAGAGCCTGGATGGGCTCATCGAAGAGCTGAATGAAGCCCTCGTAGCGTGATGAAAGTTGCCGAAAACTGGGTCGTAACGGACATAGACGAAACACTGCTTCCTTTTGGGAACGGGCAGACTTTAAGACAGGGCTGGAGTCCTCAATGTGAGAACTTCCCTGCAAAAAGCGAAGCGGACTGGGGAGTCCTCAAAACAACGGCCATCCAGGATGGTGAGTTTCAGCCTGAGCACAACAAACAGCTTCCCTCAAAGTTGGATCCAGACCCCCCTTTGGAGGTTCAGGTTGGCGATCTACTCCTAACCTGTGCAGGGCCTAGAGTTCGATGCGGCGTCGTCTGCCTTGTCCGCAAGACACGGCCCCGGTTGATGGTCTCAGGCAAGATGTATCGCTTCAGATCTGACCCAAAAATTGTTCTGCCTGAGTATCTCGAATCATTCCTG
>CAIZIQ010000176.1 GCA_903933015.1 uncultured Spartobacteria bacterium | reverse complement strand
CACGGACCTCCGGTGGTGAGGCCTCTCTCGACGCAATCCCGGACAAGCTGACGTCCCAGATCCTCGGCGGCTTTCAGATAGACTGGGTCGTTGAAGAGTCGTGACGCCAGGATCCAGGCTGCGGGGAGGACGCCTCCGGCGGTGCTCCCGCCGATGCCGATCTCGGCCGGGCGGATGTCGAGATGCTGGCCGATCTGGCCATACTTGCGGAAGATCCTCTCGAGGGCGTCAGCGAGATTCTTGGCAGAGGTCTTCCATGCGGCGGGAACCTCTTCGCCCCGAGCCTCCAGCATCAGGATCTGCTTGATCCCGAAGTAGAGCGCGTCGGAGAGACGACGCACGGAGACAAGATATCCAGGACGTGGAGGACGGGGATCCTCATTATTGAACTTCGTCCCGTCATGATGGGCTTTCCAGAGACCATTCTCGACGGGGCTCCCCTCAAACATGAAGGCGAGATTGCGTAGGGCGCGTGCTTTCTGGGTCGGCTCCCCCTGCGCGATCATCGGCAGGGTGGTGAGTCCGCCCGAGACCCAACCGAGCTGCCACCAGTCGAACGGCTTGGTATTGAGCCTGCTGATGCCATGACGGTAGTAGCCGAGTTCCTCATCCCAGTTGAGCGCGTTCACCTTCTCACGGACCATCCGATCAGCCTCGCTGAAGGGGAGGGCCTTGACGGTGCGGCGATCTCCGAAGTCCTTGCGCCCCTCGGCATAGCGGTCGAAGAGATCCTGCAGGCGTGGCGCCTCGAAGAAGCGGAACCGAACGGTCATCGTGACCTTGTCCCCGGTTTTCCAATCACGGAGAGGATCTCCCTCCCGGAAGCCCATGATATTCGGGATCTTGGAGCGGCGGCGCGGACTCTCCACGACGAAGGAGGCCTTCTCAGACGGCCCATCCTCCGTAATGGTCAGACCCATGGCGCCGAGTTCGTTGTGATCGGGTGTAAAGAGGAGGAATCCACGCCCCTCCGGAGAGCGCCATCCGAGGCACGGTGTGGCCACACCCCACGTGTCGATCTCGATCGAGGCGGCAGAGCCGTCTTTATTCAGATGGGTCTGGTTGGTGATGCTGATCGGCTTGTCGACGGCATAATGGGAGGCATCAGGCCAGAAGGGGGAGTACGGGACATCGACGATCTCGAAGCGGTTCCCGTCATAGACCATGCAGGGAGAATAGACATAAGACTTCGGATTCCATCCGGCAAAATCGGCGACAAGTTGGACGCTTGTTGCCGGAGAGCTTCCCTGAGTCAGTTCGATCACCGACGTCACGTCGAAAGACCCAGGTCGCCCCGAGACCTCGACGACCGAGGTGCTGATCTTCCAGCCGGCATCATTCAGCGAGGTGCCGCCATTCCAGGGAAGATCGTGGGTTGAGGAAGCACTTCTGAGTTTCAGACTCAAGACGGTGCGCTGAGCATCGAGAAGGGAGGCGAAGACTTGAGAAGGAAAAGGGTTCTGATCGGAATTCATGGAAAAGGTGGATAATTAGCAAACCTCGCCCTCCTTGCAACCATGCACGAAGTCACGATGAGATCTTGATTCCCTTTCGGGGGACATGGGAGACTTCGGGATGATCAGCACCAACTCCCCCCGTCTTACCTGCTCACTTGCCGCACTTCTGCTTTTGGGTGCAGCACTGAACGCCTCACCTGTGGAACTCCACGTCTCCCCGACCGGAAAGGCAGGGGCAAGCGGAACAGCGATTGATCCCCTT
>CAIZIQ010000175.1 GCA_903933015.1 uncultured Spartobacteria bacterium | reverse complement strand
CGCTGGTCTTCAAGGGAGGCACGGCGCTTTCGAAGGTCTTCGGGGTTCTGAGGAGATTTTCCGAGGATCTCGATCTCTCGGTCTCGCCGCGGGCGCTGGGAATCGAGGAATCCCTCGCCAAGGATGCGCTCTCCCGACGTCAGCGCGACAGGTGGATGGAGGAGACTGAGGAGGCCTGTTGCGCGTGGGTGGAGCGGCAGCTTCATCTCGTTCTGGAGGCGAGGGTGGGGGCCATCCTTGGCCCGGATCCGTCACATCGGGGCGGATGGCTGGAGTATGAGCGGGATGCCGCCACGCACTCTCCCGTGCTCTATTTCAACTATCCCTGCGGTTTTCCGGAGGGGATTCCCTACATCCGCCGTCAGGTGAAGCTGGAGTTCGGATCGCTGACCGATCAGCGTCCGGCGGGCCGTCATCGGGTGAGTCCCTGGCTGACAGAGGTCTTGTCCGCCGAGATGCAGGAGATGGGATGCGAGGTGGTCGCTCTCGAGATGGAACGGGCCTTCTGGGAGAAGGCGACCATTCTCCATGCAGAGTATCATCGGGAGGCCGAATCGCCGATGCCGGAGCGCTACTCCCGTCACTATGCCGATGTGGCCGCCATGGCGCGCAGGCCAGAAGCTCTCGCCGCCATGGCTGAGGATGTTCTTCGGGACCGGGTCGTGGAGTGGAAGGCTCTCTTCTTTGCCAGGAGCTGGGCACGCTATGATCTGGCCAAGCCGGGGACGTTCCGTCTGCTGCCTCCCGATCATCGGTTGCCTGAGTTGCGGAGCGACTATCAGGCGATGCGAGATATGTTTCTCGATTCTCCTCCGGCTTTTGAGGAAGTTCTTTCCATCCTCAAAGAGGCCGAACATCGCATCAATCAGATCCCATGAGCCAGTTTGCCTTCCTAGCTCCAGAATGGTCTGGGATCAGTGACGCTGCGGCCAAGGCCGAGTCGCTGGTCTATCCCGATCCGAGGGCCGCGTGCTTCTATGCGCGCAGGGCTCTGGAGCTGGCGGTGCACTGGATCTACAAGAACGATGCGGATCTGCGGCTGCCGTATCAGGAGAATCTCAGCGCTCTGATTCATGAGCCCTGCTTCCGGAATGTGGTGGGGCCGGCGATCTTTGCGAAGGCGCGTCTGATCCGGGAGGTCTGGAATCTCGCCGTCCACAGCCACAAGCCGATCCGCCAATATGACGCTCTGATGGCGGTGAAGGAGCTTTTCCATCTCGGCTACTGGCTAGTGCAGACCTACGGGAAGGGGGCGAAGCTTGCGGCGGATCTTGCCTTCAATCAGGAGCTGCTACCCAAGGGAGCAGGAGTATCCGTCACCGCACAGACCAAGGAGCAGCTCCAGAAGCTGGAGCGAGACCTGAGTGAGCGCGATGAGAAGCTGACAACCCTGCTGGAGGAAAGGGCAGGGCTCGATGAGGAGCTCAAGCGTCTCCGGGCTGAGGTGGCTGCCGCCCGCAAGGCGAACGCTGCCAAGGGAGATGAGCATGATTACTCGGAAGCGGAGACGCGGGATTACTTCATCGATCTGCTCCTGAAGGAGGCCGGATGGGCTCTTGACCAAGAGCGAGATCGGGAATTTCCCGTGACGGGGATGCCCAATGAGAAGGGGGAGGGTTTTGTGGACTATGTGCTCTGGGGAGATGACGGCCTGCCTCTGGCCGTGGTGGAGGCCAAGCGGACGCGGCGCGATCCCCGCGTAGGTCAGCAACAGGCGAAGCTCTATGCCGACTGCCTGGAGGTGATGACCGGACGACGCCCGATTATTTTCTACTCCAACGGCTATGAACACTGGATCTGGGATGATG
>CAIZIQ010000174.1 GCA_903933015.1 uncultured Spartobacteria bacterium | reverse complement strand
GGCACCACGGGCCGCGCAAAGGCGCGCAATGCGCCCGGGCGACGAGGCATTGATCCTGCGCGCCATTTCCCGATCACGCTCGCAGCCATCGACATCGGTCGCGGCGGCTGAATTGATCACCACATCACCGATTCCAAAGGGATATGCAGCAAGCCCGGCTTCGGCCGTCTCGGGCTGGGAAAGATCGACCTGAGCACGGGTCAACGGAACGACTTCCATTCCGGGAAGATTCTTCCAGTTTCTTGCGAGCGCGGAGCCAAGACGGCCGTTGGAACCAAGGATGAGGACTTTCATTCCAAAAAGCTGAAGAAAATGTGGCTGATGGGCAAAACATTGTTCCTGAACGACTGCCGCACGCTTCACCAAAGCCCTGTTTACACTTTCCACTTTTCACTTTCCACTTTTCACTTCCACCGATGCCTCCGACCTATCTTTGTCAACGTTGCACGGCCTGCTGCCGCTGGCCCGGATTCGTCAGGGTCACCGAGGAGGAGGTGCTTGCCATTGCCGCCCACCTCGGAATGGAAGAAGATTACTTCATCCAGCACTACACACGCCTGCGGCCCAACCGCGGGGGGCTTGCCCTCATCGATCAGGAAGACGGGGCCTGCTTCTTTCTGAAGGGGAACGAATGCTCGATCCAGAAGGTCAAACCGCAGCAGTGCAAGGATTTCCCGAATGCCTGGAATTTTCCAGGGTGGCGCGATGTCTGCGAGGCCATCGAGGTTCCCGCCCGCGACGAGGCATGAAAGCGCCCCTGGGAGAAAACGGTAAAATCCATCTTTGACCCCGTAGACTCTCTTCTGTAAGTCACTCTTCGTGGGAATCCGTTCGTCCATCAAGAAATCGCTCAAGGCGACCTCGCCCCAAGAAGGCGAGGAATACATTCTTGAGGGAATAGCGGTGGCTCCCGGTATTGCCGAGGGGAAGGTCCTGATCCACTTTCAGGAGGAGGAATCGATTCCGTTTCGCGACCTTTCCGAGGAAGAGTTAGATGCGGAAGTCGCTCGTTTTGAGACGGCTCTGCTTGCAACTCGGAAGGAGCTCACAGGACTTCAGGATCGCCTCTCAGAATCGACTTCCCCTGGTGATGCAGGCATTTTTGACGCCCACCTTCTTGTTTTGGAGGATCCCACGCTCATCGACGAGGTGATCAAGGGTATCCGCAAGGAGAAGCATAATGCGGAATTTGTTTTTCAGGGGGTCTCCCATCGCTTCATCAAGAGCCTTTCGGCCATCGATGATCCCTACCTCCGGGAGCGTTCCGTTGATCTCGAGGATGTGGCGAGGAGGGTTGTGCGTCATCTGCTTGGAAAATCCGGACAGCGCCTCGCCGGACACGACCGCAACCACATTATCGTTGCCGACGAATTGACCCCTTCCGACACGGCCACCTTGAACCGTGAAAATGTGGCCGGGTTCATCACTGAGAAGGGAAGCAAGACATCCCACACGGCGATCATGGCAAGATCGCTCGGCATCCCCGCCATCGTTGGCCTGGAGGGAATCTGCCACCAACTGGAAAACGGCAGCTCCATCCTGATGGACGGTTACAGTGGAAAGATTTTCCTCAACCCAACGCACGAAACCCTCGCCCGGTACCAGAAGATCGCCGAGGAAAAGGAGCACATCGAGGAGGGTCTCGAGACCCTGAGGGAAAGCGATTCCTCAACCCTCGACGGCCGTCATATCACGCTTGCCGCCAATATCGAACTCCCCGAGGAGTTGGATGACGTGGCCGCCTGCGGGGCCGACGGCATCGGTCTCTACAGGACCGAGTTCCTCTATTTCAACCGGATCACCCCACCCGACGAGGAGGAGCAATATGCCATCTACCGACAGGTGGCCGAACGCGTCGCTCCCCATTCCGTCATCATCCGCACCCTCGACATCGGCGGAGACAAGCCGACCGAATGCCTGGATCTGGGCCACGAGCAGAACCCCTTTCTTGGATGCCGCGCCATCCGCTTCTGCCTCAATAACCCGGAAATCTTCAAGACCCAACTCCGCGCGATCCTTCGCGCGGGGGTTCATGGCAATCTCAAGATCATGTTCCCGATGATTTCCGGCCACGAAGAGCTCCTTCATGCAAAGGCGCTCCTTGCGGAATCGATCGTGGAACTCCGCGAACGCGGTGTGCCGCATGATCCCGCCATCGAACTCGGAATCATGATCGAGGTTCCAAGCGCAGCTCTCACAGCGGACATCCTGGCCCGCGAGGTGAAGTTCTTCAGCGTCGGGACCAACGACCTGCTCCAGTATCTCATGGCGGTTGATCGCGGCAATGAGCGTATCTCCCACTTGCACGACCCTTCCAATCCGGCCGTCGTTCGCATCCTCAAGACCATCATCGATGCCGCCCATGCCGCCGGCATCTGGGTCGGGGTCTGCGGTGAGTTGGCCGGCGACATCGAGTACACTCCGATGCTCCTGGGATTGGGAATCGATGAACTTAGCGCCAGTGCTGCCCTCGTCCCCCGTGTAAAGAAGGCGATCCGGAGTCTCGATCTGACCGCCTGCCAGGAACTCGTGAGGCTTGCTCTTCTGGGCGGACCTGCCGCCGAAATCTACGCGCGCACGACGGGACTCGCGCGATCACGCTATCCCGATCTATTTTAACAATATCCACACTCCTCATCTCATCCAATCCCTATGAAACTAACCTCCCTTGCCATTGGTTCACTTTTGCTTATGGCCGCGCCCTCCGTTTCCCTTCAGGCATCACCCGATCAGAATGCACCGATGACGGCATCGGGTAACGGTGCGGCAGTGCTCAAGTACAAGATGCTCACGGGATTCAAACAGGCCTTCAATGACGACCTGCAGCTCCACCTCTCGAAGGGATGGACCCCCGTCGGCGGAGTCGCCGTCACCGTCTGGAACGGAGACCTCTACTACGCCCAGTTGATCAGCCGCCCCGCGGCGCAATAAAAAGGAAAATGGAGCCGATTACGGCTTCGGAAGTCCGTTAGGAAAGCATACCCGAGGGAACCTTTCCCAGTGCTGCCGTTTTGAGAATGAAGGCGGCAATGTCACGGCTTGATGTCGGCTTCGAGATGTTGGCGATGTTTTTCTTCCACCTCATCCAAGTCGCCGCGTCATCAGCAAAGATCTCCTCGACGGAAGCCGCAAGAGTCTCGGGATAATGAGCCGCCAGGCGCCCGATGTCATGGCGCTCGATCATCTCGATATTGCCTTCCTCCTGCCCTGGAACCACATGGCTGACAAGGATAGGGCAACGGGCCGCCATGGCTTCCTGGACGATCGCGCCCCCCGCCTTGCCAATGAAGAGATGGTGGCTGCAGAGAAGCTCGGGAATCTTGTCGGTCCAGCCCACCAGATGGGTGCGAATCCCATCCGCAACCCCGGCCCGGACAAGCGCGGCATGCAATCCCTTGAGCCGCCCGGTGACAATCGTGATTTCGGTGTTGGGCACAGCCTGAAGGGCCCGGACCACCGCAAGCGTATGCCCGACGCGCGAGGAGGGCAGATAAAGGATCCGCTTGGCTCCGTGAATGACTGGTTCTAGCGGCTTGAGCGAAGCCATCCTCGGAGTCACGGGAAAACCAAGCACCTGCAGGCGCGCCTCATCGACACCACCGTGACTGAGGACGTTTGCCGTCTCGCGATCCGCCACAAGGAAAGTGTCACTCCCTCCGCGGTACCACGAGGAATTGATCGCGGTGGAATCAGTCACCATCGTCAGAAGCGGCACCTTGGAGGGCTCATGCCCTTTCCCCCGCAGTTCCTGAATCAAATAGGCGTAGAGAGGATAGGTCGAGACGATGACATCGGGTCGGTATTCCTCCACGACGCGCCGGAGGGCGTTGCGGAGATTACCCGCCAGGGGGAGCGTTGCCTCCAGTTTGCCCGGTTTGTCGAGAAGCGTGAAGATCGCGCTCCAGATAAAGGGAAACTTGTTGATCGCGAGACCGTAGCCCGACTGCAGCACCTTCGTGAATCTTGGAATCGTCTCCAGGTAGACATCCACGATTCTGGCATCCGTGCCGGGATGCTCATGCAGGGCCTCAGCGATACAGCGGGAGGCCGTATTGTGACCTTCGCCAAATCCAGCTGTGAGGATGAGGATGCGCATCGGGAAAAAGGGATGAAGTCAGAAAGGTGATTGATGAAAAGCCGATCCGCGGATGCCCGCTTCCATATCTTTGCTAGATTCCGGACTTCCTGTTTTCCAGATTAATCCGCGCACAGGCTTACTTCGTGAAGAGATAATGGGAGACGATCCACTCCTCGCCGCCGCGGTAGCCCCAGAGTTCGGCACACGACATGAAGAAGGTCCGCCAGTAGGCCCTCCACTTGTCTGCCTGATCGATTCCGTAAGTCTTCTCCAGAATGGGAGTGATCACAGTCCGGTTCGTGTCCATCAAGGAAAGCCAGGCCTCCGAGGTGCGGGCATAATGGGTGCCATTAACCTTCCAATGACCCTCGATCTTGAGATGATCCTGAAAGTAGAGCAGCAGATCATGCGAGGGCATGGTGCCGCCAGAGAAGAAGTACCGGGTGATCCAGTCGGAGGGATCCTTCCCCTCGAAGTGGTAGGAATACTCGCGATGCGTGAAGATATGGACGAAAAGCTTCCCGTCGGGCTTGAGCCATCCCGCGATCCTCTTCATCAATTCGCGATAGTTCTTCATGTGCTCGAACATCTCCACGGAGACCGCACGGTCGTAGGTCCCGGGTTCTGGCGGAGCGAAGGTGTTCATGTCGGCCGTGATGATCCGCACATTGTAGAGTTCCCTGCGGTGAGCTTCGGCCTCGATGTGCAGACGCTGGGTGTAGGAATTGGAAACCGCAGTAATCGAGGAGTTCGGATAATGCTCCGCCATCCAGAGGGTGAGAGAACCCCAACCGCAACCAAGCTCAAGAATCTTCTGCCCATCCTTGAGTTCTGCGCGCTTGCAGGTCAGTTCCAACATGGCCTCCTCCGACTCGGCAAACGTGGCGTGCTCTGAGGGCCAGTAACCGCTGCTGTACTTCAGCCTGGGGCCGAGGACATTGAGATAGAATTCCGTCGGCACCTGGTAGTGCTGTTCATTCGCATCGGCCGTATTGATGGCGATCGGCGAGGCATCCAGAGCCGAACGGAATTCGGCAAAGCGTCGGTCGCGCTCCTCCAGATCGCCCGCCCCCTCCTCGCGGAGTTTTTTCGAAAGGAGATGCCGGATGCCGGACCGCACAATGGTGTCGGGCAGCAATCCGCGTGCAAGAAGGGAATCGAGTGTGCTCATGGGAAATCGGGAAATATTCGGAAACGAGGCTGATGCTACATTCTTTCTACTTCGGAAACCACGGCACAAAAGCACTCGTGGTGCGTTGATACTGCCGGTAGGCGAGTCCCCGCGAACGGAGCGACTGCTGCTCGGTGTAGGGAATTCCGGTCACCCTCAGCAGGAAGAAGAGCATGAGGGCGGGGCAAAAGATCATCGTCCACCCCCAGGGAGCGGGCAGCACAAAGAAGAAGAACGAAACCCAGATCAGCCATTCAAAAAAATAATTCGGATGCCGCGAGTAGCGCCAGAGACCAACGGAGCAGACTTTTCCTTGATTGGCCGGATCCGCCTTGAATGCCTCAAGCTGCCGGTCGGCAAGCGACTCTCCTCCCAGGGCGATCAACCAGACGACAAACCCGAGCATATCGGAGAAACCAAGGGAGAGACGAGGGTCGAAGTCGGCAAAGAGAATCGGGAGGCTGAGCAACGCAAGAAGCAGTGCCTGCGCCTGGAAGAACCAGAAGAAAAAGAAGTTCTCGTGCCCGGCAACTGCTGCACGGAGTTCGCGATAGCGGCCATCCTCCTCCGGATGATGACCCATCACCCTCTTCCAGAGATGAGTTCCGAGCCGAGCACTCCAGAGAACGGCCATCATTGTGATCAGGTTTTGACGCGCCGGTTCACCATCACCGCAGACGCGGTAGAGGACCGCTAGCGGAATGAATCCCAGGGACCAGGCAATGTCCACGATCCCGGCATTCCGGATGCGAACCGCGATCACCCAGACCACCAGCATCAGCAGGCTGGAAACCGCAAGACCGATGAAAAAAAGCGCCGTCGAGCTGATCATGCCGGAAGCGACGCTGAGCGATGCTTGTAGACAGGCTTCTCCCGGTGATGGCCAAGATCATAAGCCGGCGAGTAAATATCGAGATTGTCAGGGCGTGTGTAGACAGCCTGCGCAACGGAAATATGACGGGTTCCGAATCCAGCCTCGCAGTAGCAGAGATAATAGAGCCATTTCCGGATGAAGGCCTCGTCGTAACCCTGTGCCTTGACTTGGGGCAGCACCGCCAGGAATGCCTTGCGCCAATCCTTCAAGGTCCGCGCATAGAACGGGGTCATGTCCTCGTAGTCGAGGAGGTTCAGGTCACCCGTGGCATTCATAGCCTCGGTGATCCGGCGCATCGACATCAGGAGGGATCCGGGAAAGATGTGCTTCTGGATGAAGTCCACACCGTCCCGGAGGATCGGGTATTGATTGTCGGGGCAGAGGATCATCTGCAGACCAAGAAGACCGCGCGGGGCAAGGAGGTCGGCAACTTTCCCGAAGAAAGTTTCCGCATACCGGTCGCCGACCGCCTCGAGCATCTCGATGGAGACAATCTTGTCAAAGCGGCCCGCCAAATCCCGGTAGTCGCAGAAGATGACCTCAACCAGATCGGAGACCCCGGCAGCCTCGACGCGGTTGGCCGCCTCTCGGAACTGTTCTTCGCTGATGGTGGCGGCGGTCACGCGACAGCCGTAATTTTTTGCAGAGTGAATGGCAAAACCACCCCAACCGCAGCCGATCTCAAGCACCAGATCATGGGACGTGATCTGAAGCTTCCTGCAGAGCTGGTCCCACTTTTTCCGCTGCGCTTCCTCCATGGTGAGGTCGGGAGGATCATAGTAGGCGGCCGAGTAGGTCATCGTCGGGTCGAGCCAGAGCTTGAAGAAATCATTCCCAAGATCGTAGTGCTCGCTGATGTTGTCGCGGCTCTTCCTCTTGCTGTTGGGGCGCAGAGCATGGCCGATCCGGTTGATCATACCGAGCAGGTCGAACGCCCCCGGCGCGCGTGACTCCTTGGTACGGATGCCGGCAAGGTAATCACCGTTGAGAATGAACCAGGAAAGCGTCCGGGTGAGGTCATCCGTTTCCCACTCCCCGGCAAGGTAAGCCTCAGCGAAGCCGATCGGGCCGAAGAGCACGCAGCGGCGGTAGAAGTTGTCATCGAGGACGGTGAGCTCTGCCTGCAACTCCTTCCCCAAACCACCGAACAGGCGACGCGATCCGCCGGGCATTGTCAGCTTGAGTTCGCCGCGGCGAGCCCTAGAAAAGGCATCGATCACGAGTTTGCGGAAAAATTTTTCTGTAAAGGCCATGGGTGAAAACTTGTTATCGCTGTTCGGTGCGTTCTGCGCCAGTAGTGGTTTCGGTTAGAAACTTCTAGAAAGCAGATGATCGGCAATCTGGGCGAGCCTCGCTGATTTCACACCGAGGCTCCGAAGTGACGAGTGAGCCTTTCTGGTGAGTCGTGCAGCCTCCTTGCGGGAGGCCTCCAGACCGATCGCAGAGGGATAGGTGGCCTTGGCCGCCTTGAGATCCTTGCCGGCGCTTTTGCCGAGCTTTTCACTCGACTGGGTGACATCGAGGATGTCGTCGATAATCTGAAACGCCAGGCCAAGGGCCCTGCCGAACTCTGTAACGGCCTTCAGTTGACTCGCCGTTGCATTCGCGGCCATGGCGCCGAGACGTAGGGAGAGGATCACCATTGCGGCGGTCTTCCGCTCATGGATGAAACGGACATCAGCAATCGAAAGCTTCCTACCCTCTGCCTCGAGATCAGCTACCTGACCGGCGATCAGCTGGAGGCTTCCCGCAGCCGTTGCGGTTTCCTCCAGAAAAACCGCAATCGGATATCGCTTGGGTGCCTTGATCCTGGCAAGGAGGGCAAATGCCTGGGTTAGCAGGGCATCGCCAGCGAGGACGGCCACTCCCTCCCCAAAGACCTTGTGGGAGGTGGGGCGTCCGCGACGCAGATCGTCGTCATCCATGCAGGGGAGATCGTCATGAATGAGCGAGTAGGTGTGGATCAGTTCGACAGCAGAGGCTGCGGGGAGAACCGGGGTCAGATCCGTCGCCCCGCAGGCTTCTGCAGAAGCAAGGGTCAGGATGGGGCGCAGGCGCTTGCCACCAGCCAGCAGACTGTAGCGCATCGCCTGGTGTATGGTCGCAGGACGAACGGAAGCGGCAGGCAGAGAACGTGAGAGGGTCTTTTCGACCAACTTTCGCCGATGTTCCAGATAAAGGGAAAGGCCGCCCGGATCACGGACGGCCTTTCGCGAAGTCATGGTTTTGTCGGAGAGCCCCCGTGAAACCAGTAGCCGGAACTTTAGAGTGTCTTGCAGAAATCCTCGAAGCGATCGAGGCCGGGCTTGATGACATCAAGGCCGGTGGCGTAGCTGAGGCGGACAACGCGGTCGTCTCCGAAGGCGATGCCGGGAACCACGGCCACATTCGCCTTGCTGAGCAAACGGTCGGCGAAGTTCGTCGAGGTCATGCCGAGCTTCGAGATGTTGGCCAGCATGTAGAAGGCGCCCTTGGGCTTTACGGCGGTGACGTTGTGAATCGCGGAGAGGCGCTCGAACATGTATTCGCGACGGATGTTGAACTCCTCGCGCATGTCGGCGACATACTGCTGACTGCCGGTGAGGGCGGCAAGACCACCCTTCTGGGCGAAGGAGCAGGGACCAGAGGTGCTGTGGCTTTGCATGGAATCGATGGCCTTGGCAATCTTCTCGGGAGCACCGAGGTAGCCGAGGCGCCATCCGGTCATGGCGTAAGCCTTGCTGAATCCATTGACGGTGATCGTGAGATCCTTGGCCTCAGGAGTCAGGGAAGCGACGGAGACATGCTCGGCCCCGTCATAGGTGAGGCTCTCGTAGATCTCGTCGGAAAGAATGGTGATCTCCTCGTCGGCAGCCACCTCGACCAGAGCGCGGAGCTCTTCCTTGGTGTAGACGGATCCCGTCGGATTACCCGGGGAGTTGATGATGACCATCTTGGTACGGGGGCTCATCGCCTCCTCAAACTGGGCAGGGGTCATCTTCCAGTCATTCTCCTGGGTGGTCTGGACAATGACGGGTTCCGCACCCGCGAGACGGACCATATCGGGATAGCTGAGCCAGTAAGGGGCGGGAATGATAACCTCGTCGCCCTCACCGCAGACGGCCATGATGGCGTTGAAGCAGCTCTGCTTGGCACCGTTGCTGACAATGATTTCGGAGGGCTTGTAGTCCAGACCGTTGTCGCGCTTGAACTTCTCGCTGATCGCTGCACGCAACTCGGGCATTCCGGAGCTGGGGGTGTACTTCGTGAATCCGGCATTCAGGGCCTCGATGGCCGCGGCCTTGATGTGCTCCGGGGTATCGAAATCGGGCTCGCCGGCTCCGAAGCTGTAGATGTCGATTCCCTCGGCACGCAGGGCCTTGGCCTTGCTATCAATGGCGAGGGTGAGGGAAGGGGTGAGTTCGCTGACGCGTTTTGCGAGGTCCATGGGAAGCGGGGTGTGTTGGGTGTTGGTATTGCTAGCTTGAAATCAGTCCTATCTTTCAGAGGGCGGCGGCGATCTTCGTTTTGAAGTCGTTCTCCTCAAGCCGGATGATGCCGGTCTCGCGGGCAACATTCTCAACGGAGTCCGAGGCATGGGCACCGTTGATCATAATCGTGGTGCCGAATTCCTTGCGGATCGTGCCGTGCGGGGCCTGCGAGGGGTTTGTCGGACCGAGGGCCGTACGGATTTTGGCGACGGCATCGGGGCCCTGATAGATGAGGGCGACACAGGGCTGGCTGCCGGGCGCAGCCTTCTCCTCGGGCGTGCACTCGGAGGGGCGCTTGCCAGACATGAAGGCGACGATCGATTCCCACTGAGCGCGGCCGTCGGGAAGCTTCTCAACAAGGAAATCAAGGACGGGTCCGTAGAATTCCTCACCCTGGGCCACGGAGAGATGGAAGGGCTTGAATCCAACAAGCGCGAGGCCGGTGCGGGCAAAGAGGTCGATGACACCGCCGGGGCGGGTGTTGGCAAAGGCAAAGTTGTCGGGCTTGATGAGCACCAGCGTCTTCTCTGTCGGAGCAGAGAAGGATGAGGCAGCATCGAGAATGCCTCCTTCCGCGTCGGAGGCAGCGGCCAAAAGCTTGAGTCCTGCGGCAGCCTCGGCGGCATTCTCAGGAGCAATGACACCGGGTTCAAAGAACACGGTCTTTCCGCTTTCCTCGACGAGATCTCCGTAAGTGTCGCGAATAGTTTCACCACGGCCGCCCATGGAAGCATCGTTACCGATGATGGAGGCCACCTTGGCGGCGGCATCCTCACCCTTGAGAACAATGACAAGTGCTTGGGATCCAGCGGCAAGCGACTTTAAATAGGCGGCGGTTTTAGGTTGTCCGGCGAGGGACGAGGCGAGGTCTCCGAGGGTCTTTGCCGAAGGAGCGAAAACGCGCCCGGTGTAAAGCTCGAGTCCGCTGCGGGAAATGAGTCGGCCCAGGATGCCGCCGGTGCGCCCCTTGCGGAGTGCGGCAGGAGTGATGAAAACGTAGGAAAGCTGGTCAGCCATGGATAGTGATAGATGTGCCGCCCAAGAGGGCGCAGTTTAATGGCGTTCCGAGGCGGACGAAAAAGGTAGAAGGCGGAACCCCGGGAGTCAAAAGCTTTCTCTGATGCCCGGCGAAGCCGGGCAGGCATTTAGCGGTTTAATCCAAAGGCTGTTAGGGACTGAACGATTAAATGCTCGGGTTCTATGCCCTATTACCAATTTCCTCAGCCTCTTTGGCTTCCTCAAACTGGTGCCGCCAGGCCTCCAATCGATCGGCGATGCGGGCCTCCGCCCCATGGCGGTTGGGGGTATAATACGTTCGACCCTCCGGCAAGTAGGATTGGGGGACATACCCTCCCTCGTAATTATGGGCATACTTGTAGCCCTCCCCATGACCGAGGGAGGAGGCCCCCTTGTAATGTGCATCACGCAGATGCGCAGGAACGGCCAGAGTACGCCCGTCTGCCAGATCTTGCTCGGCCTTGCCGAGTGCGGCGTACGCACTGTTGCTTTTTGGCGCTGTCGCAAGATAAACGGTCGCATGGGCAAGCGTGATCCGGGCCTCGGGCAACCCGACAAACTCCACAGCCTGCTGGGCCGAGATCGCCAAAGTCAGTGCCAAAGGATCAGCCAATCCCACATCCTCGCTGGCAAAGATCACCAACCGGCGGGTGATGAACCGGAGTTCCTCACCCGCATGAAGCATCTTGGCCAGCCAGTAGAGCGCCGCATCGGGATCGCTGCCCCGCAGACTCTTGATGAAAGCACTTGCCGTGTCGTAGTGATCGTCGCCGGAACCGTCGTAGACAACGGCCTTCTTCTGGATACTTTCTGAAGCCGCATCCAAGGTGATGTGAATCCGGCCATCCGGACCGAAGGGAGTCGTGCGCGCCGCGATCTCCAAAGCGTTCAGGCACTTCCGTGCATCTCCGTCGCAGACCGTGGCGAGATGATGTGCCGCATCATCGTCGAGATCGATCGGCATCGTTCCAAGGCCCCGCTCGTCGTCGGCCACCGCCCGGCGTTGCAATCCGATCAGATCCCCGATGCCGAGCGGCTGGAGTTGAAAGATCTGGGAGCGGGAAACGAGCGGACTGTTGATTGAAAAGAAGGGGTTCTGAGTCGTGGCACCGATCAGACGGACGGTGCCGCGTTCAACATCAGGCAGTAGGGCATCCTGCTGCGCCTTGTTGAAACGGTGGATCTCGTCGATGAAAAGCAACGTACGCCCCCCGTTGCGGGCCTCGATGGCGGCGGTTCCAACGGCTTTTCTGATGTCGGCAACCGAGCCGTCCACGCCACTCAGTTCGATAAACCGGCTTTTCGTGCTGCGCGCGATGACTCGAGCCAGGCTTGTCTTTCCCGTTCCGGGCGGCCCATAAAAAATCACCGAGGAGAGCCTGTCGGCCTCGATGGCGCGACGAAGTAACTTCCCCTCACCCAGAATGTGGCCCTGACCCACATACTCCTGGAGGGTACGGGGACGCATACGGGCTGCCAGCGGAGCATCCGCAGGCAGATCACCAGCCGACTCCGCATCCACGGCATTCCCGAAAAGATCATCCATCCGCCCACTATGAATCGGGTGCATTTGACTGGCAAGGCAACCGCCCCCGTTCCATGCTGCAACCGTATGAAAACCCTCCTTGCTGCCATTGATTTCAGCCCGATCTCGACAAAGGTTGTCACGGGTGCCGCTGAATTGTCGTCGGTCATGAATGCCAAGCTTCTTTTACTGAACGTGCTTGAACCTGCCGCCGCCTACGTCCCTGTCGGGGCGGCCATGGATGTCATCACCGCACCCGTGCCGATGGAGCCTCCCGACCTCAATCTGATCAAGGAACGCCTCGAGCAGTACGCCTTGCCGCTGCGGTCCAAGGGTCTTCATGTCGAGACGATTGCCGCGGTCGCATTGCCCGTGGATGAAATCCTGGAACAGGCGAAGACGACGGGGGCATCGATGATCGTACTCGGCTCGCACGGACACGGAGCAGCTTATCATCTCTTCAGTGGAAGCGTGGTGACCTCGGTGCTTCACAAGGCACGCATTCCCGTCACCATCATTCCGGTCCACGCCGACTAGCGCGAAACATCGGGACCAAAGTAGAGTCAGCACGCCCGCGGAGAGTTGATGCGCATCCTTTTCACAAAGCTCCGTCATATCGGAGACAATCTGCTCATCACGCCCACTCTCGTCGCAACGAAACGGAAATTCCCTAAAGCCGAGATCTGGGTCGTCGTACGGCGCGGCACCGAGGGAATTCTCGCGGGATGTCCCGAGATCGATCGCATCCTCACCACGGCACGCCCGGAGGAAGGAAAGCGCAGTTGGAGGGATCTGGGAAACGACCTTTCAACTCTCGGGGTGATCGCCTCCACCAAATTCGATTACGCCTTCGAACTCGGTGACAATGATCGGGGCAGATTGCTTGCCGCGGCAAGTGGCGCCGAGGTGCGATGCACCAACAGCTATGAGCGTCCGGAAGGGGAACCTCTCAGCCCGTTTTGGAAAAGCCGCTTCAACCGACTCGTTTCTACGGGACATGGGCCGGTGCATCAGGTGCTGCGTGATTACCATGCCGTCCGCGAAACGCTCTCGCTGCCTGCCCAGCCACCCCCGATGCAATTCGTGCGAGAAGCTTGGGCGGAACATCCGCTCCACGTGTCGCTCGCTGGTCCCAGCCCCTCCTATGCCGTGGTTCATGGCGCCACACGCTGGACTTCCAAATCATGGCCCCAGGACCGCTGGCGCGAGGTAATCTCTTCTCTCCTGGAAAGATTCCCCCGGATCATCATCAGCTGCGGACCGAACCCGCGCGAGATCGCCGAAGCCGAAGAGCTTCGTGCGCAAAATCCGGAGCGGATTCTTTCGACGGCAGGGCGGTACTCCTGGTCTCAACTGGCATCGCTGCTGGGATCAGCATCGATCTTTGTCGGAGTCGATACAGCCGCAATGCATCTTGCGGCAGCCGTTCAGTGCCCCACGGTCTCGCTCTTCGGTCACCCACCTGCCTACCAGTTCCGTCCTTGGGAAGTCCTCCACCGGGTCGTGCGATCCAGGGATTTCATGATTGAAACAGAGCGCTACCAACTCCCCGGCGAGCAACTCATGCTCGAAATCACCGTCGACCAAGTGCTTGGAGCGATCAACTCGCTTCTGACGGAAACCTCGGGGAATCAGGCCTTCTCCACAAGCCGGATATAAAGATCCGAAAGTTGTTGCGAAAGCTCGGGTAAGGAGGGGCGCGGCAGCCTCTCTTGGAACTCAATCAAGTAGTCACGGAAGGAGCGATCCAAAACAGCCTGTTCCAGCAAGGCGGCATAACCGGCATGATCCGCAGGGTCGAACAGACCGGGATGATTTTCGGTAAGCAGGGCCGTATTCCCCTCGATACGGCTGGCCAGAATGGGAATCCTGCAGTCCAGTGCCTGCAGCAGCGCCAATGGCTGCCCCTCCCAGTGAGAGGCCAGCACAAAGAGATCGAGCGATTGGATCCATGGTGCGACGGGGCGCTTGCGACCCGCCAGAATCAGGTGCTCGCCCAGATTATTCTCAGCAATGGCACGCTCCAGCAGTGGACGAGACTGCCCCTCCCCAAAGAGCATGAATTTTGGAAGCACGGTGCCTCGCTTTGCAAGGAGCTGCATCGCCGCGACCGTGGCCTCATGGTTTTTCGTCGGATGCAGGGAGGCCACCGAACCGACAAGAAGCTCCCCTGAATCCAATCCTAGCTCAATCCGGACTGCGCTCTTGTCACCAGCGGGCTTGAAAACAGCCGGGTCGATAGCGTTGGGAACAACCGAAACCTCGTTCGGATCAAGGGCAAACGCAGCGATCAGATCACGGCGGGTCTCCTCAGAAAGCGCTATCACATGATCGGCCCACCGGTAGATGTGGCGCATGAAAAAACCTTTTCTCCCCTTCAGTTCGAGGAAGGTTTTCTGCTGATGCACGATTGATCGGATACCCGCCAGCTTGGCAGCGATCACTCCGAAGAGTTGATCGTGGTAGGACTGGGCATGAACAACCTCTATTCCATTCTCGCGGAACCATCGGGCCAACCGAAACATCCCCAAGGGATTCATCCTCTTGCTCGGAAACACAGGCACGAGATCGATCGAAAGGCCGGTAAGCTTCGCCTCTTCACCAAGGACTCCAAAACTTCTCAAACAAACGAAACGTGCCTCGATCTCCGGGGGCAGATACCGACTCGCAGAAAGAAGAAAGTCCTCGGCGCCCCCCACCGGCATCGAGACAAAGAGGAAGGCGACCTTCAAAGGCCGGCTTCTTGGTTCATCCTTGGACATCGTCTTGTTCCAACCTCAGGAAGACTCCTCCTACCACTGGATTCCAAAGATGATAATTCCCTTGGGTTTTTCGGGATTATCGGGATCCCAGGTGACATTGTCATGGCCGCTACCATCTTTCTTGGGTGCCAGCGGGTTCACCAACTGCAGGGGGTGCTTCATTTTGAAAGCCTGCTGCACCACGCCGGTAATGTCGAAAGGAGCCGGTTTTTCTTCCACGGTTCCTTCACTTTTTTTCTCGATCTTGGCCTTTGTCTTGGCGGGGACAGGAACAATAAAAGCGGCGTCAGCGTTGGTCTGCTGGGCAATACTGGAGACCGCGGTCAGGAGAGTGGCCATGGGGAGAATGAGGCGAAGCGTCTTGCCGTTCATGAAAACACCCTAGCTCCCTTTTCCAATCGGGGGCAAGCCTCCCTAGCCCAAGCCATCCTTCAGCGTTGATCAAGGCACCCCGAACAGGACAGAATCATCCAATGGACTCCCTCGAGCGCGCACGCCGCGTTCTCTTTATCGAAATCAACGAGATACAGCGCCTCTCCGACAGGCTCGACGAAAGTTTTACCCATGCGGTGAAGCTTTTAAGGGAAGCAGTCGAACGTCGTGGCAAGATCATCGTGCTCGGAGTGGGCAAGTCGGGGCATGTCGGCGAGAAGATCGCCGCAACACTGACAAGCACAGGTGCTCCAGCCGTGGTGCTGAACTCCCTGAATGCCCTTCACGGCGATCTTGGCGTGATCTCGGACGGGGATGTCATCCTGACCATGAGCTACAGCGGTGAGACCGAGGAACTTCTCCGGGTGCTCCCGGCCCTGGCGCGGTTCGATGTCAAAAAAGTCGCCCTGACCGGCAACACTTCCTCATCACTCGCCAAGGCCAGCGATGTCATCCTTGACGTCTCGGTCACTCAGGAAGCCTGCCCCCATAATCTTGCGCCCACCTCCAGCACGACCGTGATGCTGGCGCTCGGCGATGCTCTCGCCATGGTGCTGCTGGAGGAACGGGGATTCACCCGTGATGACTTCGCCCGCTTCCATCCGGCGGGTCAACTCGGCCGCACACTGCTCCTGAGAGTCCGTGATATCATGCGCAGCGGGGAACAGGCAGCCATCGTGAAGGTCGGGGATGCCGTGGTCGATGTGCTGAAAGCTCTCACGGAGAAGCGGGCGGGGGCAGCCCTCGTGATCGATGCTTCCGGATCACTCAAGGGTATCTTCACGCACGGCGATTTTGCCCGACGGTTTCCCGCCGATCCCGAGATCGGAACCCGCTGCGTGGGTGACGTGATGACAGCCAATCCGGTCGCCATCCATGCCGACAAACTTGCCGCCGAGGTCCTGGTGGTGCTAGAACAGCACCGCATAGACGATCTCGTGGTCACGGATGCCGATGGGAAGCCCCTCGGCGTGGTCGATTCCCAGGATCTCTCCAGACTCAAACTCCTTTAATACAACACCACCATGGCACTCGCAAACGACCTCCGCAAAGGCATGGCCATCAAGTACAACGGCAATGCTGCAATCGTCCTTGAAGTCACCCACCGCACTCCCGGCAATCTCCGTGCCTTCGTGCAACTCATCATCCGTTATATCGGCACCGGCAAATCCGCCGATGTCCGCTTCGCCTCGACGGAAAAGGTCGATCTCGTCGATGTCCAGCGCGCCAAACTCGATTTCAGCTACGCCGATCAGGAAGGGTATAACTTCATGGATCCCGAGACCTTTGAGACCATCACTCTCCAGGGTGACCTCATCGGCGACGGCAGGGATTTCCTCGTGGAGAACATGCAGGTTGAGATCCTCTATGTGGAGGGCCGCGCCGTTTCCGTTGATCTTCCCGCCTCGGCCAACCTCAAAGTCACCGAATCCCCCGAGGGAGTGAAAGGTGACTCGGCCAGCAACGTGATGAAGACAGCGACCCTGGAAACCGGCAAGGTCATCCAAGTTCCCCTCTTCATCAAGGAGGGTGAGATCGTCAAGGTCGACACGCGGACCGGCGCCTACATGGGCCGGGCCTAGGACTTCGACTCCCCCAATCAGCATGCCACGCCCTTCCTCTTCCAAGGGTAAGGGCGGGGAAAACACCGCTTCGGCACGCAAAAACCGTATGCGCGTCCATGCGGACGACGACCGGGCTCCGGATCTTTTTCCCGAGGAGGAGCATTCATGGGCGCCTTCTTCCGCTTCTTCCGGAGCCGCGGCACGAGATGCTCAGCCGTCTGCGCTCACCCGGAGAGGGTTCAATGATTTTGACGAAGCAGCTCATCCGGCAGCATCCCATGCCACGGTTCCGAAATCGTTGGTAAAATTCGTGGTGGGTCTTTTTCTCGCCCCGTTTGCCTC
>CAIZIQ010000173.1 GCA_903933015.1 uncultured Spartobacteria bacterium | reverse complement strand
GACAAGCTGAGAAGGCATCCGGCACCGGACGGCTTCACACATGAGGAGTGGTGGCTGGCGACGAAGCTCTCGCGGATGGATGCGCTCCGGCCAATCGGTCTGAAGGATAAGCAGGGAAGGCCGTTCTTTTTCTCCGTGCCAGAACTAGTCATGGAGGAGCTGCACCAGATCGATCTGGGCTCGGGAGGACAGGTGAGTCTGCCTGATCAGATTACCAATCCGCAGACGAGGGATCGGTATCTGGTGAGCTCGCTGATGGAGGAGGCGATCACCTCAAGTCAGCTGGAAGGTGCGGTGACGACCCGTGAGGTGGCCAAGGAGATGATCCGCACCGGGCGGAAGCCAAGGGATAACAGTGAGCGGATGATCCTGAACAACTATGTGACGATGCAGCGGATCCGTGAGCTGAAGGATCGGGATCTGACACCGGAGCTGGTTCTGGAGATTCATCGGCTGGTGACCGACGGGACGATGGAGGATCCGACGGCTGCGGGGAGGTTCCGGCTTCCCCATGAGGAGCGGGTGGTCGGCGATGACTACGACAAGATCGTCCATATTCCCCCACCTGCTGAGGAACTGGAGGAGCGGATGCGGGCGATGTGCTCCTTTGCAAATGCCGAGACCCCGGATTACTTCATCCACCCCGCGGTGAGGGCGATCTTGCTGCACTTCTGGCTGGCCTACGATCACCCGTTCTATGACGGGAATGGGAGGACGGCGCGCGCGCTCTTTTACTGGGCGATGATCCGCAGGGGTTACTGGCTCTTTGAGTTCATCTCGATCTCAAAGATCATCAAGAAGGCTCCCATGAAATACAGTCTGTCGTTTCTGCACACGGAGACGGACGACAATGATCTGACCTATTTCCTGCTCGCGCAGACTCGTGTGATCCGGCAGGCGATCGCGGAGCTGCACGCCTACATCCGGCGGAAGACTGAGGAGTTCCATGATGCCGAGTCGCATATGAAGGCGCTCGATCTGTTCAATCACCGACAGGTGGAGCTTCTCCTCCATGCGATCAAGCATCCGAATCATCGCTATACCTTTGCCAGTCATGGAAAGAGTCACGGGATCGTCTATCAGACAGCCCGGGCGGATCTCCTCAATCTGGCTCAGCGAAAGATGCTGGAGTCACAGAAGAAGGGGAAGCAGTGGATCTTCATCGCACCATCGGATCTCTCGGAGCGTCTGATGAAGCTCGCCAAGGAAGCGGAAGCCCAAACCTGATTTCAAACCATGTCCCTGAACGAATCCCATATCGAGGAGGCCACGCTGGAGTGGCTCGGTGAGCTGGGCTATGGCATCGGCCATGGTCCTGATATGGCTCCGGGAGAGGCTGCGGCCGAGCGGGACTCCTTCTCTGATGTGGTGCTCAAGGGGAGGCTCCGGGAAGCGATCCATCGGCTGAATCCCGCTATCCCCGAGGAGGTGAGGGAAGAGGCACTGAGGAAGGTCCTCCGTCACGAGACCACCTCCCTAATCGGGAACAATCGCTCCTTTCACCACCATCTGCGTGATGGAGTGCCGGTTGAGTATCGCCGTGCTGATGGCTCGATTGCGGGGGATCGAGTGCGTCTGGTGGACTTCGCTGACGTGAAGGCGAATGACTGGCTGGCGGTGAATCAGTTCACCGTGATCGAGGGACAGCATAACCGACGCCCCGATGTAATCCTTTTCCTGAATGGTCTACCTCTGGCGGTGATCGAGCTGAAGAATGCCGCCGATGAGGAGGCGACGATCTGGAGTGCCTTCTCCCAGCTCCAGACCTACAAGGCGGAGATTCCCTCGCTGATGAGCTACAATGAGGTCCTCGTGGTCTCGGATGGTCTGCAGGCAAGGGTCGGATCGCTGACGGCTAATCAGGAATGGTTCAAGGTCTGGCGGACGATCGAGGGTGGAGAGGACGCTCCCAAGAGTGCTCTGGAGCTAGAGGTGCTGATCCGTGGGGTCTTTGACCCGCGACGCTTCCTTGGACTGCTGGAGCATTTCGTGACCTACGATGAGGATCCGGACTCCGGGGCGATCCACAAGATCATCGCGGGGTATCACCAGTTCCATGCCGTGAATGCAGCCGTCGAGGAGACGATCCGGGCGAGTGGCATGGCCGAAGAGGGGCGAACCAAGGATGAGGAGGGAGCCTACTGGTCGGGACCTATGGAGGAGGGAAAGCCGGGTGATCGCCGTGCCGGTGTCGTCTGGCATACGCAGGGAAGCGGCAAAAGCTTCTCGATGCTCTTCTATGCCGGACGGATGACCCGACATCCGACGATGCAGAATCCGACCCTCGTCGTGCTGACTGACAGGAATGATCTGGATGACCAGCTCTTCGGACAATTCAAGCGGTGTCATGAGACGCTTGGGCAAATGCCCATTCAGGCAGAGAGCCGGGAGCATCTTCGGGAACTACTCAATCGCGCCAGCGGCGGCGTCATCTTCACGACGATCCACAAGTTCGCTGCCGAGAAGGACTCAGCCAACAAATCCCTCTCGGACAGACGCAACATCGTCGTCATCGCCGACGAAGCCCACCGGAGCCAGTACGATCTGATCGACGGCTTCGCCCGTGACATGAGAGATGCGGTGCCGAATGCCTCCTTCATCGGATTCACCGGGACCCCGATCGAGAAG
>CAIZIQ010000172.1 GCA_903933015.1 uncultured Spartobacteria bacterium | reverse complement strand
GGGCGGAAAAAAGACAACCTTGGCCTCGCCTTCGCCTACGCCCAGATGAGTCCCGGCATGCTCTCGCAAGCTTCCGCTGCAGGTCTCCCCGGGGGCTCCTTCGAGTCGGTTGCCGAACTCAGTTATTCATGGATTGTCTCTCCGGCGTTCGCACTCCAACCCGACCTCCAGTATGTGATTCATCCCAACGGAACCGAGCAGTACGGGAACGCGCTTGTGGTGGGTATTCGCGCGGTGGTGAATTTTTAGGGCATCTTCTGTTCAATCAGTGGCTTAAGAGGGGAATGCATGGTCAATATGGAATTGCTTGCCTGCTCAAGCATCAAGAAAGCAGGAGGGGAAAATCAGAACAAAAGGATCCGTGGGATGGGAATTAAGCCAAGGAGGGTGGCGAGTTATTGAGTGATAAAATCCACACATGATGCTGGGGCATAGGGGCAGTTTGGAAATATCCAAGGTGTGCGGATCCTCGACTCCAGTGGCAGGGCCGTTTGATGCCATCACGGGTGACCCCATGGTAGATCCCTGGGGAAGTGGGAGCATTGAGACAGAAAATATGGAGGCTCCTGTCTCCTCTTGTCGGAGATGGACAACCCAACAACAACCAACTAGAACCCAAAACAACCCCAAAGACGAACTCTCCACTGCCTGGAAATCAAGGGGTCTATCACTCATTCTTCTCTGTAAAACCTGCGCATTCGAATTTCTTGACCATGCTTTCCCTCGAACATATTTCTCTGCGCCTCGGTTCGGATGAGAATTCTCCCCGGCTTCTTTCCGATATCTCGGCCAAGTTCTCGCGAGGAGAGTTCGTTGCCGTGATCGGTCCCTCGGGTTGCGGGAAAAGCACTCTCCTGAAAATGATCGCCGGCATTGCCTCCGGTGACGAGCAGGGCACCATCCGTTGGGATGGTCGAGATCTGGCAGAGGAGGATTTCAGGCCCTCGGAGTTCGGTTATGTACCGCAGTTCAGCATTGCGCATGAGGAACTCACGGTGGAGGAGTGCGTTGATTATTCGGCGAGACTGAGGGTTGCCGGACTCTCGGGAGAGAAAAGGGAGGAGATGGTCACCCGATTACTCGGGGAGGTTGGGATGAGCGAGTTTCGGGAGCGTCCCGTGAAGGTTCTCTCCGGCGGTCAAAAACGCCGACTGGCACTGGCCATGGAGCTCGTCAGCAGTCCGCCGATCCTGCTCTGCGACGAGGTGACCAGCGGTCTCGATCCCCAGTCGGAGGATGAAATCGTGGCTCTCTTGCATGAGGTTGCCAAGGCTGGAAACCGTCTGGTCATTTCCGTGACCCACAGCCTCAAGCATCTTGATTCCTATGATGCGATGGTGGTCCTCTACAAAGGGGTTCTTACCTATGCCGGAAGGCCGGATCACCTTGCCCACTACTTCCGCATCGACGATCCCAATCTGGTCTACAGCCAGCTCGAAAGCCGTGACGCTGAGGGATGGCAGTCCTCCTGGATGAAGCATGGTGAGGCTTTTGTGCAGGGAGGTAAACGTCCTGAGGACTCAGCTGGAACGGCCAAAGCAATGCATTGCCCCGAATGCCGCACGGAGTGTGTCGGAGGAATCCGTTTCTGCGGTATCTGTGGTTGTAAACTTCCGGAGATTCCGGGAGCGGAAGGTGACACATCCGGCGACTCGGACAAAGATTCCACTCATCCCGGGGCTATTGCTCAATTCATCACCTTGGTGGAGCGTCGCTTCCGGATTTTCCTTCGCAGCCATGCCCAACTCTGGCTGCAGGCGGGTCTTGTTTTCGGATTCCCGTGCATGGTCGCCATCTTTGGTTGGAACGGCCTGCCCCAGGTCCACAACCTCAGCATGGGACTCGACATCAATGTTATCCAGCAGCAGAGCGAAGCGATCAACTTTCTGAAACAGGCCAGCAATATCGGAAGCCTTGTCTCTGGCATTGTCATGTTTGAGGTCATCCTGCTGACCCTCATGGGCGCGAATAATTCCGGCCGGGAGATTGCCGCCGAGCGTCAGATCTTTGAGAAAGAGAAGCTCTCGGGCCTTAGCCCGCTCGCCTATGTCGCGAGTAAGGTACTGTTCCTCGGACTTCTTTCCGCTGTCCAGTCTCTCTGGATGGGACTCTTCATCCACTACACCTGCTCCTTCCCCGGGGAGTTGGGGCAGCAACTCCTTTTCCTCTTCCTGGTGAATGCAGCGATGACCTTCATCTGTCTGGCAATCTCCAGCTACATGAATACCGCGGAGCAGGCCTCGCTCGCTTCCATCTATCTGGTTGGTTTCCAGCTACCGCTCTCCGGAGCGGTGCTTGCATTGCCAGCATGGCTTGGGACCCTGGTTCGTCCGGTCATTGCCGCCTATTGGAGTTGGTCCGGCATTCTCCAGTCCCTGCGTGGAGAGCGCTACTACGACATCGTCAACATGGTGATCCAGACCACCCTCTCCGCCGCCCCGCTCTGCCTCTGGGTTCTGGTGATTCATGTCACGGTGGGCATACTCCTCGCCTATCAGGGGTGTCTGAGAACACGCATGGAGTGAGCGCATCAAGTTTTACGATCTTAAGCTTAAAAGTGGGAAAATTTGACGACGGCGACTCCTTTTGTTACCTTATATTCCAATGAATCGCTCCCATGCATCTGTTGATGCCGGTGATCTGCTGAAGAATTCGACCCTCTACAGGGAGTTTCTCGCGGAAAAGGAAGAGATTTTGCGTCACAAATGGTACGAGAGCGAAAAACAAGGGCGAGACATCGGATTTGAAAGGGCTCTTCTCGACTGGATGCTCAAGCACCGTACCCCATGGCGACAGGCCAGGGCGATTTCCAAAGGAATGAGCTAAGACTCCTTCCCGATCCTTTAAGGAGGTCCCGCGAGGCCCCCAAGGAGAATGAAAAAAGAAACCGAACACCAACCAGACAAGACAAGGCAAACATCCGAAGCCCTCGGCTTGCTTGTCATGGATGCGGATGCGATCCGCAAGGCGATCAGGCGCATCGCCCACGAGATCATCGAGCAGAACCATCATCTAGACCGCCTTGTGCTTGCAGGCATTCCCACTCGGGGAAAAATCATCGCCCGCCGCATTGCAGCCCATATTGAAGAGATCGAGGGGATTTGTCCGACGCTCGGAGTCGTCGATGTCTCCATGCACCGGGACGACATTTCAACCCGTCCGAGGGTAAGTGTCCTGGAGCTCACGGAGCTTCCTTTGGATCTGGACGGCCGCCCGCTCATCCTGATCGATGATGTCCTCTACACGGGGCGCAGTTGCCGCGCCGCGATGGATGCCATTGCTTCCTTTGGTCGCCCCTCGCAGATCCAGCTGGCAGTGCTGGTCGACCGTGGTCATCGGGAACTTCCGATCCGGGCTGACTTTGTCGGCAAAAACATTCCCACGGCCCCCGAAGACAAGATCCGGGTGCGATTCGAGGAACTCGATCATCTGACTGACTCCGTGACACTGATTCGCCCCGCACCCACCGCCGCATGACTTCAAACTGGCACCCATGGAACCATAAGGACCTCTGCGCCCTGGCCGACCATAGCCCGGGGGAGTTGCTTACCATTCTTGATACCGCCACTGCCTTCAAGGGGGTGGGTGAGAGGAACCTCAAAAAGGTCCCGGCTCTGAGAGGAAAGACCCTGGTAAACTTCTTTGTCGAGCCGAGCACCCGCACGCGCATCTCGTTCGAGCTTGCCGCGATGCGTCTCAGTGCAGATGTAGTGAACATCTCCGCTTCCGCATCCAGCCTTGAGAAAGGGGAGACCCTCCTCGATACGGCACGGAACCTTGAGGCCCTGAGGGCCGACCTGATCGTGATTCGCCACAAATCCGCGGGGAGTGCCAGGTTCCTTGCCGACCGGTTGAATGCCTCGGTCATCAATGCCGGTGACGGTGCCCATGAGCATCCCACCCAGGGGCTTCTGGATGCCTTTACGATCCGTGAAAAGCTCGGCCGGATTGAGGGGGTTCGAGTTGCAATCGTCGGTGACATACTGTTCAGCCGTGTCGCCCGCTCAAATATCCAGCTCCTCACCAAGCTGGGAGCCCAAGTCACCCTGGTGGGGCCTCCGACTCTGGTTCCGGATTCCTTCAGGAGCCTCGGGGTTGGGATCGCCCACAGCATCGACGAAGTGCTTGAAACTTCGGACGTGATCAATCTCCTCCGCATCCAGCACGAACGCCAACGCAAGGAATACTTCCCTGGCGTCGGCGAGTACACCTCCCGGTTCGGTCTCACGCGCAAGCGTGCCGAGCGACTTGGTGAGCAGTGTCTCATCATGCACCCGGGACCGATGAACCGTGGGGTTGAGATCGACAGCGATGTCGCTGACGGTCGCGGCAGCGTGATTCTCGATCAGGTGACCAACGGACTCGCCGTTCGCATGGCGGTTCTCTACCTCTGCTCCGGCGGAGCTCCCTTCTCCAAAATCGAGACCAACAGCCAGAATCCATGACCACTTCACTTCATCTCAAGGGAGGGCGTGTCATCGACCCTGCCAACGGCATCGACCAGGTGCGCGATCTCTTTGTCAAAGACGGTGTCATCACCGATGCCAAGCCCGAGGGGGCGCAGGTCATCGATGCTTCAGGCAAGGTGATCGCTCCCGGCTTGATTGACATCCATGTCCATTTCCGCGAACCCGGCCAGTCTCATAAGGAGACCATTGCGACGGGTGCACGCTGTGCTGCCGCCGGGGGATTCA
The DNA here is from genome assembly GCA_903933015.1 of uncultured Spartobacteria bacterium. GTDB lineage: Bacteria > Verrucomicrobiota > Verrucomicrobiia > Chthoniobacterales > UBA6821 > UBA6821. The sequence goes on along the minus strand of CAIZIQ010000172.1, from coordinate 1,985 downwards.
CCACGGTCGTCTGCATGCCGAACACCTCCCCTGTGGCCGACAGTCCGGCGACGATTGCCTGGATCCAGGAACGAGCCGCCACCACGGCCTGCGTGAATGTCTTCTGCACCGGGGCGATCACCCGTGGAATCGCCGGAGAGGAGATGGCGCCGATTGGAGCCCTTGCCGCTGCCGGAGTTGTCGCCCTGACTGATGACGGTCGCTGCGTTCAAAACCACGGCGTCATGCGCCGTGCGGTCGAGTATGCCCGCCAGTTCGGTCTTCCCATCATGGATCACTGTCAGGAGGCCACCCTCAGCGCTGATGGAGTGATGAACGAGGGGGAGTGGAGCACACGCCTGGGACTCCCGGGGTGGCCGGCTCTCGCCGAGGATCTCATCGTTGCCCGGAACATCCTCCTTGCCGAGGAAACGGGTCACCCGATCCACTGCCAGCACATCAGCTCTGCCCGGAGTGTCCGGCTACTGCGCGAGGCACGTCGCCGAGGCGTCCCCATCACCGCCGAGGCCTGCCCCCATCACATCGCGCTGACCGATGGCGATATAAAGACCTTTGACACCAACTTCAAGATGAATCCGCCCCTGCGTACGCAGGCTGACATCGACGAGATCATCGCCGGCATTGCCGACGGGACCATTACCATTCTGGCGAGCGATCACGCTCCCCATGCCACCTACGAGAAGGAGGTGGAATTCGACCGTGCCCCCTTTGGTATCTTGGGATTGGAAACGGAGTTGCCTCTTTTTCTTGAGATCCTTCTTCATCAACGGAAAGCCCTCACCCTGCCGCAGATCATCGCCATGCTGACTGTGAATCCGGCAAAACTTCTTCGCATCGACCGAGGAACGCTCTCGGCAGGTGCACCGGCCGACATCACGATCCTCGATCCGGATCATACGTGGACCTATGACAAAAATGAGTCAGCTTCGCTCTCTCGTAACACGCCTTTTCACGGGATGGCTCTCCGTGGTCGTGCACTCACGACCATCGTCGGCGGAAAGATCGTCTGGGATCTGGAGAACGGATTCAGAAACTAAGTCTCGAATGAGATTTTAATGTGGAAATCAGGAAATCAAGAAAACGGAAGCTGAGTTGAATCATAGGGATGAGAGGGAGAAATCCCTTCGCCCCGGCTTCTTTTTGATTCTTTCCTGAACCCTCCTTCCTGATTTCCTGAGTTCCATATTTTTATTTATTCAGCCTGCTAGCCTCCCAATTCCTTCATCCCCGTGATTTCTTCATCTCCCTTCACTCTTCTTAAAACCGATGCCTCCAGCAAGGCGAGGGCGGGAATCCTTCACACCCGCCGGGGCGATGTGGAGACACCGGTTTTCATGCCTGTAGGAACCCAGGCCACCGTAAAGGCTGTTAGCCCCGATGAACTCCGCTCCCTTGGAGCCAAGATCATTCTCGGAAACACCTACCACCTGCACGTGCGCCCGGGTGAGAAAGTCATCGAGGAACTCGGGGGCCTGCACCGCTTCATGGGATGGGACCGTGCCATCCTGACCGACAGTGGGGGATTTCAGGTCTTCTCCCTCTCCAAGCTCCGACGAATCACCCAGGAAGGCGTTCACTTTCAGAATCATCTCGACGGCACCCCCACCTTCATCGGCCCCGAGACCTCCATGCAGATTCAGCGTGATCTGGGCAGCGACGTGGTCATGGCCTTTGACGAGTGTCCTCCCTTTCCCTGTTCCTATGAAGAGGCTGCGAAGAGCCTGGATCTCACCACCCGTTGGGAGCGCCGTTCCCGCGAGTGGTGGAGGACCCAGCCCGAGGAGGGCCGTCCCCTGCTTTTCGGGATCGTGCAGGGGAGTTCCCATGCCGATCTGCGTGAGCGCTCCGCCCGCTCCCTGGTGGAAATCGGATTTGATGGGTATGCCGTCGGTGGGGTCAGTGTCGGGGAGCCCGAGCCCGAGATGATGAAGGCGGTGGAATCGAGCGTTCCCTTTCTGCCGGAGAGTGCTCCTCGCTATGCGATG
>CAIZIQ010000171.1 GCA_903933015.1 uncultured Spartobacteria bacterium | reverse complement strand
GGGGAGTGGCGCTTCTGCTTCCAGAACATCGTCTGCCAAGCGCCCCCGCAAGACCTCTCCGACTTTGGGGAGAGTGAAAAGAGTGAACGGTTAACAAGTGACATGAGGGTGGATTGCGATGGCGCATTGATTCCCTTCCACACAAGTGCTTGTTTTTAACGGTTCAAATTTTCAGCATTTTCACTGATTCTTTTCACTGATGAAGACCACCCACCGCACCATTCCCGGTTGTCCTCCCGCACTCGGCCCCTACAGTCTGGCCGTCCAGACCGCAGCGCCGCTTCTTTTTGTCTCCGGAATGACACCTTGGGATCCCGTCACGGGCAAGATCGAGAGAGGAAGCATCGCCGAACAGACCCGCCTCGTCCTTGAGAATATCAAGCGTGTTGTCGAGGGATCCGGAGCACGGCTCGAAGACACCGTTTCCTGCCGTGTTTATCTCAGCAACCTGACTCCCGAGAGCTTCAAGGAAATGAATGCCATCTACGCGGAGTACTTCGGCGGAGATTACCCTCCGGCACGGGCCACCGTCGGGACGCAACTTCTCGGATTCGATGTCGAGATTGAATGCGTGGTCGCCATCGAGAACCGCTAAGTCATGAAAACCCGCCTCATTGCCCTGTTGTTTCTCGGCTCCTTTGCCTTGGCGGGCGCTCTTCGCGCGGAGGAGGCTTACAAGAAGGAGTATATCGTTATCACCGGCGGCCCGTCGCTCATCGAGTGGGAGAAGTTCAAGCGTGTTCCCCACGACCATTGGTGGGCGAATTTCGCGCACGCCTCGCGCATCCGGCTGGAGGAGTTGCGGCAGAAGAACGGCCCTGATGCCATGATCACCTGGCTGGTCTACAAGCCCTCTTATATCCGGCGAGGCACCCGCCAGGAGAAGCGGGACCTGCTTTCCGACCTGCACTCCATTGAGAAGAAGTTCGGTGTGAACCTGGTTTTCTTCAGTACCCAGAAAGAGATCATCGATTACCTTAATGCCGGCAAGCCGCGTGACCAGGTCAAGATTGCCGACCTTGAGTACTTCGGCCACTCCAACAAGTGTTGCTTCATGTTCGATTACAGCAACGAGATCGACAGCGGGTCGAAGGTCTGGCTCCACCAGACCGAACTCGGACAGATCAACCGGAACGATTTTGCGAGGCATGCCTTCATCAAGAGCTGGGGCTGCCACACCGGTGAGAGCATGATCGACTATTGGCGTAGGGCGACCGGTCAGCACATGATCGGGGCCATCGGTTCGACGGACTATTCGGGCAGCGATGTCCCCGGCTGGCATCCGCAACTCGGCAGTGCCGAAGGCCGCTGGGTCCAGTAAGTTCAGGGCCTCGCCTTCCTACCCGAACACCATCGGCAAGTGAGTTCTCCCGCACCCCAAAGTCTCTCAGGGAAGGCCATGTGCTACCTTGGCCGGGCGATGCTTCTCCGTTGTCCGGTATGCGGGAATCACCCGATTTTCCTGCCCCTACTTCGTACCCGTTCCCTTCATGACTGGTTTGCCCCTCTCGATGGTTGTCCCC
>CAIZIQ010000170.1 GCA_903933015.1 uncultured Spartobacteria bacterium | reverse complement strand
CTCTGGCGAAGAGGCTTATGAGAGTTGGCGTATAGCGTCGTTGGCCTGCGGTCGGAGTGTGACTACTACGGCTTTTGAACGGCACTGTGCTCCCGCAAAGCGATACCGCCCTTCGGGTTTGCCTTTCGGCAACTTCTCCGCGCCTCTACCCAGCGGCTGGGTTCTTGGCCGCCTAGTTCTCCATCCAACCTCACGGCGCTTGGAAAGAGATCTGATGAAGTTGGTGGATCATGTGTCGCGTCTTCTTAAAGCCTGCTTTTCGGGATCAACTTCAAGTTTCAACTTTATGCTTTTTCTCAGGGGGATTTGGTGTTCTGCGGCGAATTACTTGGTGGAGGGGGAATGAGTCCTTCTCCATCACACCAAACAGAACACACCTATGAAGACATTGATCAAAGCGGGCGCCATGCTCGCCATCATCGCGGGCCTCGGCCTCGCCAGCACCTATGCTGCCGATGCAGCCAGTGCCTGCAAGAGTTGCAAGGGTTGCACCCAGAGTTGCGGCTCCTGCCAGAAGTGCTCCGGTGGCAACTGCACGAGTTGCTGCAAGTAACTGATCGGTTCGGTTCCGCGGGGGAGGTGAAAAAAAGCCTGCCCCCGCGCGCCGGATCAGCGAGGATTTGTCCTGTCATGAATACCGATGGTGATCTTTCCGCACTGCTGCAGGGGTGGCAGCCGGGCTTGAAGACGGAGAGCGGATTCAATCGGTCCGTTTGGTCCCGGATTGAAGCCCACCAGACTAAAGAAGGAGCTGGTCTTTTTCCGTTGTTCTCCTGGGTTGAACGTTTGGCAGTTCCGCGTTTTGCGGCGGCGACTCTTGCCGTCGCCCTGTTCGGAGGAATTTTGATTGGAGGCGTCCAGGCGCGTTCGGCCCAGCAGGATCGCTATCTCCAGGCCCAAAATCCCTACATGGTTCAACCCTCGGGCCGCTGAGGGTGGATATCGGCAAGCCATGAAACGAGGCCTCCTTGTTCTCCTGATCGCCCTGGCGATCGGTTTGGGCGCCACACTGGTGACACGGCACCTCTGCCTCGGAACGCCCACTTCGTGGCTCTGCCGTGAATATGCCCTCTCCCCGGAGAAGGTCTGCCGGGTGACTGAACTGGAGAAGGAGTACGGGTCGAGCTGCGGTCCCTATTGCGGGAGGATGTGTGAGGCCAATGCGCGTCTTCAGGAGCTGGTGATGAAGGGAGGATTGGGCTCGGGAAGCGTAACGCCCGTGATCCGCGAGGCTGTGGCGGAAACCGACAGGATCCGCACGGCCACGAGGATCACCATGCTGGAACATTTTTATGCCGTTGCTGCGGAGCTCCCTCCCGAAAAGAGGAAAGCCTACCTGCTCAAGGTGCTCCCGCTGGTTATCGAGCCCTGTGGTTCCCGATAATGTCCGAGCGCCCAGATCGCGGGAGAAGCAGGGAAGAGGACCGCGATGCGATGAACCGCCTGGCGGGCGGCGAGGATCTCGCCCTCCATGAGATTATGGAACGGTGGAAGGACCGCGTGACATCCTACCTTTACCGTTTTACGGGGAATCAAAGCGTCGCGCTTGATCTCGCGGAGGAGACCTTCGTGCGCCTTTATGAGGGCCGAGCAAAATTCCGATCCACCGCTGTTTTTTCGACCTGGCTGTTCGGGATCGCAGCCAATCTTGGCCGCAACCATCTCCGATGGCAGGGGCGACATCCGACCCATCCGCTCGATGAAGCCGGAGAACTTTCTTCCCAGGGAAATCCAAGCCTTTTAGCCGAAGCTCATGAACGGGAGTCGGCAATCCGGAATGCGGTCGCCTCGCTTCCCGGCGAACTTCGGGAGGCCCTGATCCTGAGCGAATACGAAGACCTTCCCCAAGCGGAGATCGCAGCAATCGTCGGTTGTTCCATCAAAGCCGTGGAGCGCCGCCTCAGTCGGGCACGCGAACTGCTCAGGAGCGCCCTCGCGGAATATATGCAATCTTAAGGCTGCGGCGTCTCGACGACGGACGGCACGTCAGGAACTGCGGGCAATGCCTTGGCCGAGGAGAGGTGGGTGAGCATCTCCTGAAGGCGTTCGCGGACTCCCGGGACGAACCCCCGGTCCGTGTGCAGCACGAGAAGGCAGAGCTCCCCGTTGTGCAGGAAGCTGAGCGCCCCCTGCTCGGCATGAAGGGTAACAGCCGGAACTGCGCCGAGGCCGAGGTTCGCCGAGGAATCACGGATTTGGGAGAGCATGGTCATGGCCTGCCCGCTCAGGGTCTGGAGATCGATGCCGGCGGGGGTTTTGGAGGTGCAGATGACTTTTTCCCCATGGGCCAGGACGCAGGCACGGAGACCGGGCAGGTCGCCCGCGAGTGTCATCACGCGATCGAGTGTCAGTTTTTCCTCGGTCATGAAAAGTGCCTGCAGGGCCGAAGGGTCGGCCATCTGATCATGGGGAGAGAGCTTCCAGAGTGGTTCAAGAGCGAGAGGCATCGAGGGAATCCCCTCGGCGACATGCGATTCCAGCGCAGGCCGCTCGGCTGTGGCAGGGAGCTCTTCCGGAGTGCGTCTTCGGAAGATGGGCAGCGAGGCAAAGATGCCGTGGCGGGGAGGTCGCTTCCTGTTGGGTGTCCCCTTGAGAGTTCGGCGTTCCTCCATGACAGGCGTCGTCACCACATCGACGATCACTGGAGTCCTGCGTATTTCAAACGCTGCCTCCAAGGATTCAGGAGGAGGGGGAGGAATTTCCGTAATTTTGGCAGTAACTGATTCGGAAGGCACAACGACAGGCGCGTCGCCAGGGGAGGGAGAAGTCTCAAGTCCTGATGCAGCGACGGCTTCTGGATTTTCTGCCTCGACCGCATCTGAGCCGAGGGGTATCCGCTCCGACTTCAGTTGAAAATGCAGGGCCAGCCAACCACCTGGCAGCGAGAGAAGCTCCTCT
>CAIZIQ010000169.1 GCA_903933015.1 uncultured Spartobacteria bacterium | reverse complement strand
GACCTCGATCTCGTTGATCTTGGCGACGAGGGGGAGCATCCGGCGCACCTCGCGCTGGTTTTTTGACCCGATGATTTTCTTGAGAATCCAGTTAAACATGAAATTGGGCCCGGTTTTTGGAAATGGGGCGAATGGTGACTAAATCGCAACGGGGCCAAGGTAGCAAGCCAAGGGGGAAGAGATCTCGCGCAGAGGCGCAGAGACGCAGAGGGTAAACTTCAGGAAAATAGCCCCTCAGGAACTCTCCCCGATGCGAGTCGCCATCCCTATCTTTCTAGACCCTTCATGCAACCCGCCTCCACTCCGCGCCTCTGCGCCTCCGCGGGAGCACCTTCAGCTTTCGGTATTTCCCCGTCGTTCCGAAAAGAAGGCCTTGAGCAACTGGCCGCTCTCCACCCCCATAACGCCACCAGTGATCTCGCACCGGTGGTTGAGGCCCGGCATCTGGAGGATGTTGATCAGGCCGCCTGCAGCACCACCCCTGGCATCATGGCAGCCGAAGATAACCCGGCGGAGACGGGCATGGACGAGTGCCCCGGCGCACATGGGGCAGGGCTCTTTGGTCACGTAGAGGTCGCAGTCGGTGAGGCGCCAGTCACCGAGGGCATTCTCGGCCTGTGTGATCGCCAGCATCTCGGCATGGGCGGTGGCGTCCTTGAGGGTCTCCACCTGGTTAGCCGCCCTGGCGATGATCCGCCCCTCCCGGACAACGACGGCGCCGATCGGGACCTCCTCGGCCTCGTAGGCCTTGACCGCCTGACGGAGGGCCTGGCTCATGAAGTAGGAGTCGCTGGTCAGGTCGATCAGCGGTTCTTCCCCCTGAGGCTCGTCATGGGGAGATGGGTCAAAAGGGATCAGGTTCATGGAATGGCGTGAAAGTGATGCGTCGGATGGTTTACCAGGAGTCGGGCGGGTGCAACCCTTGCTTGCATCCTCTCGTCCATGGGTTAGGCTTCCTGCTTATGTCGAACAAGCCAGTTTCCATAACCTCCAAGGTTGTTCTCCAGCTCGTTGTCTGGATTCCCCTGCTCGGTACAGCTTATGCCATTTTCAGCCTCTGGGGCCGCTTTATCACCCCGGTTGACCTGACCCTGCTCGTCGTCGGATACATTCTCTGCGCGCTAGGAATTACAATTGGATATCATAGGATGTTGACCCACAAGGGTTTCGAAGCGCCAGGCTGGATCCGTGGATTCTTCCTGATCTGCGGTTCCATGGCCTTTCAGGGACCCGCCCTGAACTGGGCCGCCACCCATATCCAGCACCATGCGAATTCCGATGACGACATGGATCCGCATAGCCCGGTGAAGAGCTTCTTCCATGGTCACGTTGGCTGGATTCTCGATGATTTCCGTCCCGATGTGGAACGCTACGCCGGCCCCCTTCTGAAGGACAAGCTGGTCGTCTTCATCAGCAAGACCTTCCTGTTCTGGGCGCTCCTGAGTCTCGCAATCCCCTTTGCGGTGGGATACGCTTTCGGCGGCCTCAAGGGTGGGCTCTACGGATTCCTCTGGGGTGGGCTTGTCCGGATGTTCCTCAATCACCATGTCACCTGGGCCGTGAACTCTGTTTGCCATACCTACGGAGGCCGTGAATTCGTGACCACCGATGCAAGCCGGAATAATTTCGTAATCGGCCTGCTCGCCATGGGCGAGGGCTGGCATAATAACCATCATGCCTTTCCCCGCTCCGCCAACCACGGCATGCACTGGTGGCAGATCGACCCCTCCGCCTATGTGATCGGGGGACTTGAAAAGGTTGGCCTGATCAAGAAAGTCGTCCGTATAGCCCCCGAGCGTCTGGCTATCCGCCGGATCCAGGCCGATGTGGTCGAGGAGCGCGATGTTCTCCCCGGTGTCGTCCTTCCGAGCGTGATCATGGAGCATGGCACCGCAATGGCCGCCGCCGCGACCACCGTCGCCGAAGTTGTCTCCCACGCGGCCGCCCAGCAGCCCACGCTCTAAAGCCGCCGTCGCGACGGGGGTTTCCGATCTCCCTGACTATCATGAACAGCCCGCGATCATCCCGTCGCGGGCTTTCCACTTTAGGGGAAGTGTACGGGGTGATGTTCCGCAACTCCCTGATCCGGGAGATGAGCTTCAAGCTGAATTTCCTCCTTTGGATGCTGGTGGAGGTGCTCTGGTTCATGGGCCAGATCGTCTTCATCGAGGTAGTCTTCTCCTATGTCGGAGCCATCGGTGGCTGGACAAAATGGGAAGTGGTTCTCCTAATCGGTACCCACCAGCTGATCGGCCAGATCTTTCAGGCCTTCTTCTACATGAATCTTGCGAACCTGCCCGAGCTGGTCCGCACGGGTAGGATGGACTTCATGCTGCTACTGCCCGTCGACACGCAGTTCGTGGTCTCGTTGAAGCAGTTCGGCATGGACAATGTGGTGAACGCCTTCGTCGGCGCCGGGTTCGTCAGCTTTGCGCTCTGGAAGATGGCACTCGTCCCGACGGTTGCTCAGTTGCTCCTCTATGCCGTCGCGGTCTGCTGCGGGATCATGATCCACTACTGCATCATGCTGGTCTTTTCCACGGCGAGCTTCTGGATGGTCCGCTCGCAGGGACTCATCTACGGCTACTACAGCCTCTTCAATATCGGGCGCTATCCCGACACGATCTATCGCGGTGCCTTCAAGCTCGTTTTCAGCTGGCTGATTCCAGTGATCATCGTCGCCAACATCCCGGCCCGTCTGCTGATCCATGCAGCGGAGAATCCCTGGCCCATCATGCTGCAACTCCTGCTCGCGACACTGTTCATGCTCGGGGCGACGCGCCTGCTTTGGAGTTCCGCTTTGAGACATTATTCCAGCGCCAGCTCATGATGGTCGCCGGCCATCAAGGTTGTTAGACTGAAGACTATTAGGCTATTCAGGTAGAAACCCTCCCGTTGCCCAAATGACCACGCACGCCGAAACCCATCACCGCTCGCTTCTTATAGGCTGGGCTTCCGTCCTGCTGGCATTGGTCGTCTATTGCACGGGACTCGGGAGCGACCATCTGGCCACCAACGGCGACGAGCTCCTCTATGCCCAGATTTCGCGGCTCACTGCCGACACAGGCTTCCTGCTGCCTCTCCAGTCGGTGAACGATCAGGTCCGGAACACGAAGCCGCCGTTGCTCTTCTGGCAGGGGATTTTCTCCACGGGCTGGAACGAGCATTGGTCGCTTGCGCGGCTCCGTGCGCCGAATGCGATCTACACGCTGATGACGGCCGGTCTGTTACTGCTCATCGGATGGAAGCGGGGGCGTGATCCCGCACTGGGGATCACCGCGGCGCTGCTCTTCCTCTGCTTCTTCAGCACCTACCGCTACGGGCGTGTTTTCCTCACGAGTGCTCCCGAGACTTTCTGGCTCTTCCTTCCCTTCGCTCTCGTGCTGCTCCACCGGGAACCGCGCCTGCCCGAAGGCGTCCTTTGGCCCTGGCTCTGGGGTGGCATCGTGGGGGTCGGCCTCCTCTACAAATCCTTCGCGCTGGTGATCCCCGTCGCGATTGCGCTTGCTCTCTGGCAACTCCGGGCCCGCAAGTGGAGCGTACGGGAGTTCGTAATCCTCGACCTCTGGCGTCTTGCGATGATGATCGTTGCAGCGCTGCTCCTGTTCTCCCTCTGGTTCTGGCTCGATCCTCATCCAGGTCTGGTTCTCAAGGACTTCGTCCTGCGGGAGAATGCCGGCAAATTCAACACCGGCGGCGAGAGTTACCTGCTCAACCTGATCTGGGGTCAATCAAGCCTCTGGCGGATCGTCGTCTCGTATCCCCTCGACTCCGGTCTCCTTGCGCTGGCTGTGCTCGGGCTGATCTGGGATACGTGGAAACGACGTCATCACCTCGGCTCCGTCGAGTTGGTTCTCTGGATCTGGATGATCGTGCTGGCGCTCTTCTTCTGCATTCCCAACCAGCGTGACGAGCGCTATCTCCTCCCGGCGATGCCGGCACTCGCGCTGCTCCTTGCCCTGCGCTTGGGTCATCTGCCCCGCTGGATCATCTCGGCAACCCTTGTGGCCGCGGGAATTGTTATGGTCGGGTTAGCCGGCCTCGCGATTCTACTCCAGCACGCCGCCGCTATCGGCACTCTCTACCCGCTTTGGGCACTGCTTGTTCCCGTCGGCGGACTCGCGATGGTCACGGTTGGGATTGTGCACGCGCCGCTGGCACGCACGCTCTTGGCGCCATCGATCCTCATGATCTATCTCTGCTACACCGTGTTCCTGTTTCCGCTCGATCACGGCCCGGGAAGGTTTCACGGCGAGGGGGTGGAGTCGGTGATCGGCTGCGAGGTGTCGGTGCCCTCGAATTTCAACGCCCGCGAGGAGAGCTACGGCTTCCTCCTGCCTGGAGCAACCATGAAGCCCTATGACAATCACTGGATGATGCCCCCGGCCACCGAATTCGTGGTGATCAGCCTCCCGTTGGATCTGCCGCCGCCAAACGGAGTCATTCTCTCGAAGCGGCTGAACATGATCGACCGTTTCAACGCGGCCGAGACGCGGGACATCCTCTCCGGAAACATCACCCATCACCTTTTCCACTGGGACTGGCTGGTGCAGCAGAACTAAAGGCTTCTCGGTACGTGCCCTTTCCCTTGCTACCCGGAGGATGTGGATGTAAGTGGTCAGTACCCTAATGAACAACATCCAGCCTCAAGTCGGATGCGTTCTGCCGTTGCGGAAACGCCGCTTTGATCCGAACGCCCTCCTCTACACCTCGGTGCTCCTTGCAGTACTGCTCGGAGCAATTTTTGGGATTGTCGCCCCATCTTATGCTGCGACCCTTGAGCCGATTGCCAAGGCCTTTGTAGCGCTCATCAAGCTGATCGTCACCCCCGTGATCTTCTGCACAATCGTCATCGGGATCGGCTCGATTGCGAAGGCCCTCACTGTGGGAAAAATCGGAAGCATTTCCCTTATCTATTTTCTGGTGATGTCGACTCTTGCCCTCGCAGTGGGGCTGGTCGTCGGGAACTTCATCCATCCCGGCGCCGGCATTAACATCACGTCGGCACAGTACGTGGTGAAGGGTGCCGCCAAGGGAACTGACGATTTCCTCTTGAGCATCATTCCGACCACTTTTTTCTCCGCATTCACGGAAGGAAACATCCTCCAGGTGCTGGTGATCTCGCTGTTGATCGGTTTTGCCATCCAGGGGCTAGGCGAAAAAGCGGCACCAGCCATGAAGGTGATGAAATATTTCCAGGGATTGGTGTTTCGGGTTATGGTGATGATCTTCTGGGCCGCCCCTGTAGGGTCGTTTGCCGCCATCGCCTACGTGGTGGGCAAGAACGGCGCCAGCGTGATTGGAAGCCTGGGAATGGTCCTGCTTGGCTTCTACATCACCTGCATCCTCTTCATTGTAGGGATCTTGGGAAGTCTCCTCTGGATCATCGCCCGGATGAATATCTTCTTACTGCTGAAGTATCTCTACCGTGAATACCTGCTGATCCTGGGAACTTCATCTTCCGAGTCGGCACTCCCGAGGTTGCTGGCCAAAATGGAGCACCTCGGCGTGGATAAATCCGTGGTCGGCGTAACGATCCCGACGGGCTACTCGTTCAATCTCGACGGAACCGCTATCTATCTGACAATGGCGTCGCTCTTCATCGCAACGGGCATGGGCAAGCCGATGAATCTACACGAACAGATCGGACTGCTGGTCTTCATGATCATTGCTGCCAAGGGAGCCGCCGGGGTTACCGGAGCCGGCCTCGCCACACTCGCCAGCGGCCTGCAGGTCTTCCGGCCCGACCTCGTCAATGGAATCGGAGCCATTGTCGGAATCGACCGCTTCATGTCAGAGGGTAGGGCCCTAACCAACTTCACGGGCAATGCAGTCGGCGCGATCCTCGTGGGTGTCTGGACCAAGCGGGTCGATCTGATCAAGGCCCGCAACGTTCTCTCGGGCAAAAATCCCTTCGATGAGGCGGTGCTGAGCCACGACTTTGAGCACTAGGGGTGTAAGCTGGGGATCATGGTCTTATCCGAAAACGTGCGAGAAGGAACCACCCGATAACAATCAGTGAGACAGCTCCATAGAAAGGATCGACTAGCGCATCCCAGAAATTCGACGACTCCTGCAGGTGGAGAAGAAAGCCGACGAGGGGAAGTAGAAGGACAATTCCAAAGCGGTTTCCGGTGAGCAGCAGGATCGAGGCAACAGCCGCCGTGGCGATCGGGAGGATCCGCTCCCACCCCCATGTGTACGGATCGATTGAGGTGAGCCCCAATCCCATCGGATAGAGGATCAGGGCCGTAACGGCTCCGAAGATCCATGCAGCGTCCCAATCCTGCGGACGGAAAATCCTGCGACCGGAGAGTCGCTGACAGAGGGCAATGCCCAGCAGGCCCGTGAGGGTGAAGCTGTCGTTGATTTCAAAGGCCCGACACCAGGCGAAGAGAGACCATCCTTCCACGGGGATCCGAAGCAGGAAAAAAGCGAGGAGTAGCGAACCGATGATCCGGTAGCGCGAGAGGAAGGGATTCCTGCCGAGGAACAACAAAGCAAGGGCCATCCAAGGGGTGAGCGCCGCGTAGAGTGAATGGATCAGGGGGGAATTCATGGCTTTCTGATCTTGCTCTCCTGTTCCCTGATCCAGGCATCATTGAAGCTGATCATTTTGATGCCGTCTGCGTTCCAAGTGTAGGCGACATGGATCATCCCGTCGGAAGTCTGCATCAGGTAAGGGTAACTGAACGATTCCTTCGGATCCTCCTCGACCATGGCAATCTTGCGCCAGGTGAGGCCCTCGTCCTCGCTGAGAGCAAATGAAAGGTCCGTCCGGGAGCTGACCGAGTCATTGTAGGCCGCCAGCAGCCGTCCATCGCGGAGACGGAGTCCGGAGAGCCCGGCATCAGGGTTGGGAAGATTGGTTGCCACCGGCTTTGTCCAGGTGAGGCCGGCATCGGCCGAGCGGCTGACAAAAATTCTCTTGGCCTGGGTCCAGTCGCGCAGCAAAACGACGGCCCTCTTTTCATCCAGGGGGATCACCGATGGTTGGAGCGTGGCGCATCCCCCGGCGATCCGGGTTTTGCACACCGAGAGTTGCCCTTCCCTCTCCTTCAACCAAAGCAGTTCTGGAAATTTTCCCACTAACTCCTGGTAGACCGGCACGCAGAAGCTTCCGTTTGTCAACGGAAGGGGTCTGTTGCGTACAAGCTCGCTGAAATTGCAGAGCGGACTGAGAGTCAGACGCTCCGATGGTGACCAGGAGAGCCCCCCATCCTTCGAAACTGTTGTGTTGAGCTGACTGCCGGACCACTTGCCCACCGCGATGGTCACAAAAAGAAGTCTCAATGAGCCGTCGGGATTACGGCACATCAGGGGATTGCCAAGGCACCTGATGCGTCTCCCCAGTTCGTGCTCGGCGCGCTCCGCCGTCATGATCGGGCAAGGATTCAACCATGCGCCGTTCCTCTTTTCGGAAAAGTAGATTTTGTTGTCGTGACAATACTCGAAGGGACCCCCGTACCAGAGTGCCGCGAGGGCGCCGTCTTTTAATTCGATGACCGAGGCGACATGAACGAAGGGAAGGTCCTGCTTCAGGTTGATCATCTCCTCCTGATAACGAGCTGTCTCGCTCCGCATGGCAGGAGAGGTCTTCTGCACCAAAAAAGCGCTGCCCGGTAACGGGTTCCCCTTCCGGATGATGATCGCGGCACACAGACCCGCAGCCACCACGGTCAGTATCCAACGGAGCGGAAGGGGCATGCGATCAGATCGGCTTGGTAACGGACTTCTCCTCCTCGACCTTCACGAAGTACCCTTCGCTGTGAAGCCGTGTCTTGCCGTGAAAGGTGTAGGCTTCCCCCATCTCCTGCGGGCTGATGAGGGAGAGAAACTTCCGGGAACCCGACTCGTAGAGATAGTAGTCTTGGTTCAGGCGGGTCTGAAAGTTGATCTGGAAACCCTCGACGAATTCATTCCAGCGGTGAAGTTCCCGCAGTTCGTTGTATTCACGCTCAAGATCCTTGAGCCGGCTCATGATCTTGTTGGAGAGGCTGTGATTGCGTGCCGTCTCGAACTTGAGCAGGTCCGGCACCTCGATCTTGGGCCCGGCGATCTCCATCAGAAAACTTTGTTCGTTGCGGCCCATCCCTTCTTTATCGCGGTAACTGCGACCGAAGACAAGCATCAGGGGATTGACGCAGCGGATCTCCCGGAGAAGGCTCTCCTCATGAAGAAGCTGCTCTTTCTTACCCTCCTGCCTACCTTTTGTCTCCTTCCCTGCAGCCGAGCCGAGAATCCAGTCACCTCATTTCAGGAAGCATTGGCGGCGACTGCCAATGTCCAAGGTCCCGCGAGGGGAAGCGCCGCAGAGCAGGCCGCCATCACTCGGTTCGAGAATTTTCTGGCCAACCTTGATGAGAAGACCGCCCGGGATGAGACCACGAAAGTCTATGCCCCTGATGCCTATCTGAATGACACACTCAAGACGCTGCATGGATCAGCAGCCATCCGGGAGTACTTCATCAAGACGGCCCAGGGACTCGACAGCATGAAGGTAAGTTTCGACGACCTAGCTGTTTCGGGCCGTAACTACTACTTCCGCTGGACCATGGACACCCGGATGAAGCATCTCGCCCCGGGCAAAAATGTCCGGACGATCGGTGTGACCATGGTTCGGTTTGACCCCCAGGGACGGGTTCTCCTGCATCAGGACTTCTGGGATTCGGCGCAGGGCGTCTGGGATCATGTGCCCGTCCTTGGCTCCGTGATCAAATGGATCCAGTCGAAGATTTGAAACGAAGCATTGCTAGGTAACCCTCGCCTCCCCGGGGAGTCCCTAAGGCTTGCCCAAGGGGCCGCTTCATGACAGCTTCAGATCAGAGACGCCGGTATAGCTCAGCTGGTAGAGCACCTGATTTGTAATCAGGCGGTCGTCGGTTCGAATCCGACTGCCGGCTCCATCAACTTTAGTTGATGGAACGGTGCGGATTTCATCCGATTGACTCGCTCGCTCCCGCTCGGCTCGCCCTCCGGGTCCCGCAGATGCGGGATCTATCCGACCCCTTCCCAGGGGCACGTATTGCCGGCTCCATCAACTTTAGTTGATGGAGGGTTGGGGGAAGTTCGGGCGGGTTTCCCGTGTGACTGGGAGCTGGCACGGCAAGTGCTTGGTGGAACTTGCAGTCCAAACTCAACAATCCATACCCATGAAAATTGATTCCGCCGTCATTCTGGCCGTTGTGACTTTGGTTCTCACGAACGTGATGTTCCTGGCTCTCTCGCTTTTCGAGTAAAGCGACCCGCAAGATCAGCGTTTCCACGACGATTGCTAAATCGAGGGGGCTTGCATGGCTCGGCAATGCAGGCGGGATATGTTTTTACGAGGTGGAACGGCTCGGTGAATTCAATAAGTAGGGCGTTGTCGCACGATCTGGAATCCGAGAGATAAGCGTTTTCATTAGGTTGCCGCAGTTGACCCGCCGAGGGAGAGGACGATGCTTGTCTCAGAGACTATGAGCACCACATCCCACAAATCCCGCACCCGGACGCTCTCCGAGGCGGCCATGAAAAACAGAGTTCACACTTCCCGCAAGGACCGAGACCTCACGGTCGATGGGCTAGACAAACATCATCATGAGGGGACCGCACTGAAGGTTTTGGCGAAGTCCACCAAGGCCAAGACGGTGCGTGCCGCGGTTACTGCAAAGCGCCCCTGACCAAACTGACTGCGAACGAGGGGACATTTTGATTCAACGGAATGAGGCAATGAAATGTCGAACCTACTGAAGTTCAACAAAACACCCCTCCCCAATGAACTACAAAAACTCCAAAACACCCCAACGAGATTGGCTGCCAAAACAGACGGGTGCCGATGGCGGCACCTGCTGCATCAGTGATCCTCCCGAGCCGATCTCAGGCCCGATCGAGGCTCACCATGACCCTGACCTCCTTCTCTCAAGCTTCCGGGACGAGAAACGCTGGTCAGCAGGAATCATTGCTTGGTCGAAAAGCCATCCTTTTGTTTCTCCTGCCTCTGAGGAAGAAGAGGAATAGCCTTCCAAGATTGGGATAGTCCGCTTGACGGGTCACAACTCCTCCCCCAAGAAAGGGGAGTGAGCGTGTTGGCAAGCTTCCGTCTTCCGCTGCTTGCAGCGGCAATCTCTGTGCTTTCGGGCTGTGCCATGATCACCATCAGGGAGGCCCCGCAGAGGGCTTCATCACCTTCCACCTGCCCCGAACATGATGCCGGGGTGAAAGTTAATCAAAGTTTCACTTCGAAGAATCCGCCATGCGTGGAAAGCCTGGGTGATGAAAGTCGTCTCTTCCGGCGCAAGGAAGGATGGATCGGTGGGGATGCAGCAGGATCCGTCTTGCTGGGTCCTGGGCGTGTTCTCTGGCTCTTTGGCGACAGCCTGTTGGGCAGGGTTCGCGATTCCTCGCGTCATATCGAGTCCATGATTCATAACAGCATCGCCATCCAAAACGGCCCTGATCCAGGCAGCGCACGGATGGAGTTTTTTTATGGATGGAGTGGTGCGGAACCCGAAGCCTTCATTCGTCCGGAACATGGTGCCGGCTGGTTCTGGCTCTCCCAGGGATCGATCCGGAATGGCAGCGGGCTCTATTTGTTTTTACCTCGAATCGTGAAGGCCCCCGGCCCTCACGGATGGAACTTCCGTGTACAGGGAATAGTTCTTGGGAAGATTCGTAATCCGGATGAGCGGCCAAACTTCTGGAAAATCCATCAGTTTGCAGTGCCTTGGTTTCGCCGTGATCAATCGGGCGAGGAGCGGAGTTTTGGAGCTTCCGTGTTGCAGGCCGGGCCATGGTTCTACATCTACGGAATCGCGTACCACAAGAGCACGGGCAACAGACGCCTACTCGTTGCCAGAACCAGGGAAGCAAGCCTTGAGAACTTTGGTGCCTGGGAGTTTCTAGGCAATGGAGCCTGGGTAAGGGATTTCAAAAAAGTGTCGCCCCAAGCGGATCATCTCGGCGCGGAATTTTCCGTTTCGTGGTTGCCAGGACTCCATCGTTACATGCTGGTATATACGGAGGATGGGCTCTCCGATAAAATTATCATGAGATCGGCTCCCTCTGCTGGTGGTCCTTGGAGTGGACCCGTCATGATTTGCAGGACATCCGAAACGAACCGTGACAAGGAAACTTTCTGCTATGCAGCCAAGGCACATCCTGCACTTGCACAGAGGGATGATGAGCTGATCATTTCCTATGTTTGCAACTCCACGAACCTTCACCGGTTAACCGAGGATCCGGGCATCTATGTTCCCAGATTTATTAAGGTGCGATTGCGTTGTGCCTCCACAATGTCACAGTCGCTGCCAAGCCGCTAACAGTCCAAATCCAAAGACACTTTAATCCACTAGCAGGACAGTCAGTCTCTTTGGGCCGTGGGCTCCGAGGACGAGGATGCGTTCGATATCACCGGTCCGTGACGGGCCCGTGATAAAGCTCATGAAGGAGGGGAAAAGTTTCCCGTAGCGCCTCTTCACGTGCTCGAAGGCAGCGGTGAGATCTGGAACCATCTGCGATGTCCGGGCAATGACGACATGATGAGGAGGTAGTACGGAGAGCGCGCGGCCTCCGGCGCTTTCCACAGTCACCATGACGCCCCCGGTCTGGGCAACAAGCACCTCACAGCCTGTGACTCCCGCATCACAGGACTCCAGATCGTCGACCACATAGCCCTTCTCTGTCCTGACAATTGGCAAGCCGATCCCTTCCAGCAAAGCATCCGTATCATGGTGGGAATGGCTGGCAATTTTCTTCCAACCGCTCTCAGCTGCGAGCTTCGCGAGCATCTGACGGGCTGCGGAGATCGTGGGGAGGCGGTGGAACTCGGTCTTCAATCCCTCGGAGATACTCGCAAAGAGATCAACCTGTTCGGGTAGGGTGGAGCCGACCTTGGGCAACCATTCGCGCTGGGCATGCCCATTGTGCTCGGCGGAGGCTTCGACCTGAGAATGGGAGGTGTGAGGATGTGGTGCCGGGTTGTTCCGGAGAGCCTCGCGAATCCTGCTCAGGATGATGGCGCGCCCGGGGTTCATTTCCGACCTCCCCGGTCTTTCTTCCATTGATCATGGAAAGATTTTGGAGCAAGCGCCGGGAATTTTCGGGTTCCTGTCCAGGCGCGGAGAGGATCGAGAATGGTGCCGTTCGCGAGTGTCTGCAAAGGCTGGAAGATTCTGCCAAGACGTGCCGCAAAACGGTAGAGAGCAGGCCGTCCCATCATCAGCGAGAAGCCACCAAAGGCGACTTTCTCGGCGGGGTTCGGCGAGTCCTTCGCCCCGTTCCTTCGGTTCTGGAGGAGGTGATGATGGAGATCGATCTTTACCGGACAGGCTTCGGTGCAGGCACCGCAGAGCGAGGAGGCGGCCGAGAGGTGTTTCCAGTCCTTGAGTCCTCGTAAATGCGGCGTGATGACAGATCCGATCGGACCGCCATAGGTCGTGCCGTAGCTGTAGCCCCCGACATTCTTGAAAATCGGGCAGACATTGAGGCAGGCGCCGCAGCGGATGCATCCGAGGGCATCGCGCTGCTCGGCGTCCGCCAGCAATTCCGTGCGACGGTTGTCGAGGAGGACGACATGCATCTGTTCAGGTCCGTCGGGCTCTCCCGGTTGGCGAGGACCCGCGTACATAGTGTTGTAGCAGGTCATGGTCTGCCCTGCTCCGGCGGTCGCGAGCATCGGCAGGAAGAGCGAGAGATCCTCGAGCTTCGGAAGCACCTTCTCGATCCCGAGGAGGGCGACATGGATCTTCGGCAGCGAGGTGGTGAGGCGGGCGTTTCCTTCGTTCTCGGTGATGGAGATCATGCCGGTCTCGGCGACGGCGAAGTTCGTTCCGCTGATCCCCATGTCGGCCTCACAATACTTCCGCCGCATCACCTCGCGGGCAATCATGGTCAGCTTCTCGGGTTCATCGGTGGCCTCAGAGCCGAGTTCCTTCTGGAAGAGGTCGCTGATCTGTCCGCGCGTAAGGTGCATCGCCGGGAAGACAAGATGAAAGGGGGCTTCCTTGCGGAGTTGGACGATATACTCCCCGAGGTCGGACTCAAAGACGCCGAAACCCTCCTTCTCCAGGGCGTCGTTGAGATGAATCTCTTCACTGGTCATCGTCTTCGACTTGATGATGGAGCGGACGCCGTTCTCTTTGGCGACCTTCAGGATGTACTCCCGTGCAGCCTCTGCATTCGGAGCCCAGAAGACCTTGGCTCCTCGTTCCGTGATCTTCTCCTCAAACTCCAAGAGGTACTTGTCGAGGTGGTTTACCGCCTCGTACTTGGTCTCGGCCGCGAGATCACGAGCTCCCTGCCAGTCCTGGAAGTTGGCTTTGTTCTCGTCGCGCTTTTTATAGTATCCGCTGAGTCCCTTCTGGATGAAGGCGCGGAAGCCCTTGTCCGCCGTATAGCGGCGGGAGAGCGATTGAAAATCGGAGGCTTGCGTGGCCATCGGTTATTTCGAAGCGAGGATTTCGGCGAGGTGGAGACTGCGAACGGTGTTTTTTTCCTTCTCGAGCATTCCCCGGATCTGCATGAGGCAGCTGGAATCGTTGGAGACCACGGTGTCGGCACCGGTCTGCAGGATAGAGGCGCACTTCACCTCATCCATCGCGGTCGAGATCGGGGCGTACTTCACGGCAAAGGTGCCGCCGAAGCCGCAGCAGGTCTCGGCCTGATCCATCTCGACAAGTTCGAGTCCCTTCACATTGGAAAGCAGAGCGCGGGGTTCACTCTTGATCCCGAGCTCACGGAGACCGTGGCAGCCATCGTGAAAGGTCACCTTCCCCTCGAACTTTGCGCCGACATCGGTGACGCCGAGCACGTTCACGAGGAAACTGGAAAACTCATGGGTTTTGGAGGCCAATTCCCGTGCCTCGAGTTCATCGGGCTCTCCCTTGAAGAGATCGGGGTAGAAGACCTTGATCATCGTGACACACGATCCCGAGGGGCCGACGACGACCTCTGCGTCGCGGAAAGCCTTCATCGTGACACGGGCCGCCGAGCGGGCCTCGTCCCAGTAACCGGAGTTGAACGGCGGCTGGCCGCAGCAGCTTTGATTCTCGGGAAAGACCACCTCATGGCCCAATCCCTCCAGCACACGCACCACCGACCAAGCCACGTTTGGGTAGAGCTGGTCGACGAAGCAGGGGACGAAGAGGGAGATGCGCACGAGGAAAAGTTAAAGGTGAAAGGTCAAAAGTAAATGGTTCGGAAAGCTCCCCGGGCGGGTTGTGCCACCCAGGGAGTCCCGAAATCTTCGCTTAGCGCAGGAAGGCCTCGATCAGTCCGCCATCCACAGCGATCACCTGGCCGGTGGTCTTGCTGAGGCGGCCGCTGACGCAAAGGAAAATCGCCTCAGCCTGATCAGCGGGCTCGATCGGCACCTTGGTGAGCGTACGATCGGCGTAGAACTGGGCAAGGCGGTTCACGAGAACTTCGTCGGTTTCGTGGTCTCCTGCGGGCAGGTTATACTTCACAAGGTTAGCGATGACACGGTCACGGGGGAAGAGGCCTGAGCCTTTCACCACGGTGGCCGGGGCGACGCCATTCACGCGGACGAGAGGTGCGAGATCGATGGCCAACTCGCGGACGAGGTGGTTGGCGGCAGCCTTGGAGGTGTCGTAAGCCAGCGATCCGCGCTTGGAGACGACGGCGTTCGCGGAGGTCGTGATGCAGGCGGTGGCGGGGAGTCCCTGAGCCTTGAAGACTGTGGCGGCCTCCTCGACGCACCAGCAGGATCCGATGACATTGACATCGTAGGTGAAGCCCCAGCCCTCGTCCTTGATGCGTCCGTCCCTGTCGGGGGAGGCGATGAAGCCGACGGTCACTACCACGCTGTCGCAGCCACCGTAGGCCAGGATCGTGTGATCAATGGCAGCCTTGATGGTGGCGCGGTTGGTGACATTGATCGGTGCGGAGGTGGCAAGTCCGCAGTTGGAGACACCGCTTCCGGCAACACCGATGCCCATGCCGTACTTGGCATTGATGGCATCCACGGTCTCGGCGGCCCCCTTCTCGTTGAGATCGAGGCAGGAGACATGAGCGCCTTCCTTGACCAGACGGTAAGCGGTCTCACGTCCGATACCGCTGCCGGCGCCGACGATCGCGACGACCTGACGGGCCATTTCCTTCTCTGCGGGCATACGCTGGAGCTTGGCCTCCTCGAGGAGCCAGTACTCGATGTCGAATGCCTCCTGTTGGGGCAGGGAGACATACTCGTCCATGGCTTCGGAACCGCGCATCACCTCGACGGCGCAGTTGTAGAACTCCGCTGTGACACGGCTCTCGCTCTTGTCCTTGCCCCAGGCAACCATACCGAGTCCCGGAATGAGAATAACGGTCGGATTCGGATCGCGCATGGCGGGGGAGTTGTCCCGCTTGCAGGCGTTATAGTAAGCGGCGTAATCCTTACGGTACTGCTTGATTCCGTCGGAGAGCAGTGTGCGCAGCCCCTCGAGATCACCGGTCTGGGGGTTCCAATCCACGTAGAGGGGCTTGATCTTGGTGCGGAGGAAATGGTCGGGGCAGGAGGTTCCCAACTCGGCGAGGCGTGCCGCGTCATTCGAGTTCACAAAGCGAAGGATCGTTTCGTCCTCCTGGATGGTCCCAATGAAGCGCTTCTGCTGGCTGACCTCACCACGGAGCCAGGGAAGGATGGAAATCCAAAGTTCACGACGCTTCTCAGGGGAAAGGCTCTGATATTTGGCTCCACCGAAGGTCTTCTCGCCCTTGTCATGCTCGGCGATGTACTTGGCGGCCCGGTTAATAAGGTCGATCGATAGCTCGTAGCACTCTTTTTGGGTATCGGCCCAGTTGATGAGACCGTGCTGGCCCATGATGACACCCTTGGCCTTCGGATGCTTTTTGCAGACTTCCTGGAGTTGGAGGCCGAGATCGAAACCGGGGCGCTGCCAAGCGGTCCAGATGACATCGTCTCCATAGATCGCCTTGGTGAGCTTCTCACTGTTTTTGGCGGCGGCGACGGAAATCGCGGCGTTCGGATGCGTGTGGTCGACATGGGCACGCGGCACGAAGGAGTGGAGCGGCGTATCGATTGAGGAAGGACGGGGATTGAGATTGAAAGTCGTGTGGGTGTACATCCCGACCATGGAATCCTCGACGGGGGTCTTCGGACCCTTCTCGGGGGAATCCCCGTAGATTTTTTGCAGGGAGAGGAGTTTCTCCTGATAGAGGGAGGAGAAGTTCTCGCGCTTGGAAGTGCGAAGGTCTCCGCCGGAACCCTTGACCCACAGAACCTCGGTCGGTTGGCCGGTGAGGGGATCCTTTTCGGTGATCTTGGAGGAAGTATTGCCGCCGCCGGTGTTGGTCACCCGCTGGTCGGAGCCAAGCAGGTTGGAGCGGTAGATGAGTTGGGCAACGGGATCGAGCTTGGAGGCTACCGCGTCGTCCCAGAGGTTGGGCAGTGGGGTGTGTTTCATGGGTGTCGTAGTGGGTTAAAAAGTGAAGAGGTAAAGGGTTGGAGCGTGATGCGGGTCTGCGGGGTGTTGTGTCTTTTGTTTGGATTAATGGTGTGTCTGGAAATTTTTAGCGGTTAGCCGTTTCATGGCAGAGCCGTGAAACGTTCATAGGCGGCCTCCCAGAGGGGGGCATCCTGCGGGGCATAAGTGTTCTGAGGGAAGGAGCGGGCAACGATTTTGCGCGCTTCGGCAAGGGAGGAGACGGCACCTCCGGCAAGTGCTTGAATAAGAATGTTGCCCGCCGCGGTGGCCTCGATCGGACCGGTGATGACATGACGGCCCGTGGCGCTCGCGGCACACTGGTTGAGCAGGTCGTTGCGGGTGCCTCCACCCACGATGTGAAGACGATTGATCGACTTGCCTGTCAGCTGTTCCAGTTCCCCGAGGCTCTTGCGGTAAAGCAGGGAGAGACTTTCAAGGATGCATCGGGAAATTGCCCCCGCGCTTTCGGGAACGGGTTGGGAGGTTTCTCGGCAATATTCGGCAATCCGTGCCGGCATCCCGCCGGAGGCCGTGGTCCCGCCGGAGCGGAGGAAACGGGCATCGCCAGGATTGATGAGCGAGACGAGAGCGGGCGCCTCAAGGGCAAAGTTCACGAGATCGGTATAGCTGAACTGTTGGCCGCTCTCGCGCCAGAAGCGCATGCATTCCTGGAGAATCCAGAGGCCCGCGATGTTCTTGAGGAGGCGGACCGTACCGCCGTAGCCGACCTCATTGGTGAAGTTGAGGTTGCGGGCCTGCTCTGTCAGGACAGGAGTCGGCGATTCAACACCAAGTAGCGACCAAGTACCGGAGCTGAGGTAGGCCCATCCGGGATCGTCGCTTGCCGGGACGGCGGCGACCGCCGCGCCGGTGTCGTGGGAGCAGGTGGCGACGACCGTGACAGGGCCGAGACGCGTTTCGGACTGGAGTTCCGGAGTGAGTGTGCCGATGACCGTGCCGGAGGGGACGACCTTGGGGAAGATCGATTCAGGAAGTCCAAGGCGCCCGATAAGCGGACGCGCCCAATCCATCTTCGCGGGATCAAACAGCTGGGTTGTGCTGGCCAGAGAGGCCTCGGCCACGGGTTCCCCGCCCAGAAGGTGGTTCACCGTGTCACCGATCAGCAGGAAGCGGTCCGCGAACTTCAGGATCTCGGGACGCATCAGCAGATCCGTGTGGAGCTGGCAGAGCGTATTGATCGTCATGAACTGGATGCCGGTCGCCGCGTAGATCTCCTCGCGGGTAACCTCACCGAGACGCTCGTAGGATCCGTCGGTCCGCTCGTCGCGGTACTGATAGGGAGGTGCGAGAAAGGGTTCATTTCCCTGAATCAGGGCGTAGTCGACTCCCCACGAGTCGGAGCTGAGCGAGCGAATTGGCAGGTCGCGTGCCCCGGCTTTCCTCAGGCCCTCGACAATCTCCGCATAGAGATGAAGCAGGTCCCAGCGCCTTGAACCCTTGATCACCACCGCACCGTTTGAGAAACGGTGGATCTCTTCCAGGGTCAGTCGACCCTCCCAGAGCGTGCCGAGCATGACCCGGCCGCTCTCAGCACCCAGATCGATAGCCAGATAGTGGGAGTGTGAAGACATTGGAAAAAGCGAGTAAGGCGGAAGGCTGCTAGGTCAGGGGCTGGGCTGCCGTCAGAGCTTGAGCACCTTGCGGCGGTAGTGCTCATCGGAGCGGCCCGAGATGCGGGCAACGTTCTCCGGGGTTAGGAAGACGGGACCTCCAAGCGCGGCGGCGCCGACAAAGATCTTCGCTGCCTTCTCTGCCATCATCAGCGAGGCCATGACCCCGGCCGGGCTGCCACCGAGGCCGATGATGCCGTGGTTCTTCAGCAGGATGATACGCGGGGCCTCGCCATGGCGCTCCATGTACTCCTTCACCCCTGCGGCGATTGCACGGGCGAGATGGACGCCGGGATCGGTGTAGGGAACGAGCACGGACTCAGTGCCGCAGCAGACGATCTCATCCGGGAAGGTGCGCTTCGTCGCATAATCCTCGGCACGAGGCGAGCAGAGGATCTGGTTCACCGCGATCGCGTGGACGTGTCCGACGAAGGAAACGCCGGGAAGCGAAAGCAGGTAGGCGTGGAAGAGTCCTTCGACCGAGGGCTTCGCGGCGTTCTGGTCGACGCGGCTCTCCAGCAAGAGACGCTCTACATCCTCATCGGCCCAGGTTCCCTCGAGAAGTGGGAGTAGTGTCGCAAAGCGGCAGAGGGTAAGGCCCGGCTCGCCCAGCGTGCCGAGGCAGTGACCGCTCGCCTTGACGAGGAAGGTCTCCTCGTCCACACGTGTGGAAGCGTTCCCCTCTCCAAGAATCGCCATGCCGCGCTCCTCGCGGCCTAGGTCGTGGCAGAGTCCGATGAGTTTCTGGGTGAGTTCGGAAGCCATCTTAGATCTCCCCGCAGATGGCAACCTTCATGCCAAGCTCGCGCATGGCGGCGGCCTTGGCGTAGAGACCCTTCTTCGCACCCTCCTTGTCAGGGGCGTAGACGACCTGGATATGGTTGGCCTTGTGGCGGGCCATCATCTCGTCACGGCTGATGCCGGGGAGGATGGTGTGCATGATCGGCCACTGCGGCGTGGAGAGCTTCCAGCGGTCCTCGGTCTCGGCCTGCGGCAACTCGACGATCTCGCCGAGTCCGGTATCGTAGCACAGTTCGCCGCCGTCGATGAAGATACGGCTCCAAACAATCCAGCCGGGCTTGCTGACACCCTTGACGGTGCCGCCGCCAAGGCGGAAGTACATCGAGGGCTGGCGCTCGCTCGAGGTTCCCTTGAATCCGTCGATGAAGTGGGCCGGGGGTGCGGCACCCGAGATGAGGAACACCCAGACATAGGCATCGAGTGTCTCGGAGAGGTTCTTGCCGCCCGGGCCCGTGTAGTGGCGGCCCCAGCGCAGGTCATGAAGCGTGTTCTCCGGAGAGAATCCAAGCTGGCGCCAGAGCTTGTAGGTGATGAGGCCGTCGAGGCCGGAGCACTCGTCCACCTCGTTGAAGTGAGGGAGCGCCTCGCCGGCGAAGAGTTCCACGCCGGTCTCCTCGTCATAAACGGGGGGACGCTCGACGTTATTGAGGAGTCCCTCGACGAGGTCGGAGGCGGGGGCGAGATCCTTGAGACCCTGCTGGTACTGGATGCCGATCGTGGCGCACCCGAACTCGGCGGCGATGCGGACGGCGGCGATGTACATCTTGCACTGCTGGAGGACCTGGTTCTCGGTGAGATCCTCCTCCTCGCTGGGACCGAATTTGAAGGTCATGCCGCGGTCGAGAAGCCACTGGTAGACCTTGCGTGCCTCGTCGTCCTTGACGGTGAGCATCTTGGCGTAGAGTGCCGACTGACTGAGGCGCTCCTTGAAGACGCCGGTCTTGTGGATCAGCTCATCTGGGATAATCGCGTTGTACATGCCCATGCATCCCTCGTCGAAGACACCCATGATCTCCTTGTGGTCGCGGAACTTCTTGGCGAACTCGGTGCCGAGCTTCTCGGCATCGGCGGGAACGCTCGCCTTCTCGTAGGCCTTCACGTGAGGAGTGGCGTGGGTAACGCTGCCGGTGGTGAGCCAGGAGCGTAGGCCCTTCAGGAAGGCCTCGTCGCTGAAGTCATCGCTCCAGAGGGTGCTGTACTTCACGCCCGCCTTGGTGAGGGAGCCATTGAGGTTGAGCATACCGACCAAACCAGGCCAGGTTCCGCTCCAGTTCGCTACGGTCAGGATCGGGCCCTGGTGAGTGAGCAGGCCCTGCAGGAGATGGTGGCTGTACTGCCAGACAGCCTCGGCGACAATGATCGGGGCATCCTTGGGAATGTTACGGAAGACCTCCATCCCGTACTTCTGGCTGTCGATGAAGCTGTGCCCCTTCTTGGAGTCGAAACCGTGACCGCGGCGGACCTTGCGGCCTTCCTTCTCGATGGCCTTGATCAGCAGGGCCTCCATGGCCTGTTGGGCCTCCTCACATTTCTGGTTGGCGGAGGTGCGGAGATCGCCGTTGGCGATGAGGATGATGTCTTGGGTGCTCATGGTTTGGTTGGGTGATGGGAAATGGGGATTGTTAGGGCTGGGTCTGAAGGAGGATTCCGGGTTTCAGGGTGATCCCTGCTTGGCGCAGTTCGGGAAGGGAAAGATCACTGACAAGCGTGGTGACCTTTGACCAGACGGTGAGGTGCTCGGGCGCCGTGCGCCCCAGCTTGGAACGATCCAGACAGAAGCAGGAGCGATCAGCCTGTTTCATCACGGCCTGCTGGAGGCGGATAATATCGCGCTGTGAATTCCAGAGACCCTGATCCGTCATGCCCTGTGCACTGAGGAAGGCGATGTCGATTTCCTGGGCTGCTGCTGCCTTCACCGCCTCGTTGCCAAGCAGGACCGACTGGCGCTCGAGGAGCTGACCTCCAAGCAGGATCGTCTTTGCGCCGGGCAGCGAGCCGAGCGTTTCCAAGAGGGCGAGATTGTTCGTGATGACCGTGAGACGCTCGGGTAGGTGGCGGCGGAGTTCCTGGGCGATCGCAAAGGCGGTCGTGCCCGCATCGAGGTAGACGCGCATCCCGGGCTTCACGAGCGATACCGCCGTCCGGGCAATCGATCCCTTTGCCTCGGTTCCCGCTCGGAGACGCTCCCGGAAGGAAGTGAAGGTGGCGTTGAATTCGCCGAGTGCTCCTCCGTAGGTTCGAGTGATCCGCTCCTCGCTCTCCAGCGCCGAAAGATCGCGACGCGCCGTGGCTTCTGAGACGCCGAGCTGCTCGCAGAGCTCACTGATCGGAAGGTATCCCCGCTCCAGAAGGAGCTCTGTCAGCCGCGAGCGACGGGCTTCGACAACCTGTTTGGGAACACGCATGAACGTGAAGTCTCTGCGTGGATATGACTGAAGTCAATCATTTAAATAAAAAGGCATCTTTCCTCATGAA
This sequence comes from uncultured Spartobacteria bacterium, assembly GCA_903933015.1. Taxonomy (GTDB): domain Bacteria; phylum Verrucomicrobiota; class Verrucomicrobiia; order Chthoniobacterales; family UBA6821; genus UBA6821. The sequence continues at coordinate 6,043 of CAIZIQ010000169.1, read as the reverse complement.
TGAGGAGCGCTTTCCAGGCTTTAGGAGAGCAAAGCGACCATCTCGCGGGTCGCCTGATCGAATCCCACAAAAAGCGCCCGGGAGACGATCGAATGTCCGATGTTCAGCTCTACCAGCTTGGGCAGCTGAAGGATCGGTTGCACGTTGATGTAATTGAGCCCGTGGCCGGCGTTGACTTGGATGCCGGCTTCGGCCGCCAGATGTGCGGCGGCAATCAGGCGGCCCAGTTCGGCCTCGCGGGCAGATCCCGAAGTTTCTGCGTACGCTCCCGTGTGAAGCTCAACGACGGGCGCGCCAAGGGAGACAGCAGCCGCTATTTGAGCTGGCTCCGGATCGATGAAGAGGCTGACGCGGATGCCGGCATCACGCATGGCTTTGAGGGTCGGCTCGAGGGCGGCACGATGGGTGACGCAGTCGAGACCACCCTCGGTCGTCACCTCTTCGCGACTCTCCGGGACAAGACAGACATCGGAGGGGAGCACCTTCAGGGCGATCGCCACGATCTCGGGGGAGTTACCCATTTCGAGATTCAGCTTGGTTGCGATCGCCTCCTTGAGGCGAAAGATGTCACGGTCAACGACGTGGCGGCGGTCCTGCCTCAGGTGCGCGGTGATGCCAACGGCCCCGCCCCGCTCCGCAGCCAGAGCTGCCTCGACGGGATCGGGCTCAATATTGATGGAGGAAGCATTGCGGGCATATCGGGCCTGCCGCACGGTGGCGACATGGTCGATATTGACGCCGAGCTGCGCTCCCACCTTGTTCTTAGTGGCGGAAGTGGCGTGTACCCGTGAAGACCATGGCCACGCCACGCTCGTTGGCGGCGGCGATGACCTCGGGATCTCGGACGGAACCTCCTGGCTGGATTGCGGCGGTGGCTCCTGCCTCGGCGGCGGCGATCAGGCCGTCCGGGAAGGGGAAGAAGGCATCGGAGCAGACCACGCTTCCCTTGAGGGAAAGGCCTGCTTCGCCCGCCTTCCAGACAGCGATCCGCGAGGAGTCGACACGAGACATCTGGCCGGCGCCGATTCCAAGTGTGCGGTCTTTGCCAGCGTAGACGATGGCATTGCTCTTCACATGCTTCACGACCTTCCAGCCGAATTCCATTGCCGCGATCTCATCCTTGGTCGGCGGGCGACTGGAGACGACATGGTGTTCGATGCTGCCGGGCCCTTCCTTCGCGGTGATGTCGGCATCCTGGACAAGCAGGCCGCCAATCACGGAACGGATATCGCGGTCGGTAGAGGGGATCTCCTGGAGGAGGCGCATGAGGCGCAGGTTTTTCTTTTTCTGAAGCAGTGCACGGGCATCAGTCGTGAATTCAGGGGCGATGATGACCTCGCTGAAAATTTCGGAAATCGCGCGTGCCAGAGCCTCGTCAACGGGTCGGTTCGCGATGATGATGCCGCCGAAGGGGGCGGCACGATCCGTCGCAAACGCCTTTTCCCAAGCTTCGGAGAGATTCTCATCGCTGCCGACGCCGCAGGGATTGGTGTGTTTGAGAATGGCGACGGTCGGTTTGTCGAACTCACTGATCAGGCGTGTGGCCGCAGTGATGTCGAGGATGTTGTTGAAGGATAGCTCCTTGCCGTGGAGCTTTTCGAAGTAGTCGAAGAAGCTGCCATAGAGTTCGGCTTCCTGGTGGGGGTTCTCGCCGTATCGGAGGCGTCCCGCCAAGGGGAAGTCGAGCGAGAGGGCCTCACCGGGCGCGCTCTCGTTGTCGAGATAGGAGCTGATGGCGCGGTCGTAGGCGCCTGTGGTGGCGAAGGCCTTCACGGCCAGGCGGGCACGTAGCTCCGGAGTGGTTTCGCCATGGCCCGCCTTCATTGCCTCAAGGACGCGGGGATAATCATCGGGATCGACCACGACGGTGACCGAGCGATGGTTCTTCGAACCGCTGCGGATCATGGAGGGGCCGCCGATGTCTATCTGCTCGATGGCCTCCTCAAGGGTGACACCCTTCTTGGCGACAGTCTCCTCAAAGGGATAAAGATTCACGCAGACGAGATCGATCGGCAGGATGCCGTGCTCCGCCGCCTGAGCCTGGTGCTTGGCATCGTCACGGAGGAAAAGAAGTCCCCCGTGGACTTTCGGGATGAGCGTCTTCACGCGACCATCCATCATCTCGGGAAACCCGGTGTAGTCGGAGATCTCACGGACCGGGATGCCGGCGGCGGCGATCGCCTTGGCTGTGCCTCCCGTGGAGAGTAGTTCGACACCATGGTCGTGCAGGCCGCGGGCGAAGTCGATGAGTCCGGTCTTGTCGGAGACCGAGAGGAGTGCGCGTTGGATTTTCATGCTGGGAAAAGTGCTTTCGTCACGCCCCCGTGGAATCGGAATGCGTGAACTGGAGGCGGTAGAGATTGGAATAAACCTCGGAGGAGTTCAATAGTTCGGCATGGGTGCCGCTGGAGACGATCTTTCCCTGATCCATGACGACGATCATGTCGCTGCCGAGCACCGTGGAGAGGCGGTGGGCGATCGCGATCACCGTGCGTCCCTTCGAGAGGCTCTCGAGGGCGGACTGGATCATCTTCTCTGATTCGGAGTCGAGGGCCGAAGTCGCTTCGTCAAGCAGAAGGACCGGAGCCGCTTTCAGCAGGGCACGGGCGATCGCGAGCCTCTGTTGCTGGCCTCCGGAGAGGAGGCATCCCTTGTCGCCGACCACGGTCTCATAGCCTTGCGGTTGAGCCATGATGAAGTCGTGGGCATAGGCAAGCCGGGCAGCCTCTTCTATCTCCTGCTTCGTGGCATCAAGCCGGCCGAAGCGGATGTTTTCGTAGATCGAGTCGTGGAAGAGGAAGCTCTCCTGGGTGACGATGCCGATCTGCTCACGCAACGAATCGAGCGTCAGTTCGCGCAGGTCGTTCCCGTCGATCAGCACACGCCCCTGCTGGGGATCGTAAAAGCGGAGGAGCAGCGAGAGGATCGTGCTCTTCCCGGCGCCGCTGGCCCCGACGAGGGCGACTTTCTTGCCCGGCTCAATGACCAGATTGAGGCCTGTCACCGCATTCTCCGCCATCCCACCCTCGGCATTGGGGATGCCATAGGAGAAGTTAACCCCCTCAAAGGCCAGATGACCGCGCACGGCGCCGAGCGGTCGAGCCCCGGGCAGGTCATGGATCGTCGGCTTGGTGGCAAGCAGTTCGATGATGCTGGTGGCCGCTCCGAGGCAGTTCTGGATGGTCACATGGATCTTGCTGATATTCTTGATCGGATCGTAGAGCAGGAACATGCCGCCGAGCAGGGCCAGAAAGCTTCCGATGGTCAGGTGAGAGAAGTAGACATAGAAGAGGGCCAGAGAGACGCCGAAGGCAGAGACTGTCTCGATCATCGGCTGGACGATGGCGCCACTCTTGCTGGCCTTCATGCTGGAGCGGAACTGCTCCTCGCTCGACTTATCGAAGAGATTCAGCTGGAAGGCCTCACGGGCGAAAGACTTAATCACCCTGATGCCGGCGAAAGACTCCTGCAAAATCACAGCCATCACACCCGCCTCGTTCTGCATCGCTCGGGAGGCCTTGCGAACGCGGCGCCCATAGACAATGACCGGCACCAGACAAATCGGGAAGAGTACCAGCGAGAAGAGGGTGAATTTCCAGTCGATGTGCAGCAGGACAATAATGGCCCCGATCGCTGTCAGGGGCTGTTTCACCAGATCGCCGACGATCGTCACCATCGACTGCTGGGCGACCATTGTGTCATTCAGAACGCGGGAGAGCAGGCGACCGGACTGCGACTTGTTAAAGAAATCCAGCGACTGACCCATGAGATGGCCGAAGACACGCCGACGCATGTCGCGAAGGGCTCGCAGACTGACCCACGTGAGGCAGTAGACATTCGCATACGAGAGCAGGCTGCGCAGGATCATCACTCCCGGGATAAGCAGTGCCATCCAGAGGAAGGCATCGATTTTCGGCCCTTGGCCGAGCGTCGCGCCCTTCATCATGTCCGCCTGGCTAAACTTGCCTTGGAACGCGGTGTCGCCGATCCATCGAATCAGCAGGAGCATCGAACTGTTGACGGCCGCAAATCCAATCCCAGCCAGCAGGCCGAGTGCGATACGCTGCTTGTAGGGAGAAAGATAGCCCACCAGTTCCCGGAACGGTCCCCAGCTCGCTGGGAGATACTTGAAAATCCCCGGTGAGGATTTTCCGGGTCGCGGTGAGGGAAGCTCTTCAGACATGAAGCGTCGAGATTACAAGGAGGCGTGGTGGAGCAGGAGAAAAAAACCGCCTCCTGTGCCCGCCTCGGTGACCCATCCCGTATAGAGATTGATCGACTCCGGTCCAACCAAGACCCAAAGCAGGGCGCCGAGCGCGAGATAAGGACCGAATGGGATGCGCCCCCCGGATCGTCCTTTTGTTGCCGCCAGCATGGTGACGCCGATTGCCGCCCCCGTGATTGATCCCGCAAAGAGAGAGAAAAGTACTCCCTTCCACCCGAGGAAGGCCCCGATGCAGGCGAGGAACTTCACATCACCGAATCCCATCGCCTCGCGCGGCAGAACCAGTTGAGTGAGCCCGGCACGGATCGGCATCACTTCCGTGATCTCGGTGTATAACCAGACCCGGTTGCCGAATCGGAGGCCATGGCAGTCGATGAGCAGTAAGCCGTCTTCCAGGCGTTCCCCGTCGATTTCCAGCCAGTTGCATGAGGCCACCACCCGGTCGCTTTCCCGAGAAAAGAACTCCGAAAGCGGCACGCTTTCGTCGTCCATCGTCAGGATCGGACCGGCTTCCGAAACCTTGAGTTCCAGTGCGAGTTCCGTCGCAGGTTGTTCCGGGTGGATCCGTTTCTTGCCAAAGGCACACTTTCCCAACTCCACCACGCCCCAGAGGACACCGTAGCCGAGTGCCGCGCCGAGAATGGAAAAGCCAAGTCCCTGCCACCAGGAGATGCCACCTGCCAGGCTGGGTAGCAGCGTGGAACAGAGGATGCCGGCCACGACCCCGCCCAGCGTGATCTCATCGGGAATGATCAGGTGGTCGAAGTCGATGAAGGTGGCCGCCACGAGGAGTGAAAGGAAGAGCCAGAACACCGGTGCCAGCGGCAGTCCGAATCGTCCCCAGGCGGCCAGGTAAAGACTGCAGGTCAGCAGTTCCACCAGTGGATAACGGATCGCGATCGGCATGGCGCACCCGGAGCAGTGGCCGCGGAGGAATACCCAACTGGCCACGGGGAGGTTTTCGTGCCAAGGGATCGTCTTGCCGCATCCGGGACAGAAGGAGCGGCGAGGATTGAGCAGTGAGATGCCGAGTGGCAGGCGGTGGATTACCGCGTTGAGGAAAGAACCTGTAATCAGGCCGAGCAGTGCCACGGCAATCCACGAGAACAGAGCAAGGGGAGAGGTCTCGAGACTGCTCAAAGCGCCGTCTGTTTACTCCCGGGGGAGTCGTTCCTCGACGATCTCACAGAGGACATGGAGCAGGAACTGCTGGGCCTCCTGGATCCGGGCCGTCTCCGATCCGGGAACGATCATCTCGACGTCGGCAGCACCCTTGGTGAAGCCGCCGCCTTTGCCGAGAAAGGCAATGGTCTTGACGCCCTGGCGGCGTGCCTCCTCGAGGGCAGACAGAATATTACGGGACTTGCCGCTGGTGGTGATCGCGATCAGGACATCACCAGGCTTCCCGAAGGCGGCCACCTGTCGGGAAAAGACCTCGGTGAATTCGTAGTCATTGCCAATCGCAGTCAGCAATCCTGCGTCGACCGTGAAGGCCATGGCCGGATAGGGCCGGCGATCCTCCTTGAAGCGGCAGGTGAATTCCGTCGCCAGATGGGCGCTGTCACTGGCACTGCCGCCGTTGCCGCAGAACATCAGCTTGTTTCCTTCCAGCAGCGCGTCTCCGGCAATTGCGGCGGCTCGCTCGAGGTCCTTCTGGAGGGGGGGCAGTGCATGAAGGACTTCCTGCAGGGAGTGAAGGGAGCTTTGGAACTGGCTCATGCAGGGGACATTGAGCAGGAGCATGGCGGGCCGTCAAGAAAGCCATGCGCCCTTGCCGGTTGGTTGTAAGCCGTGGCGCATTGACACCATGCGGGGCAG
>CAIZIQ010000168.1 GCA_903933015.1 uncultured Spartobacteria bacterium | reverse complement strand
GTGGAGGTGATGCGCTCCTGAAGGTTACCCATTTCAGCAGCGAGGGTCGGCTGGTAGCCGACAGCGCTCGGCGTACGGCCAAGCAGCGCGGAGACCTCGGAACCGGCCTGGGAGAAACGGAAGATGTTGTCGACGAAGAGGAGCACGTCCTGATGCTTCTCATCACGGAAGTACTCGGCCATGGCGAGCGCGGTGAGCGCGACGCGGAGACGGGCTCCGGGAGGCTCGTTCATCTGGCCGTAGACCAGCCCCACCTTGGATCCCTCCTCGAGGAAGATAAAGTTGCCATCGGCATCCTTGACGGGATGGCCCTTCTCGTCCTTCTTCACCGCGATGACTCCGGACTCGATCATTTCGCCGTAGAGATCGTTACCCTCACGGGTACGCTCACCCACACCGGCGAAGAGGGAGTAACCACCGTGGCCCTTGGCGATGTTGTTGATGAGCTCCATGATGACGACGGTCTTGCCGACGCCGGCACCGCCGAAGGCGCCAACCTTGCCACCCTTGGTGAAGGGGCAGATTAGGTCGATGACCTTGATACCTGTCTCGAGGACCTGAGCCTTGGTGTCCTGATCGACAAGCGGAGGTGCATGACGATGGATGGGAAGGGTCTTGTCGGCCTTCACGGGACCACGCTCATCGCAGGGTTCGCCAAGCACGTTGAAAATGCGTCCAAGAACCCCTTCACCAACCGGTACGGAGATCGGCTTGTTAAGGGAACGGATCGGCATGCCACGCTTGAGTCCCTCGGTGGAGGACATAGCGATTGCGCGGACCCAGTTCTCACCGAGGTGCTGCTGCACCTCAAGGGTCACCTTGGCTGGTTTGCCATCGATGGTGTAATCGACCTCGAGGGCGTCGTAGATCTTGGGCAGTTTGCCCTCCTTGGTGTTGAACTCGGCATCGATGACCGGGCCGATGATTTGAACGATGGTGCCTGTGTTGCTCATGAGAGTGGGTTGGTTTGTTTGGGAAGTGGGTTAGGCCAGCGCCATCTGGGCGGTGGTGATTTCGAGGAGTTCTGTGGTAATGCTGGCCTGACGGGCCTTGTTGTATTCCAGCGTGAGATCCTTCACGAGGCTCTTCGCGTTGTCGGTGGCGCTCTTCATCGCGACCATGCGGGCACTCTGCTCCGAGGCACGGGCGTCGAGGATCATCTGGAAGACGGTGAAATGGAAGTAATAGGGTAGTACCGCATTAAGCACCTCGTCGGAGTCCGGCTCAAACAGGAACTGGGCACCGGCAGCCTTGTCATCGTGGTCGTGTCCCGCAGCCGTTTCCTTGGAAATTGGAAGAAGAGGAACGAGGACAGGCTTCTGGGTCAGCGTGTTGACGAATTTGGGATAAAGGACAGAAACCTCATCGACTTCACCGGAAAGAAACTTATCCAGGCAAAACTTGGAGATGGCCTTCGTCTGCAGGAAGGTGGGGCTGTCTGGCAACTGGAAGTCAGCAATCATGTTTCTGCCTGTACGGGCGAGGAAGGAGGCCCCTTTCTTTCCAGAGGAAACGAATTCGGTAATCGAAACATCCAAGGCAGATGCCTCGCGGAGAACGTTGGTGTTAAGGGCGCCGCAAAGTCCCTTGTCGGAAGTCACGAGCAACACAAGTTTCTTCTTCACCGGCCGGGCCTCGAGCAGGGGATGGGCGTTTTCACTGACCAGATCCCGCAGCGAAACAAGCACGCGGTTGAGAACTTCCGAATAAGGATGCCCCGCCAGTGCCGCCTGCTGCGCTTTACGCATCTTGGAGGCGGCGACCATCTGCATCGCCTTGGTGATCTGGGCGGTGTTCTTGACCGACTTGATACGTCGGCGGATGTCGCGGGTGTTTGCCATGGATTGCTAGGGTTCCCCTGCTGCTTCTTTCCTTGGTTTCTTAGCGGAAGATAACCTTGAACTCATCGACGGCAGTCGTGAGTTCCTTCTCGATTTCGGCATCGACTGCACCCTTCTTCAGGATGGAGGCGAGCACACCCTGCTTGCGGGTGTTGAGGAAATCGGTGAGCTGCTTCTGGAAATCCTTCACGCGCTCAACGGGGATGGCATCGTAGTATCCCTTCTGCATGGCCCATAGGATGGCAACCTGTAGCTCCACGGCTTGGGGATTGTACTGCTGTTGCTTGAAGAGCTCGACAATGCGCTGTCCGCGGTCGAGTTGGGCCTTTGTGCGGGCATCCAGATCGCTGCCGAACTGGGCAAAGGCGGCGAGTTCACGGAACTGGGCGAGATCGCCCTTGAGCTTTCCTGCGACCTGCTTCACCGCCTTGATCTGCGCTGCGGATCCGACGCGGGAAACCGAGAGACCAACCGAGATGGCCGGACGGATACCCTGATAGAAAAGATCGGTTTCGAGATAGATCTGACCATCGGTGATCGAGATCACGTTGGTCGGAATGTAGGCGGAAACGTCACCCGCCTGGGTCTCGATGATCGGCAAAGCGGTCAGGGAGCCGTTACCGGCCTTCTTGCTCAGACGAGCGGAACGCTCGAGAAGGCGGCTGTGGAGATAAAAAACGTCGCCGGGATACGCCTCGCGGCCGGAAGGGCGCTTGAGAAGCAGGGAGACCTGACGGTAGGCAACAGCATGCTTGGAAAGATCGTCGAAAACGATCAATGCATCCATGCCGTTATCCATGAACCACTCACCCATGGAGGCTCCGGCAAAGGGAGCGAGGTACTGGTTGGTGGCACTATCCGAAGCAGGTGCTGAGACAATGATAGTGTCGCGAAGCGCATCGTTAGATTCAAGAATGTCAACGACGCGCGCGATGTTGGCATTCTTTTGACCGATTCCAACGTAAATGCTGTAGACCGGACGGAAAGAGGGATCTCCGGAAGCCTCACCGGCACGGTTGATTTTGGCCTGATTAATGATCGTGTCGATCGCGATCGTGGTCTTGCCCGTTGCACGATCACCGATGATGAGCTCACGCTGGCCACGGCCAATGGGAATCATCGCATCGACGGACATGATGCCGGTCGAGAGGGGTTGGCTGACGCTCTGGCGCTTGATGATGCCGGGAGCAATCTTCTCCACGGGATAGAAGGTCTTCGACTGAATCGGACCCTTTCCATCGATCGGTTGGCCGAGCGCATCCACGACGCGTCCGAGAAGTTCCTTCCCGACGGGCACCTGAAGAAGTCGCCCCGTCCCCTTGACTTCATCACCTTCGGAAATGGAGGTGTAGTCACCGAGCACAATTGCCCCAACCTCGGTCTCCTCAAGGTTCAGGGCCAGTCCGTAGACTCCACCTGGAAATTCAAGCATCTCGTTGAGCATGACTCCACCGAGGCCTTCGATACGGGCGACACCGTCACCGATCTCACGGACGGTGCCGACATTGGATTTCGTGACGTTCGAGTTGGAGAGTCCGTCGATCTTCGCTTCGAGTTCTTGCAGGAGGTTGCTCATGATGTGTGGGTGTTAAGAGGAAGGTGTTTTGGGTGATTATTAATGATGTGTCAGGAAACAAGGGCATTCAGTCGGGAGATCACAGTGGCATCCCAGACTTCACTGCCGAGACGGATGCGGGATCCGCCGATCAGGGAAGGATCAACCTTGGTCTCCAGAGAGACGGCGCCACCGTCACGTTTTTCAAGCGACTTCAGAACGGAGGCGCGAGTCGATTCGTCGACCGGCACAGCGCTCTCGATCAAGGCGCGGTGCTTCTCCAACTCAAGACGGATCAGCTTGGTATATTCTTTGAGAATCTGCAGGGAATGCCGTGGTGCGGACTTGATGAGCAGATCGGCGATTGAAAGTGCCTTGCTCGCATCCGGGCGACCCGAGTCATCAAGGGCGGATTCAAAAAGCTCGCGGGCTTGGCGGCGTGCATCCTTGGGAATCTGCATGATCGTCGTCGGTTACGTAGGGATTTACTTGAAAATCAGGAGGCGAGGTCCTTGGCGGCATCTTCGCTCAGACGCTTCTGATCTTCGGGGGTGAGCACCTTGCCTGCAACCTTGGCCGTGGTCTTGACGACCAGAGAAACCATCTCGCGCTTGACTTCATCTACCATGAGATTGCGCTCTGAGGTGATTTCGTGACGGGCACGCTCGACAATGGCAGCCGAGTCCTTGACGGCTTTCTCCATCTGCTGCTGGGAGAAGGCCTCGTTGTTCTTGCGAGACTCCTCGAGCAGGAGTTGTGCGTCATCGTTGGCCTTGCGGAGAATTTCCTGATAGCGAAGCTCGGCCTCGGCCAACTGCTTCTTGATCTTTTCCGCATTGAGTTGGCCTTCCTCGATGCGCTTGCGGCGCTCGTCGAGAATCTTAAGCAACGGACCGAAGGCGTATTTGTTGAGGACGAAGTAAACGATGAGAAAGAGAACCAACTGGGCGATGAAGTGCGGCCAATCGACTCCGAATTTGCTTAGGATTTCAGTGAACATCTGCTTGGTGATTCTCTTGGGTTGATACGGAAACTAGCGAAAAACTGCTTCGGGGTGCCCTCCGTTATTTGAAGGCACCCCTTGGCAAGGGATTTGTTCTTAGCGGCCCTGGAAGGCGAAGATCAGACCGAAGATCGCGATGGCCTCCGCCAGTGCGATGGTCAGAATGCCGATCATGAGAACCTTGGGAAGAGTTCCGGGATTACGGCCGATCGCCTCGACCATGCGGGCTCCGATGAGACCGATGCCGATGGC
>CAIZIQ010000167.1 GCA_903933015.1 uncultured Spartobacteria bacterium | reverse complement strand
TAGGCACGTTGCTTGGAGAGTGAGACCACGATCCTTACGCGTTCGCGAGAAGCCCTCTCGAGTACGGCCGGATAGATCTTACCAGGGGCCTGCTGGCTGATCAGCTCCGAGGCAGCCTTCATCTTTACGGGTTGTTGCTCATCGGGAGGAGTGAGGGCATGGAGACTGCATCCCATCAAAAGAATGGCTAGGATCGTAAACTCGTGACGCTGATTCATGGCTCCTTGGGGAAAGTTACCATCGGCACCACGACTTCGCGACGGTTTTGATTGTCCTTTGCCTCCCCTCATTTTCCCGTTGGCCCTTGAGAACAGGTTGGGAATCCGGTTGAGTACCCCATTCACGGCATGATCGAGCATCTCTACATCCATATTCCGTTCTGCCCGAACATCTGCCCATACTGCGCCTTTTATAAGGAATCCGCTGGCCGTGAGCGCGTGGAGACCTTCCTCGAGGCACTGCTTGTCGAGGCTTCATCATGGGCTGACAGACTCCGTCCAAAGACTATTTTTTTCGGAGGAGGAACACCGAGCGCCCTCTCGATCCCTCAATTCGAAAAACTCCTCGGGGGTCTTCATGAACGACTCGACCTGAGCTCTCTCGAGGAATGGACCATTGAGATGAACCCTGCGACCGTGGCCACCGACAAGGCAACTCTCCTGCGCCATTCAGGAATCAACCGTGTCAGCATGGGCGTCCAGTCATGGGATGATTCCGTACTGCGATCCCTTGGCCGCACCCATGATGCAGCCAAGGCGGAGGAATCCTTTCACATCCTGCGCGACGCGGGCTTTGACAACCTCTCCATCGACCTCATCTTCGGAGTTCCCGGCCAGTCACTTGACTCCTGGCGTTCCACCCTGGACCGGAGTCTGCGACTTGCACCCGAGCATCTTTCCGCCTACGGGCTGACCTACGAGGAGGATACCGAGTTCTTCAGAAAACTGGGATGCGGAGAGATGTCTCCTGACGAGGGACTCGAGGCCGATCAGTTCGAACTCACGGCCGGAATGCTCGGCGCCTTCGGATTCCATCAGTACGAGGTCTCGAATTACTCTCTCACCGGACGCGAATCCCGCCATAACATGGCCTACTGGACCGGGCGCGATTACCTGGGCCTCGGACCGAGTGCCTTCTCCACCGTTGCGGGGCGCCGCTGGCGCAATATCCGCGAGACCGGCATCTACAGCGAGAGCACCCTCTCGGGAAAAACAGCCGTGGACTTTGAAGAGGAAGTCACTCCCGAACTTCTGACCAGGGAAAAAGCCGCCTTCGGCATCAGGACTCTCCATGGCCTGCCTCTTGATGATTCGGACAAGTGGGAGAAGGAACTCCTCGACATGCAAGCCGAGGGGCTTGTCACCCTTATCGCCGATCGCTGGATCCTGACCCCTCGTGGTCGCCTGCTCGCCGACACGGTGGCGGAGATCTTTGTCTGAACGGACTCGTGGAAGTCTCTTTCAGTTGCGTGATCACCGGAACGAGGCAAAGCTCTCCAGAGATGATTTCTAAGAGTTTCACAGCAGTGCTCCTGGCACTCCTGCTCCTGCCGGCGAAGCTTCCCGCGAAGGCCCCGGTTTCGGAGGAGAGTCCCGCGAATGCAAGGGGGCTCGACCTTGGGGCAAGCGTGGTGCGGATCGAAGTGACCGATCAGGAGGCTGATTATCACTCACCCTGGAACGCTGGTCACATCGGCGGAGGGATCGGTTCGGGTTTTGTCATTGAGCGTCCTGATAAATCGAAGCGCATCCTCACCAACGCGCACGTCGTCAGCAATGCACGCTTCATCACCCTCACACGTGAGGGACTCAGCCATCCCTATACGGCGCGTGTCGAATTCATCGCCCACGACTGTGATCTCGCCCAACTCACCGTGGATGATCCCTCCTTTTTCGACACCACCAAGCCTCTCCAACTGGGTG
>CAIZIQ010000166.1 GCA_903933015.1 uncultured Spartobacteria bacterium | reverse complement strand
CGCTGATTGGTTCAGTCCTCCTCTCCCCGGCACTCTATGTCGTGAGCGCCTTCATTTCCTCGGGGATCACTCATCTCTGTCTGAAGCTGCTCGGCGGCGCCAACCGACCCTTCGAAACTACGTTCCGGGTTATCTGCTATGCACAGGCGAGTGCCGCTGTGCTGAATATCATCCCAGTCTGCGGTAGCCTCGTTGGTGTTATCTGGGGCGCCTACGCTATTATCATTGGACTGAAAGAGGCACAACATACCGAAGGTTGGAGGGCCACGCTTGCCATCACCCTCCCGGGATTGCTTTGCTGTGGGCTCCTGCTGGTGCTTGGTGCGGCAGCAGGATTAGGCATTGCCGAGTTAAGCCATCAGATGGGTGGCGGGCTTCCGACGCTGCCTAAGCTTCCATAAATCACAAGCCCTTGCTGTTTAGCCGTTTCTATTGGCGTCCGCTCATTCCAGGGGAGCACGATCCGGAGCTGACATGGGGACTTGTTCTCGCTTGCGGTAGCGCTCTGGGTATCGGCTGGCTGGCTTTGGGATTACCTACTCCGCTCTGTCCGCTTCATGCGCTAACCGGCGTCCCCTGCCCTACCTGCGGCATGACCCGTGGGCTCCGCTGCCTGCTGCATGGGAATGTGGAAGCGGCCCTGTTATTCAATCCGCTTCTGATACTCATTCTAGTAGGATTGATTATCTATCTTGTTTATTGCATGGTGGTTGTCGCTGCAAGGTTGCCCCGCCTTCGATGGGAAAAATCTTCCCAATCAACCGCGCTCGGCATCCGAATTACAGTCGTCATGCTACTTGCGGTCGACTGGATCTATTTGATTATGAGAGAGCGGGCCCTCTTTTAATCAACAAAATCGGACGGGGGCGGAGACTTCTTCCTGGAGGGCACAGAAGAGGTTGATCGGGCTTGGGCCCAGTATGTTTTGCATGGTTGCAAGGGCCAGTTCCTCGCTGTTACAGTCGCGACTGAGGTGACCCAGCAAGAGATGGGCGAGGCCATCGTGGAGGATCCGAGAGACGGTTTCCGCCGCTGCGGTGTTCGAGAGATGGCCGTGGCGAGACTGGATGCGTTGTTTGATGGACCAGGGGCGCCGCGTATCTTGCTCAAGCAGTTGCTCGTCGTAATTCGCTTCGATGAGAAGCCCATCGACCCCGCGCAGCGATTCGGTAACGAGTGTCGTGGCATGACCAAGGTCGGTCAGGAAGCCGAAGGTATGTGATTGTTCGCGGATGACGAATCCGACCGGCTCCACGGCATCATGTGGAATCAGGAAGGAGCGGATCGTCGTTCCTTCCAGCGCAAATTCACTGCCGCTTTCGAAGATCTTCCAGCCGTTAAAATCGAGGACTTTATCCCGGAGGATCGCGGCTGTCTGACGGTTGCAATAGATTGGGGTGGCATGCTTCTTGGACCATTGAGCCAGCCCCTTGGTGTGATCACCGTGCTCATGGGTCACCAAGATCGCGCAGAGGTCTCGGGGCTCCACGCCACATGAAGCCAAGCGGAGCGTCAGCTCCTTGGTGCTCAGGCCTGCATCGACAAGGAAGGAGGCCGTTTCCGTCCGAACCAAAGCGGCATTGCCACTGCTACCGCTGGCCAGAATCGTGATCTCAAGCATGGGATAAAATTTAGTGGCGTCTAAGCCTTGCGTACGAGATCGAGATACGCGCTGGAGACTTCTTCCACGGAGAGATCAGCCACCTCGCGGCTGGAGGGGTGAAGCACAACGGAGGGCACTTTCCACGGCCCCCAATGTTCTGGATCGGAATCACCAAAGAGACATACCATCGGCTTGCCGAGAGAGGCTGCAAGGTGCATCGCTCCGCCATCACTACAGATGATGGAGTCACAGAGGGAGAGAGAGGCGATCAGGTCTTCAAGTCGTTCCGTAGGAATGGGATGGAGCGGCAGTCCTGCCGTGGAAGTCAGCACATCACGTGCCTTCTCATCATCGCCAGGATGGAGTGGGTTATCGGCGCCCCCGGGAGACCAGAGCAGGAGAAATTTGGCATCGAGTTTCTCATGCAGCGTGCGGGCCAGCTCGGCAAATCGATCTGCAGGCCAGCGCTGGGATAGTTTCCGTGAGCTCAGATGAAGGACGATCACCGGCCCGGAGTAACGACTCCACTCCCGAGGCAAGGTGGCCTTGAGTTTTCCAACTCTGGCTTTGTCGGGGGTCAGTCGAGCCTCTGGCGTCTCGAACCGTAGCCCTATACGCACAAGCTGATGGCAGCATTGCTCGACATGGTGCTCTCCGCCTGCGGCATCCTCTGCATCGCGGATCAGGATCTTCTTTGCTCCGATCCAATTGGCAAAACGAAGCGAACTCCGTTGCGGTCCGCCTGGCAAGAGGATCCAATCAAAGCGTTGCTGGCGCAGAGTCCAGATCGTCTTCAGACGGCTCCAGAGGATGCCAAGTTGGCTTTCCCCTTTCTCGAGATGCTTTGCTTTCGTGTATGAGAAGAGGGCGTCGATATCGGGATTCCCCTCCAACACAGCCCGATTGTATTTTGTCACCAAGGCGGCAATATAGGCCGTCGGAAGCTGCTCTCTGAGCGCGCGGATCAATGGAGTCGTACAAACCAAGTCCCCGATATTGTCCCGACGGATGATGAGGATGCGGGGTGATTTTTCTGGGGAGTCCATGGTGAGGCAAACGTGGTGCGCCCGGCAGGAATCGAACCTGCTACCAAGGGTTTAGAAAACCCCTGCTCTATCCGATGAGCTACGAGCGCAAAGTAAACTTAAACTACTGCAGGCACTCCCTGCT
>CAIZIQ010000165.1 GCA_903933015.1 uncultured Spartobacteria bacterium | reverse complement strand
TCTTCGTGGAACTTGGGTAAAAAACGTTCCCACTGTCGTTCCCATTTGTGAGCCCCTCTTAGTGAGAGGCATGCTCCCTCCAAACTTCCTACAAATAGGAAGTGGAGCGGGCGAAGGGATTCGAACCCTCGACATCAACCTTGGCAAGGTTGCACTCTACCAACTGAGTTACGCCCGCATTACCGAAGGTCAGAACATTAGAAAAGAGACTCTCTGCGGTCAAGGGAAGTTTTTATCAATAGGTTTATCTTTACCACCGGTAACACGAGTTCAATTGATCTGCTTTCAGCTTCCCCGACCTATTTGATCGCGTATAGTCTATTTCCAATGCAGCTCTCGATGCGGACAGACTATGCGCTCCGGGCACTCTTCACACTTGTGGAGCATCGGGGAGGTCCTCCGATCCCGATCCTCGAACTGGCTCGCCGCAATGACGTGCCAAAGCGCTTTCTCGAGCACATCATGCTCGACCTGAAAGAGAAGGGCTGGGTCATGAGTACCGCAGGCAAACGCGGTGGCTACCAACTCGCAAAGAATCCCGAGAAGATCACGATGGGGGAAGTGGTGCGCCACTTCGACGGCTATCTGGCACCGATCGCCTGCGTCTCTGTCACTGACTACAAGCGCTGCACGCAGGAATCAACCTGCAGGTTCCGGCGAGTGATGCTCACCGCCAGGAATCTCGTGGCCAATCTCATGGACAAAACAACCCTCTCCGATGTGATGAAGAGTCCTCTGGTCGGGTCTGAAGAACTCAAGAGGGTACAGGGCATCGACGGCGAGGGCATTTGAAAACGAAACTCTGCGGTTCATGGTGCAGAAGAATCTTACCATGACCGGGCTCCGCAAAAACCTGACGATGATCGACGGCATCGCCATGTCGCTCGCCGCCATTTCCCCCGCAACGATCACTCTGGCTATTTCGCTCTCGGCTCAATCGAGTATCAGGGCGGCTCCCCTCACCTTCCTTATCGCCATGATCACGATGATCTTCGTTGCGCTAGCCTTCTGCATGATGGCACGCAAGGTGGTGAGCGCGGGTTCGGTCTTTGCCTATCTTTCCCAACTCGCCAATCCCGGACTCGGATTTATGGGCGGTTGGGCAATGATCCTCTGCTATATCACCGTGGGCTCGACATCCTCAGCAATTGCAGGCAGCACGATTGCCAGGGCATTCACCAAAGAGGATCCTCCCACCATACTCTGGATAAGCATTGCGGCGGGGGTGTTAATCCTCTCCTCACTCATTGCCTGCCGGAGCACGAAACTTGCCACGCGCCTCATGCTTATCATCTCGGCGATCTGCCTGATTCCGATTGTCTACCTGAGCTGGACCATCCTGCATCAACTCCCCTCGCTTTCACTCGTGCCGTTTGTTCCGGATCATGACGTGACGATCTCGGGTATAGCCTACGGTGTGGTTGTGGCAATCTTCGCCTACACGGGATTTGAGTCGGCATCAACGCTTGGCGAGGAAATCTCCGAGCCAACCAGGACTATTCCGATCGCTATGCTCGGGACGACGATTGTCTCCGGGGTTTTCTTTGTCTTCACCTCGTACGCACAGGTTCTCGGATATGGCCTGGACCACACGAATGATCTATTGCAGGACCTCAATCCCTATCACTTCCTTGCAATCAAATTCGTCTCTCCAGGATTCGCCACCGTGGTCGATTTCGCAGTTGGTTTAGGTGCTTCTTTGGCCTCTCTGGCTTCAATCATAGCGGCTGCCAGGATCCTCTTCGCTCTTGGACGATCAGGATCGGGCAAGCTATTCGGAACAGTTGATCCACGGTATGGAACGCCTGTCCAGGCAACCCTCTTTGTCTTCATGGCCTGCCTGCTGGGACTGCTCTTCTGGGGAACTCTCCTCGGAGCATCCAAGTACAATAACTACGGGGGGACGGTCAGTGCGCTTTCCTTCATCGTAGTCTATCTGGCTGTCATGGTGGTGGCGGCTATGATTGCGATCCGCTTGCACAAGAAGGTCCTCGTCCTCACGTGCCTGACAGGCATCGCTGCGCTGTGCTGGTCTTTCTATGCCAGTCTCTTTCCAGTACCCGAGTTTCCGATGAATTTCTTCCCCTACATCGTTCTTCTCTGGCTGGAATGTGGCGGGGTAATCCTCTTTTTGAAACCATCGTTGTCATTTTCCCCATCCCGTGAATCGCAAGGAGAAACCTTGAAATAACCGATGTACTCATCGCTCTTCGTGGCCGCGATGGCCTTTACCTATTTCTTTGGCGGTGCGCTTCTTGGTTTTTATCTCCAACAACGCCTGCCGGCCCATCACCTTGACAAGGAGTCCAGGAAAACCGCTGAACTCGCTGCCGCGCTCATCTCGACCATGGCCGCCCTGATCCTTGGCCTGATGGTTGCCTCATCAAAGAGTTCGTTTGATGAGGTAAATGCCAAGATCAGCGATGCGGGTGCGAAGGCCATCCTGCTTGACCGGACCCTCTCTCATTATGGGGCGGATGCCGGGCAAGCCCGGGAAAAACTACGGGAAGCTTTGACCCTCATCCTCCAAAGAACATGGCCCAAGAGTGAGTCTCCCGTTTCCATGTCCACTGAAAGCGACGTACAAAAAGGCAAGAAGCTGGAAGACGTGGGTAACCTGGTGCGTGCATTCAAAACGAAGAACGAGGAGCAACATGAACTGAAGTCAACGGCGCTGCGACTCTGCGAGGGACTGGAACAAACGCGCTGGGAGATGATCGAGTCAAAAAACCCTCCGTTGCCCGTGCCGATCCTTGGGATCACTTTTTTCTGGCTGACTGCCTTGCTCACGCTCTTCTGCCTTTTTGCACCTCGTACTCCCACCATGCTGATGGTGATTTTTATCTGCGCCATTTCCATCTCGGGAGCGATCTACCTCTTTCTGGAATTGGGCAACCCACAAAACGGACTTATCAGGATCTCTCCGACACCGATCGAGAAAGCCCTGAGGGAAATAGGACAATAGTGAAACTGAAATGCTCTTCTTTCCAAAAAAATCGATATCCGTGGCTCATGCTGGAAGAATTCAGCGCTCAATGGATAGCATACCCTGATGAACTCCAGGCAACACCTTCTCTCCCCTATTCTTGATTCCTACCGGGAAAGCGGTGGCATTAACCATGTCGATCGGGCCAATCTTCCCTCCAAGCAGACCATCTCTCAACTATGCGGCGATCTGCTTCACCTGCTTTTTCCGGGATTTTTTTCCGAGGAAGCGGTCTCCTTGGATGAACTCCCCACAGCCGCCCAGGAAATCATCGACCAAATTGCTGGCCAACTGGAGACCACCATCGCCGTCAGCCTGAGGATTAGGGAAGATGAGCATTATGGGGAAATGGAACTGAAGCGGGAGGCGATTGAGATCACCGAACGCTTCTTTGCAGGCATTCCCGAGGTAAGGGCTCTACTCAAGACCGATGCCGAGGCGGCTTATGCGGGGGATCCCGCAGCACGTAGCCTTGAGGAAATCGTCCTCGCCTATCCGGGTCTAGAAGCTGTCGCGATCCAGCGAGTCGCCCATCTTCTCTATCTGGAAAATGTCCCCCTGCTGCCCCGGATGATGACCGAATGGGCACATGGTCGCACGGGGATCGATATTCACCCTGGAGCGGCTATCGGATCACACTTTTTCATCGATCACGGCACCGGTGTGGTGATTGGGGAGACCTGCGTGATAGGCAACCGTGTCAAACTTTATCATGGAGTGACTCTTGGGGCTCGCAGCTTCCAGAAAGATGAGCAAGGTTCTATCATCAAGGGCGTGAAGCGGCATCCGATGGTTGAAGATGATGTCGTGATCTACCCGAACGGGATTATCCTTGGCGGAGATACGGTCATCGGGGCCAGAAGTACCATCGGGGCGAATGTCTTCCTGATGAAGAGTATCCCTCCCGACACGCTTCTCGTACGCGGTGAGCAGGTTCAGAGTCGGATGGATAAAAAGGGTAAGAAGAAGCCAACGGTCACTGTGCAACTCTCCGAAGACGAAATCGACTTTATCATCTGACACAGAGCTAAACGTCATGATTTCAGTGGCTCTACCTTCGTTTTGATCTCAAGAGAGGGTTCGGAGATCCTGCAAAACAGTATTTGAAAGCATTGATGGGGGGTATAAACGACTTTTTCAATCGTTATTTTATTGACTCCGTTATATCGACTGTTAGAGTCGTGTTTTCAACAAACACCAACATCACCAATGAATACAAGACTACCATTCCTGACTTTAGCACTGCTTCTGACCGTAGTCTCGGGCTGCTCCCAGAAAAAGAGCTCGGTTGCGCTGCTGAATGTCAGCTACGACCCGACACGAGAGCTCTACGCCGAATACAACCAGGCCTTTGCGAAGCATTGGAAGGAACAAACGGGGGAAATTCTTGAAATCTCCAGTTCTCATGCGGGATCTGGAAAGCAGTCGAGAGCCATTATCGATGGAGCTGAAGCCGACGTCGCAACTTTGGCACTCGCGGCCGACATCGATGCACTCTGGAGCAAGGTGCCGGACAAGCCGCTCATTGCAAAAGACTGGCAGGGACGACTACCCCACAATAGCTCGCCCTACACCTCCACGATCGTCCTACTGGTCCGCAAGGGGAACCCAAAGAACATCAAGGACTGGGATGATCTCGTCCGCGATGATGTCTCCGTGATCACCCCGAATCCCAAGACCGGAGGAGGTGCTCGCTGGAACTTTCTGGCGGCTTGGTCCTATGCAAAGCAGAAATTTGGCAATGATGATGCCAAGATCCGTGAGTTCATCGGCAAGGTCTATGCCAACGCGATCAAGAACGGCCTTCCAGCCGGAGCCCGTGAGGGGACCATCGCCTTCACCGAACGGAAGCTCGGTGATGTCTCCATCAACTGGGAGAACGAGGCTCTGCTCGTCAAGAGCAAGAACCCGAACGATTACGAGATCATCACCCCTTCGGTAAGCATCCTGGCCGAGCCACCGGTTGCAGTCGTCGATGCGAACGTCACCCGCCACGGCACCCAAAAGGAGGCTACAGCCTATCTCCAGTATCTCTACACCCCGGAAGCTCAGGAGATCATTGGCAAGAACTTCTACCGCCCATGGGATCCGGCGGCAAAGGCCAAATACGGGGATCAGTTCAAGGATCTGAAATTGACCTCCATTGCTGATTTCGGCGGATGGTCCAAAGCCCAGAAGACCTACTTCGCGGATGGCGGTGTATTCGACCAACTCATTGGCGCAAAGGCTGCCCCTCAAGCACCCACTCCATCCCCTTCTCCGTCCCAAGGTGACCAGAAGAAGTAATAGCGTCACTTCTTAGCCAAGGAAACCACGTGTCCATGCCTCTCGCCGACGTGTCTCAAAGACCCGAGGCGATTGGCACCAGGGGCTCTGGTCATCGCACCGAATCGATTCTTCGTTACGGCGATCACTTGGCGGCTCGCAGCAGATTTATCGAACCTCAGCATGTCAGGGAATCGCCGGATGGCAGGCACCTGATCCGTTATCGTTGGGCAGACCCCTCCTCGGCACATGCCTACCGTGTCGGGATCTTCGCGGGCATCCACGGAGACGAACAGTCGGGTGTTATCGCGGCAATGCAACTTCTCCAGCATCTAGAATGGGACCCTCGGGTTGCCCAGTTCTACGAACTCTTCATTTACCCCATCTGCAATCCCTGGGGATTCGACGAGGGCACAAGGGAGGGTGAGTCGGGAAGGGATCTCAATCGCCGCTTTTGGGGCCATGAGGAAGATGGCGAAATCCGACTACTCGAACAGGATCTCCGCGCCAAGCGTTTTGACGGAATCATTGCCCTGCACACCGACGATACCAGCGAGGGGATCTACGGCTACGCGAATGGAAGCACCCTGACCAGGCACCTGCTGGAGCCGGCATTGCATGCGGCATCAGGAGTACTCCCACGCGACACGCGCCCTGAAATCGATACCCATCCTGCCGACAGCTCGATCATCACGGGGGGTTACACGGGCATTCTCGCCGCCCCTCCTGAACAACATCCGAGACCCTTTGAGATTGTCTTCGAGACCCCTCAGCTGGCACCGCTTGGCCGTCAGGTGGAGGCCCATCTTGTGGTGCTGAAGGAAATCCTGAAGAATTTCCGCACAATCAGCTCCGAGGGAATGGATATCTAGGTTCATTCGGTTTATACAGATCACTCACTTTCCCATGTCGCAGAAACGTCATATCCTTCCCGGATTTCATCTCAGTCTCGGGTGGACCATCACCTGGCTCTCGCTGATCGTACTCCTGCCACTAGCCGCATTGGCAGGCAAGACAGCATCCGGGGGATGGGGGCATTTCTGGAACACGATCACCAACCCCGAGGTGGTTGCAACTTACCGGGTGAGCTTCGGCATCGCATTGCTGGCAGCACTCATCAACGGTGTCTTCGGGTTCATGGCCGCATGGGTTTTTGTGCGGTATGAGTTCCCGTGTCGGCGCCTGCTCGAGGCTGCCACCGACCTGCCCTTTGCCCTTCCAACGGCCGTTGCGGGAATTGCCCTGACAGCTCTCTATTCGCCCAATGAATTGATCGGCAAGTGGCTGGAGCCCCTGGGGATCAGGATTGCTTTCACCCCTGCCGGTGTGCTCATCGCCATGATCTTCATCGGATTCCCCTTTGTCGTGCGTGCGGTCCAGCCCGTGATCGCGGAACTCTCATCCGATGT
>CAIZIQ010000164.1 GCA_903933015.1 uncultured Spartobacteria bacterium | reverse complement strand
TCTTCCTCGTAGAAACAGGAGGACAGGGCAATTTCCTCATTCAGATCCCAGTCGGTCAACCGAGGAAGTTTGTCGTAGAGAAAAAACACATAAGATGCATAGTTCCAATAGTAGAGCCACAATTGATTCGGCCCTGATGGGAATTTCGGATAATCACGAGACCAATCGCAGAATGCCATGTAATTGGGGAATCTCTTTTCGTCTAATCCGTGTGGTTCAGCTGCTTCATCGCAGAGATCACCAAGAATACTCGCGGCAACTACAAGGAGCTCCCGATGGCCATCTGTGCTCGCAAGCATACGGTAATAATCGGATGCCAGCTCTGACTCAGTGAGAAAGTAGTGCATGGGTTTCATGGGTTTGTATCATCCAACATCATGTGATCAATTACGGAGGAGGCTAAAATCATTATCGAAAGCTACCACGATAACTACCCCATAGAGTGTCCTATCCCCGATCTTCTAGTGGAAATCCGGCTACCATAAGCCAACCACCATTTCCTTGCTACAAGTAGGGTTGACCTTTCCCTCGAGCCGATGACCTCGCCCTGACTTTTAAAACAATCAGCACACATGATTCCCCACATGGAATCCACTTTAAGCAGGCCATAGATAAAAACTGAGAAATGTTTAAGGAATCTACCGTATTGATCGCAGCAATTCGGGGGGGCAATAGAATGTCCACCCTAAGGAGGCCCCTCTAACCAGGGCAGCAAGAACTAGGAGGTCTACTTCGGGTTTTTTTCATGATCTAGGGCAAGAGGGCTGGCGTGCTTCTCAAAACGGATGGGTTGGAGAGGGTCGGTGGTGAAATCATTTTCTTATTTTAGGTATTCTCAGCGACGATTCTCTTCTCCCAGTTTTCAACCCTCATTTTCTCTCCAGAGATGCATCCGATGACCGAAAGCATACCAGCAGACACCTCAAAGATCGCGTTCTGACCATACTGTCTACCAATCGCTATCGCTTTTTCCTCGGATAGGCCGGCAACACCCCATCCTTGCTCCTGATGTTTCAAATCTGGGGAGCACCCCGTGATTCTGAAGCAGCGAGACCCAGCAAGGTTGAGCTCTCTCCTGAGCTCTTCATCAGCTTTGGCGTTAATGTCTGCACCGACGATTACCCCTGGGTTATGCGCCGTAATGATATGAAAGTTGTGAGGCCACCCTCCAGAGGGAGTTTCCGCCAGAAAGCATGTGGAGAGGTATTCGGGAAGGATCATATGAGTGAAAGGTACAGAGTTTTAGTGCCCTAGTTCCAAGCGTGACGCATTCTCCCAAGGCAAGGCAGCCTCCTTGATGCGTTCCTGAGCACGCTTAATGTTATAGGAGACCCGTCGGAGCGTGAAGAGGCCGATCTCCGTCTCATAAATCCCATATGAGGCCTTCGGGTTGACATCGCGCGGTTGTCCTACCGCTCCGACATTGATCGCACTCGGTTTGGATCGATCCAGAAGGACATTCCCCTCATGGAGCAATCCCCAGCGGATCTCCCTACCTGTGCATAAGATTACCTCAGGCCGATGGGTGTGTCCGTAGAAGCATACTGGGGTCTTCTGCTCGCGGAAATGGAAAAGGGCCTCTTGGTCATTGAGGAGATAGTTGAAGTGGGCTGGATCAGAGAGACTTGAATGGACGATTGTGAACCCATGACGCTCCGCAAAAAGGGGCCTCCGTGACAGCCAGTCCAGATCCCCGGGGGACACGGTTGCCCTTGCCAAGATCAAGGGGTCCCTGATCCTCTTACTGAGCACGAAGTTATCAGGATCTTTGACTAAATACTCGTCGTGATTGCCCAACACGGTCGTGAAGCAATTCTCTCGTACCAACTTCAAGCACTCGGCAGGTGCAGCTCCGTAGCCCACGATATCACCGAGGCAGAGGATTTCATCAATGCCTTGGGCTCGAATATCGGATAGGACTGTTTCCAGAGCGTCGATGTTTCCGTGGATATCAGAAATGAGTGCTATTCGTGGCATTGTTAAAAATATAATCCGATGTGGATTGGCATAAAAAAGTGGTTTGGAGATGAATGATATCATCCCTCATAGACACAGAGTGTCCTAGGCGTCATCAGACTTTCGAGTCATACATTCTGAAATGAGAGCCGATGCTTCAAATCGTATTGGCTGCAACTATTTTGGGTATGAGCAAGCCTTCTACTTCGATCTTCCTTCCCAGTCACACAAAACATCAGGCTCCCTCACAACAAAGAGAGGGGTCAATCTGCCAGAATGCCGAGATGTTTCCTTCATATTCTGAGAACGTGCCAATCCAGGTGTTAGAGC
>CAIZIQ010000163.1 GCA_903933015.1 uncultured Spartobacteria bacterium | reverse complement strand
GAGCGATGGCTGCGACATGGGCGTAGGGAGTGAAGGAAAACTGATTGAATAGGGAACTCAGGAACTCAGGAAGGAAAGCAAAGACAGAAGTTTAGAATGAAACCTGAAAACCCGTGGTGAGAATTCCTTTTGGCTTCAGCTGACTCTGCGGTGCTTCTGCTCAGTTCATCATTTCCTGAGTTCCATATTAAAACCTCAGAACGGCAGGCCGGGTATGCCGAGTCCTGCGGTCAGCTTACCCATTTCATCGGCAGCCAGTTTCTTGGCATCGGCGGTGGCCTGACGGACAGCGCTAAGAACCAGATCTTCGAGCAGTTCCACGTCATCCGCGCTCACCACTTCGGGAGCGATCCGGATGGAAAGGATATCACCGGCCCCTGAGGCCTTGACCGTGACCTTCCCTCCACCGGAGGAGGCCTCCACCTCGCGCTTGGAGAGGTCTTCCTGGATCTGGGCCATCTTCTTCTGGGCGTTGGCCGCAGCGCTCATCATCTTGGCAATGTTCATGGGATTCGTTTTAGGGAGTTTTTTCTTAGGTGGTTTGTGGTGAAATCAGGATCTCCGCCTGGAAGATTTCCAAGGCCTTCTTGATCAGTGGATCATTTTTGAAAGCCTCCATCTCCTCTGGGCTGATTGCGGGGGCAGCAGGCTCGGCCTTGGCAGGAGGTCCATCGACAACGGACGGCTTGGATGGGGCGGGCGTCTTGACGACGGGCGGAGCCACCGGTTCGGGTTCAGGAACAGCATGTTCTTCCCCAGTGAAACGTCCTTCGAAGGTGATTCGGCAACCGAGGGCAGAGGAAAGCTGCTCCTCGATTTTCTTCACAGCCTGGGGCCAGAAGAGAGTCTGACTCTGGTAATGGAGGGAGGGTGGAAACTCGACGACGATGCTGTTGCCCAGACGCTCCACGAAGCACCCATCCTCCAGCCAACCGAACTTCAGCGGGGAGTCAGCGGCAAGGGCCATGGCGACGGAATGCCATGGATCATCGGCAGAAGGTTGAGGTTGTGTGTTGCCAGTTGTTGGTTCCGTAACGGGAAGCGCCACTTCCACCTCTTCCTTTTGAGCAGAAGCGGCGGGCGCCTGTTTCAAAGGCTCGGAAGACTCCGATTTGGCAACGGGAGGCATGATGGTTTCGGCACGCGGTGGGGCAGCGGCAAGCGTGACGGCAGGAACGGAGGGCTGACGTGCAATGGATGGAGCTACGGGAGCAGTCGGTTTTGTGAGGGTTCTTGCCGGCAGGGGAGCCCCGCCCCGGATGGCCGCGAGGGTATCGAGAACATCACTCAGACTCGCCTCATCAAGCAGGTGGACCGCCTTGATCACGGCAACATCGAGTTGGAGCTTTTTGTCACTTGCCCAACGGAGTCGCCCTTCGGCCTCGCCGAAGTGATCGAGCAGGACGAGCAACTTTTCCTGGGAAATCACCGCACCCAGGGTCGATTCCTCACTCGGCTTCTCGGAAGGATGGGCTTTGCTGATCAGGATGTCACGCAGGAGACCGACCAGTTCCCCGAGCAAACGGGTGAGGTCCTTTCCGGCCTCGGCCTGCGACTTCACAATCGCCAACGCGGCAGGAGTATCGCGTCCAAGCAGGGCCCTCACCAGATCCAGGACAGTCTCCCTGGCCGTGAATCCGAAAACGGTGTGGACATCGGCGGCACTGATCGTCGTGCCACAGAATGCTATGACCTGATCGAGCATCGACTCGGCATCGCGGAGAGCACCATCCGCTCCCCGTGCGATCGAATCGGCTGCCGCAGGATCGAGGGTGATCTGCTCGTTCTTTGCAATGTAGAGCAGGTGGCCGGCAATGAGTTCGGCCGTGAGGCGACGGAGATCGAAGCGCTGGCAACGGCTCAGGATCGTGGCGGGAACCTTGTGCGCCTCGGTCGTGGCAAAGAGGAACTTCACGTGCTCCGGAGGCTCTTCAAGAGTCTTCAGCAGGGCGTTGAATGCCGCCGTGGTGAGCATGTGCACCTCGTCGATCAGGTAGACCTTATAGGGGCCGCGAGCCGGAGCGTAGGCGGCATTCTCACGGAGTGTGCGGATACTCTCGACACTGTTGTTGCTTGCCCCGTCGATCTCAATCACATCGAGACTGCGTCCCTCCGCGATTTCGACACACGCATCGCAAGTGCCGCACGGATTATCGGTCGGCTCTCCTTTGTTCGACTGACAATTGAGCGCCTTGGCCAGAATGCGGGCCGTGGAAGTTTTTCCGACACCTCGGGGACCGACGAAAAGATAGGCCTGGGCCAGACGGCTCCCCTTGATGGCATTCTGAAGGGTGCGGGTGATGTGCTCCTGACCCACAACCTCCTCAAAACGCTGCGGACGGTACTTTCGGGCAAAAACTCGGTAGCTCACAGGGAGAGGAATTTAGAAGCGCTTCGGGAGAAAGTCGAGGATCTCGGAGGAGGGCCGACGGGAATTTTCGCCCCCACGGGGAAAAACGACTCTGTCATAACCCCAAAGGCAGATTGCCAGAAGAGGCCGGCCCTTTTTAGTATCCAACCACTAAGCCATGTCAGACCTGCTCTATCTCGACCACAATGCCACCACCCCGATCGATCCCGAGGTGCGCGCCGCCATGCTGCCATGGCTGGAGAATGAGTTCGGAAATCCCTCCAGTGTCTACACTTTGGGACGCCGCTCTGCCGCTGCCTTGGTCAACGCACGAGCACAGGTCGCCGCCTTGGTTGGAGCCCAGCCCTCCGAGATCATCTTCAACAGCTGCGGCACCGAGGCTACCAATACAGCCATTCTCTCCGCGATCGCGATCGACCCCGACAAGCGCCACATCATCACCTCGGCCGTCGAGCACAGTGCCACCATCAAGCTCTGCGAATACCTCGCCACCCGTGGCTACGAGATCACCTGGCTGCCGGTAGATAACGACGGTCTTCTGGATCCGGATAAGCTGGAAACTGCCATCACCTCGGAGACAGCCATCGTTTCCCTGCTCTGTGCGAACAACGAGACAGGTGTCCTCTTCCCCATCGAGGAAATCGCCGCCATCACGGCGCG
>CAIZIQ010000162.1 GCA_903933015.1 uncultured Spartobacteria bacterium | reverse complement strand
TCCCTTGGCGAGAAGTCCGTCACACGCCTCGCGCAGCGGCAGGGAGAGAATGGGGCTGCGGATCATCCGTCCGTTCACGAAGGTCATCTGGAGAGTTCGATCGCTCCGGCCTTCACCTGGACGGGCAATCCATCCATGGACGCGCACGCCATGGCTTTCCATTGGGGGAACCGGAAGCAGTTTTTTGAGAAATGTATCACCGTGAAGATCACGAAGACGCACCGCCAGATCATCCGTCGCGGCAAGCCGGAAGACTTCACGATCGTCCCGACGGCAGATGAAGGCAATCTCCGGATGGGCGACCGCCAGGATCTCGATCTGCTGCAGCAGGTTCGCGGCCTCGGTCTGCTCCCCGCGCAGGAATTTCCTGCGGGCGGGAACATTGAAAAAGAGATCGGCAACCTCGATGCTCGTCCCGGGCGCCTCCCCGGAATCCTGAACCTCGTGGATCTTTCCTCCGGTCACCTCGATCAAGGTGCCGGACTCATCCTGCCGGCGGCGTGTCGTGAGGCGGAATCGGGAGACACTCGCGATACTCGGGACAGCTTCACCCCGGAAGCCCATGGTCGTTATCGCGGCCAGGTCGCGACTTTCCCTGATTTTGCTGGTGGCATGACGCTCCAGACAAAGAAGGGCATCGGAGCGGTCCATCCCGGAACCGTCATCAGTGACCCGGATCAGGCGTGTCCCTCCGCGCTGGAACTCGACGGTGATGCGTTTGGCACCCGCATCGATCGAGTTTTCAACCAACTCCTTGACCACCGATGCGGGACGTTCCACCACCTCACCCGCAGCCACCTGGCTTGCGAGGATATCGGGAAGAACTTGAATGAGGCCCATGGACGAAAGACTGAAGGCTGGAGGCTGAAGACTGAAGGAAAATGGAACCGAAAGTTTCTGAATCTCCTCCAAAGATCGAAAGAACCAAACCTTCGGGCACCCGTTGACTTCAGGGTGACCTCCCTTAGAATGCCACCCATGATCGAGATCACGGAAGCAGCCGCGAAACACCTTAGGGAACTTGCCCAGGATAAGGGATCCCCAGGACTCCGCCTTGCCGTCGAGAAGGGTGGATGCGCCGGCCTCCAGTACGCCATGACCCTCGGAGGCCCCCAAACCGGGGATGCCGTGACGGAGCGCGACGGGGCGATTGTCGCCGTGGATCCGGAGAGCCTCGAGCATCTGTCCGGATGCACGATCGATTACACCGATGGACTGACAGGTGCCGGATTCCGGATCATTAACCCCAAGGCATCAAGGAGTTGCGGATGCGGGACTTCCTTCGAACCCACCCAGAAGAATTGAGGAAGGGAGCCTCCATGCCGCAACAATCCCGTTTTCGTTTGCCTAGGATTCTGAGTAAGGATTTGCTCTAACACCTCATGTCAGGAAAACGCTACTACGGATACCAGGGTTACTCTGGACATCGTCGCGGGGTTGATCCCTCGGACGGTCTGTTCGGATGGACGGTTTTTCTCTTCCTGCTGATCGGCTTTGTCTTCCTCTGCTGGATGGGAAGTTACTACATCTTCGCCAACCCGGAGAAGCCGTCCAATTACCACCTGCTTAAACGCCTTCACAAGATCGAAGCACCTCAGCGCTTCGAAATCTCGGCCTCTCCGCCCAGGGGGGAGTTCCTGAAACCGGGACAGCTTCTGGAGCGCTTCGGTTCGATGACCTCATCGGAGATGAGGAGAACGAATCAGCAACTGCTCCGCTGTTTTGTCCGTAACTACCACCAGAACCGGGATCTCGTCCCCTATGCCGTCGGCACCTACCGGGTCATCGGCACGCTTCCACTCTCAAACGATACGTTCTGCCAGCATGGCCTGGTAGCCCTGCTTCAGGCCGTGGAGCAACCCGAGGTGCTTCTGGAACAACTCTTCACTACGGATGAAAAGAATCTTCCCGGTCTCAAGCACGCCCTGACACCGAACCAGGAAATCAAGTTGGAGAAACCGCTGGATCTCTCGGCCATCATCCAGGCCACCCGTCTGGATGACAACCGCATCCTGCTCACCACGATGCCGTTGCTTTACGGTACCTATGGTGCAGGTCACGGACCTGCCAGTTTCTCGTTGCAGCCACCCGATGAGCTGAATCTCGATGCCGGGGTTCCCGTACTCACGCCGGCACAGATCAGCGATCTCTCCGGAGGCAAGCTCGCGCATGTCGGTAGCACCTCCAAGGGATCCTCCCCCCACCTGAGCAGAATTGCCGAGGAGATGGCGACGCCGGAACCGGAAGTGGCGAGAGCCATCCCCGTCACGCATTCCACACCGGTTCAAACAAGCACGGCGCCCCAGACCAATGTGGCCCGTGCGCTTCCCGTGAACGAGCCGGCCGTGATGGCCGCAATCCCCGTCAACACGCCGGTCCCCGTGGCTCAGGCGGTTGCCTCGGATGGATCGGCCATCCCGCGGGCGATTCCAGTAGGCACCCCGTTGCCGGCCGCCGTGGCACCAATGCCCCTATCGACGCCGGTGCCGACAGCAACGCCGACTCCGACTCCCAAGCCAATTCCGAGCCCCTCTCCCGTAACTACCCCCACCCCAGCACCCACCACGGCCGCCGGGGTGGCTGCCGGAGCAACGAACCAACCCGTTACCGCACCGACCCAGGTATGGCCTGTCTATGAACCCGGAAAGATGCCGCGAGGGCGACTCGTTGAGTCCTCGGATGCCGATGACTTGGTCTCGCATGGCATCGGCGGGGAGCGGCACTACCTGAAGGGGCGCTTCACCGTGACTGCCTCGGGCAATGGACGCGCTGTCCTCCGTCCCCAGGGTGCCCTCGCCGGTGTCCCGATGGGGCCTAGTTCGAAGGTACGAGTGATCGTGGATTTTCCGGCAGGGAGCGTTCCTCCCTCCGAGGGAAGCAGCTTCACTCGTGACAGCCTGCGTCCGTTCCAGGTTTCCTCGGTAAAACGTGGGGATGACGGTCAGATCAACATCTACGTCCGGGAAATTACCCTCGGTCATTGAAATCAACGCTCTTCGTCTGAAGGCTTTTGGACTTTAAGGTCAGAAAACCGATATGGCCCCGGCAGTACTGCATCAATTGATTCGCGGGGAAATTGAAGCGCAGGGCGGGATGATTCCGTTCCGAAGGTTCATGGAGTTGGCGCTGTATCATCCGCAGCACGGCTACTACGCCTCGGGACGTGCACGGATAGGAAAGGAGGGTGATTTCTTCACGAGTGTCAGCGTGGGGAGGATCTACGGACGGCTTCTCGCCTCGGTTTGCAGGGAGGTCTGGGAGCGACTAGGGCACCCGGAGAAATTCACCATCGTGGAACAGGGGTCCAATGACGGAGCGATGGCAGCCGATATTCTCGAGGCGATCACGGTGCCGGATGACGCCTTCGCCAAGT
>CAIZIQ010000161.1 GCA_903933015.1 uncultured Spartobacteria bacterium | reverse complement strand
TTCAAGTCGCTCAGCCAACTCGACGGGGTCGCCAACGAGATCATCCGCGATGTGAACGAAGGGGTGAAATCTTACAAATTCCTCCTTTCCCAGAACGAAATCGAGGCGGCCACAGCCCAACTCGTCTCCGTCTGGTCCAAGGGACAATACCTGCCCAGCGTCCAGCTTCTGACCCAGGAGGAGAAGAGGAGGTCTTTGAAATTTGCCCAACTGGTCAACAAGCTCGTAAGCTCCGGCCAGTCGGGCAACATCGACGTCCTTGCCGCCGCCGTTACCGAGATGAAGAAGCAGGCTTCGGATTTTGACGACACGGAAATCCTCTCCAACATCCAGGCCGTCAAGCTGGGTAGCAGCATGCACATCGCCCAAGCGAGGGTTGCTGCCGCCAAGGGGGACATACAGACCGTTCAGGCCGAGATCACCAGGGCTGCCGGGATCTGGCCCAACAACCCGGAACTCCAGACATTCTCCTCCGACATGACCAAGGTCTCTCAGGAGGCCGATCCGATGGTTCATGCCCGCACCGAGTTTGACCAACTCTACGAGCAAAAGAGCTTCCGTCAGATTTTTGACGGAATCGACCGGTACGCGGTGGCCGTGGGTACCGACACATCGTCCAGTGCCTCCACGCGCTTGGCCAACCTGAATCAGGTCAAAAAGAGAATGCAGGATATTGAGGCCTCGATCATGCGTTCCCAGGAGATTGCGCGACGGGGCGATTATGCAGGGGCATGGGAGGGGCTAGAGATGACCTTTGCCCAGTATCCTGATGACCAGAAACTCAGTCAGATGAGGGCTGATCTCACGACGCAGGCTCCGGACTTCGTGCATGATATCCGTCAGGCCAAGAGTTATGAGGAGAAGAAGGAGTACGGATCCGCTCTTGCCTGGTACCTCCGCTCCCAGAGTCGTTACCCGATGAGCGATCTTTCCAAGCAAGGCATTGAACGCGTCGTCAAGCTCCTGCTGCCGGACGCCAATTGATCCCTTTCCGATGTTGATCAGGGTAGTCGCCTCACACTGCCGGATCACGACATCATCCCTGAGAATGTTGGTCTTGGTTGGGTGCGCCTCCCTGTCGCTTCATGCCGCCCCCGATTCCTCTAACGGCAATACCGGGGATGGTTTGGTGATCTGGAAGGAGGGACACTGCGAGGTGGTGGATGCCGATCGGCTTCAGAAGGCTTTCGAGGACTATCTTGCACAGCCTGCGGTTCCTGAGTCGGAAGCCCGCAGCAGATCGGGGAAACTTCAGGAAGCGATAACACTTCTCGGTCCCGGCATCCCAACTCCGGATGGTTTGGGCAAGGCCTACCGGTTGGTGCAACAGCTTGCCGGAGATCCTCTCGATCAGGGGAGGTGTGGGGAGCTGCTGAATGCCATCCGCAAGATTTCGGAAGTCCTCGCCAGGCAAAAGACACCTCCCTCCAACGAAGCCGCCCTGAGAAGGCAGCAGGAAATCCTGTCGTGGAATATCGCGGTCGGGAAAAAGTATGAGGAGTTGGTGAACACGCCCTCGCTTCGCTCGCATGGGAAGACCTCACCGAAGCCATCACCGGCTAATGCCGACGAGCAGCGTCTCTCCGAGGTGATGAGCGAGATCAGGCGCATGGAGTTGGGAGGTGAGGTGACCGAACTGCAGGTTCGTCTCGAACTTCAGGATATCGCACTCAGGCTCCTTACCCGCGGGGATTACTTGGAATCGATCCTGGCTGTTCGTTTTTATCGGGGACTTTTCGACGATCGGAAGGTTCCCTTGAGGCTCGATCCGGAGGCGAAATTGCAGATCTCAACCGCTGATTCTACCCCGAATCTTGGAATCCTTGAGACGATTGCCACCCAGACCCTCGGCAATATCAACCGCAAACTTGCCGACACCACGGCATTGATCCAATGCGGATCTTTGGTGGATGCCTCAAAAGACCTCACCGCTGCCTTTGCGCAGGGATCCAGGACCGTGGAGGTCCGTTCCTATCCGGGGGAAGCGAAAGAAAAAATCCTCCTTCAGATCCGCGCCGAAAGAAAACTCAACGAGTTCATGGACAACAAGGATTACGAATCTGCCCAGGAAGCCTTGACCACGATCGAGGGGCAGGCAACCGACTTCCAGGGCAAGGATTACCGGAGCGCGATCGAATCGGGAAAATCCCTCTCCACAATCCATCTGGCGGCGGCTCGCAAGGCGGGGCTTGAGGGAAAGAATGATGAGATGCTGAAGGAATTGAAGCAGGCCACCGATTTCTGGCCTAAGAACCCGGGGATTCTCCCGGTGGTGAGCGAGTTTCAAGGCAGCGCCTCCATTCAGCGTGCGGTGATCGAGGAATATGACGTGCTCTATGCCGCCCACAAGGTGAAGGAGATCGCCCGGGGAAAAGAGCGCTTCGAGGCAGCATTGGCCTCCCTCCCTACCAGGCACTCTGAGTTTGTCGCGGCCCTTGCGGAGGGACAGGCGATTGACGAGGGAATGAAGAGGGCTCGTGAACTCAGAGACTTCGGTTCTCCCGTCAGCGCCTGGGAACTGACCGAGATCCTTTGCAGACGCTATCCGGAACAGGACGATCCCAAGCGACTGAGGGAAACACTGCGTTCTGGAATCGAACCGCTGGCGGATGGATTGGGTGAGGCCTCGAGTCTCGAGGGAGCCCAACCGGCATCGGCACTGGCCCGCTACCTTCGGCTCCAAAGACTCTACCCTCGGAGCGAACTGGTTTCGGAGGGTGTCGCCCGGTTGTCGCGACGGCTGCTTGCACCCCCGTCATCTGCGGGTTAGTTAGCCTGTTTTTTAATCCCAGTTGGAATACGGCTCGATCCTGCGTGCCTGGGAATTGTCCGAGACAAAGGCATTTCTCTCCGCTTCCGTGTTGAAGAGATAGAGCGCATAGCCACCGAACCCCCCTCCGCAGTATTTTTGCGCGAGGCATCCTGGCATTTCCGACAGCGGGGCCATCCCCTTGGATAACTGGACTGCATAGGAGGCGAGAATGCCTTGGCCCAGAATCCTTAGATCATTTTGGAGGACCCCCTGGCGGGCAATACGGGAAGCTTCCTCAATGGCCGCGTAGTCCCTTTTCTTGTCCGCCATGGCCGGGGTGTCGTGGGGTTGTCCGCTCCACCAGATAGCCATCCGCCCCTTGAGCATTCCTCCATCGGTCTTGAATTCCAGGGAAGGTTTCGGTCCACTCCTCCAGACACAGAGCCCGGTTTCCCTGATGACGGCAGGGTCCTGCCACCCGACGCCGAGGTTGGTTTCCTCCTCAACACCCGTATTTCCGTTTAGCAGGGCCCATGCCCCGCTGCCTCCGAGGCCGGCATTGCGTTCGTAGCCCCATTCACGGAGCGAAACTTTGGGCTGGATGGCACAGTTCACGACGTAGGCTCCTTCGCGCGCATGGCGGGGCACATCAAGCCATCCGCCTGCAAAGTCGACCCGCAGCGGGGAATCCTTCGGTGCCCGGATCCATTTCACCAATTGGGAGGTGGAGACTGGTTCGTACTGCGGGGGAGTTTTTGGAAGGATAACGTACTCCGCGCCAATCTCCGCACAGAGAGCCCTCTTCTTCTCTCCATACTGGTCGTCCTCGGTCACCGCGAGGATATCGGGTTTGAGTCGACGGAAATCCTCCAAGAAGTCGAGACCCTGTTCTGACCCGTTTCCGATGACAACCTGATCGATCATCTCGAGAGCCTCCAGAATCCCTTTCTTGTGTTCATCGGGTAGGGAAGAGCGGCGCTGCTTGTGGGCCCAGAGAACCTCTTCCGAGGCGAAGGAAACGGTGAGAAAATCCCCCAGGGACTTGGCCTCGCGGAAGAACTG
>CAIZIQ010000160.1 GCA_903933015.1 uncultured Spartobacteria bacterium | reverse complement strand
CACCAGTGACTGCCGCGCGGCTTCGAGCGCGAGGGCGTCATGCGCAGGGGAATTGTTTTCGGAGAGCGGAATCTTTGTGTAAGGAACCGAATCAGCCGGGTCAAATTGCCCGAGTTTGAATCGCAGGGTAAAGAGTCGCTTCAGGGCCCGGTCAACATCACCCTCGTTCACAAGCCCCAGCTTCAGGGACTCGTTGAGTGCCTTGTAGGTTCCTCCGCTGCAAAGATCGTTCCCAGCTTTCAGTGCAAGAGCACTGGCCGTCGCAGCATCCTTGACATAAGCATGCGAGTTTTTTCCAAAGATATCACCGACCGTGTCGACGTCGCCCACGACGGCGCCCTGGAATCCCCATTGCTCACGAAGCACTTCGGTCAGAAGATAATGATTGGCGGGAGCTGGGATACCATTGACCGCATTGTAAGCGCTCATGATCGACATCGCTTTCCCCTCGGTGATCCCTGCCTCGAAGGCGGGGAGATAGGTCTCGTGGAGATCCCGAGCCGAAACCACGGCGTCAAATTTGTGGCGGAGTTCCTCCGGACCACTGTGCACGGCATAATGCTTCAGGGTTCCCACGGTTTTGAGATAGGTTGGGTTCGTACCCTGAAGCCCCTTCACGAAAGCAATCCCCATGCGGCCTGTCAGGAAAGGATCTTCGCCGTAGGTCTCCTGTCCACGTCCCCAACGCGGGTCTCGGAAAATATTGATATTCGGCGACCAGATGGTGAGTCCCTGATAGATCTTAGTATCGCCACCACTCTTCCGAACAGCCTCGTTGTTCTTGGCCCTAGCCTCGGTCGAGATGACATCAGCAACCTGGCCGTGAAGATCAGGATTCCAGGTCGCCGCCATCGCAATCGCTTGCGGAAAGACAGTGGCGATACCGTTGCGTGCGACACCATGGAGTGCCTCGTTCCACCAATGATAAGCGGGGATTCCAAGTCGAGGGATCGCAGGACTCTCCATCATCAACTGGGAGACCTTTTCCTCGACCGTCAACTCACCGATTAATGAATCAACGCGCTTCTCCAAGGGAAGCGAGGGATTCTTGAAATCATTGGTCGCCGCATGGACACGCAGAGAAGGAACTCCCATCACCGTGGCTGCAATCAACCATGAGAAAAGTAGTTTCATTCTTAATCTTTAATTGGGGCAACAGGATTGGTTACCGAGATTAGAGTGTTTCCATCGCGGGTAAGCTTGAGGTCTGTCTTGCCGCTGACCTGCTTGGAAAAGGAAATTGTGTCCTTCTGGTCAGGCCACGAGACCGAGACCGCATTGCTTCCATTCCAGGCGGTACTCGGGAGAGGATCTCCCTGCCGGTAGGGATAAATCAAAACCTTGAATCCCGGTTCCACGGTGTGGGCGGGAACGGCAAGACGGCGGACCCTCTGGAGGTAGTGGCCCTTCGGTTGTACGGGGGGCTCGTCCTCAAGGATCATCGGCTCCTTAGCCTCGGTGGCTAGAATAACCTTGGGGTTATTCTGTATCTCCAGGAACCGAACAAGAAGCATCGGTTGACCAACCGGAACGGGGCTGTTGATTTCGCGCAGCGAGGGAAGCGGGGGAATCGGATTTTTCCCAGCACCCGGTGAATTCTTCTGTGCCGGATCATTCCCCGTCAGAAGGAGATCAAGTCCTCCATCGGCATTCGTCTCCCTCTTCACGATCTGCACATCGTATTCCGTTGGCAGATACCATGTGTAGTCATGAGGGGTGTCATCCTTGCGGATGTCGTCGATCACGAGGGCATAGGGATGGGAGCCTCGCACCAAACCCGCCGTTCTCCAGGCGTATTGGACGGGATAATTCGTGCCGCGGGAGACCGGGGTAATCGATCCCTTGATCTTGAGCCAGTCGGGTTGATGACCAAGGGGCGCTTTCAAATAGTCATCGTCGTGCTTGGCATAGGAGAAGTCGTTGATTCCGTGTTTCTCGAGTTCATAACCCGGCGGCATTTTGACACCGTTGGTTGCGAGGTCCTGCTCGGAGTAGTGTCCCTTGGACCCCCAATTATCGAGCCGGTTCCATTGCCAGTCCCAGGCGTACTTTGCGTCGCCTACGGCGAAAGAGGCGTTGGTGTTATCCTCAAAATCAACCATGCGTCCTGGCGTATAATCAGCCTGGGGATGGTCATCAAGGACCACCTCTCCGTTGTTCACATTGCGCCAGCCCTCATAACCCCACCCGTAGATCGGCGCCCAGACGCGGCCGGCTCCAGCCACCATGATCGAGTTACGGTCTGCAAAGGGATGACCTCCGTTGGCCTGACGGACATGGAGGTTAATCATCAGGTCGTT
>CAIZIQ010000159.1 GCA_903933015.1 uncultured Spartobacteria bacterium | reverse complement strand
TGCTCATTGGTGGTGGGCGATCGCAGCCTTCATCGGCGCCCTTATCATGGGCGCGCGCATGGCGATCGCGACCCCCGCTGGGCGAGCTTGGTGGCACCGCGCCCAACTCGATGTTCCAGTGGTAGGCCCGGTGCTCAAGGCACGCTTTTATGCCGAGGTGATGCAGAACCTCTCTACGCTTGTCTCCAATGGGGTGACCATGCTCTCTGCCATGGATCTTATGCGTGCAGCCACGGGGAATATTTATCTCAAAGGATTGCTCGAGAAGGTTGCCGACATGGTGCGTGAAGGAAGCTCTCTTGCCTCGGCGATGCGCCGCACGGGATTCTTCCCCCCCGTCCTGCTCGACATTCTGGCCGTGGGTGAGCAGACAGGGGATCTGGCTGGTTCGCTGGCGCGTGCCGCCAAGCGCTATGATCGCGAATTGACTTCCCGCATCCAGCATCTCACCACACTGATCCAACCGGCAGTCATCCTGATCGTCGCCCTCTTTGTCGGAGTGGTCGCCTATTCTATGATCTCAGGTATTCTCTCCAGTGTGAATGCGCTGAAGGCGCACTAAGGGGAGAGGGGATTCTTTACTCCCAGCTACTCCCAATTCGAGTAAGGCTCAATCTCCCTCGCTGCGTCATCCCCTTTCACGAACGCATTACGCGCATCCGTGCTTTCAAAGAGGTAGAGAGCATATCCCCCGAATCCCCCGCCAGAGTATTTGCGCCCGAGAGAGCCGGCAGCTTCGGGAAGGGGATTCATCCCCTCCGCGAGTTGAATCGCATAGGACGCGGTGATACCTTGGGCGAGAATCTGGATATCACCTTTGATGACCCCTTCACGGGCGATATGGCTGGCGGCTTCGATGGCGGCATAGTCGCGGAGTTGGTCAACCATACCGGGAGTGTCGTGAGAGGTGCCTGTCCACCAGAGTGCCATATGTCCTTGGAGCATGGAGCCATCGGTTTTGAGTTCCAGTGATGGCCTGGCACCGCTGCGCCAGATGCAGAGACCGGTTTCGCGAATGACGGCCGGATCCTGCCATCCAACGCCAAGACCTATTTCGTCATCGATCCCCGTGTTGCCGTTGAGGAGCGACCAGGCACCGCTGCCACCTAGTCCAGCATTCCGCTCATAGCCCCAATCGCGCAGGGAAACCCTCGGTTGGATGGCGCAATTCACGATGAAGCCGCCGGGTCGCGCATGGCGCGGGACATCCAGCCACCCGCCGGCGAAATCGACGCGAAGAGGGGCATCCTTCGGAGCCCTGATCCACTTCACCAGTTGAGAGGTCGAGACCGGTTCGTATTTTGGAGGTGTCTTTGGCAGAACGATATATTCGGCACCGATCTCTGCACAGAGTGCGCGTTTCTTGTCGCCATACTGGTCATCCTCGGTGACAGCCAGAACATCAGGACGGAGTCGGCGAAAATCCTCCAAGAAATCGAGACCATGCTCGGTGCCGGTCCCGATTACCACCTGATCCACCATGTTTAAGGCTTCGAGGATCCCCTTCTTATGCTCATCGGGCAGTGAAGAGCGCCGTTGCTTGTGGGCCCAGAGCACCTCGCTTGAGGCAAAGGAGACAGTAAGAAAGTCCCCCAACTCCTTTGCTTCCCGGAAAAACTGCACATGACCGGCGTGGATGATGTCATAGCAACCTGAGACGAAGATGTGGCGCATTACGGCATGATGACGTTGCTGAAGTGGAAACGACAAGCACTTCGAAAAAACTGGTTGAACTCGCAGTGATGAAAATGTTTCCTCATCCACGATACATCACCAAAACAATGATCCTTCCCCTCATCCTTGCTGCTGCAATTTCGAGTGCATCTCCGACGCCCTCGCCATCCCCTTCCCCCGCAAAAAAGCCCGGTATCACTATGGAGATTCCGATGCCTAAAATGATGCATGGTGTTTTCACTGATGACACACTCCGTTTTAACATCCCATTCCAGATTCCCGAGCTGAATTGGAGAATGCAGCGCTTCTGGGAGCCTTACCAAGAGGGTAGGGATAATACCAAGGACTGGTTCCACTCCGATTATGCCACACTGAACTGGTTCGGCCTACGTGATACTATTGCTAACCATGGTCTGGATGTCTCAGCTTCCTACACGGCTGATCTGGCCGGCAATCCGGTCGGGGGAAAAAGCGCTGGATTCACCTACTGTGACAACTTTACCGTCGATCTCGAGTTCCAGTCCAAGCCGTTGTTCGGCTACGACGGCGGTACGCTGAGCGTCATCGGACTGGAACGTAATGGAAACAATCTCTCCGCCCAGCACGTTGGCAACCAGTTCACTGTGCAGCAGGTCTACGGCGGCACGGGATTCATTTTTTATGGCCTGGCTTA
>CAIZIQ010000158.1 GCA_903933015.1 uncultured Spartobacteria bacterium | reverse complement strand
GCACTGTACGCTTACCATTGAGTCGCAGAACAGCATCGCTGCCGATCCCATCTGGTGAAAACCAACGGAAGCCGAATGTCTGGGATGTCGTATCGTTGATGCCCTGATCCGCCTTCAGAGTCACCGTCATCGTGTAAAGCTGAGGCGTCTCCACGCTCCAGAGCTTGGCATAAAGAACAGAGACAGGACAGGTGATCGTCGATTCTCCGGGAGCGAACTCAAGTCCAGTGAGTTCCTTGCTAAAGACCTGCTTGCCCGTGGCTTTTTCAACAACGGAGACCATGGCCCTGCCAGCCAGTTTTTTGGAGGAGGTGTTCTTTACCGTCGCGATGGCATTGACCGTGGTCTTTTCAGGCGTGTTCTGAATATAGAGATCATCGACATAGAGCGGATCCGTGACGGCAAGATGCACACCGCCGGTCACGCCTCCAAACCCGTGACCCAAGGGAATCAGGTGATTTCCCCACTTGAAGGGATCGACATCCTTCCAATCGAAATTCCCGCCTGGATTGGTGACGCGAACAGCCAATTGAACCTTCTGCCCAGGTTTCACTACCTTGGAGATGTCGGCCTCGAACGGTGTGTTCCCCACGATGTCATAAGCCACGAGGTTGCGGTTCACATAGACCTCTGCACGCAACCTCACGGAGTCGAACAGAAGCCTTAGCACCTTACCAGAGGCATCGGAGGGAACCTCAAAATCACGCACCCACCAGGAGACTCCCTTGACCATGCTATCCGGACCCAACCCCTTGCCAAAATACTCCTCCGCAGTGCCGGGAACAGAAACGGTCAGCGCATCCTTACCTCCCAGCGAATCCCATCCTCCGGTGGGGGAATTCGTCGGAATTTTGGACAGATCGACTGGAGGCAGGAAGAGTTCGTCGTTCTCCCATGAAGCCGCCTTGTCCTGCCAGAGATGCCAACCCTGTCCGGAAAGATCAATCACCTGACGGCCCACAGTCTTGGGGTGACACCCGGTAAGAAAGAGGGAAACAAGGCCCATAAGGCCTGTATGAAGAACAGTGGAGAGTCGCATGAGGAAAGTTACTTGGAGGACGTGCCGGGGGTAGGAGTAGCAGTTGGTGTAGTTGCAGGTTCAGGCGCGAGAGGAGAGCCCATCAGTTCCTCCAGTTTCGGACGCACAGCCTCAATCCAGATCCGATAGCCTTGATCGTTGGGATGAAGCAGGTCTGGCATGATTTCCTTGGAGAGATTTCCCTGCGGATCCAGAAACTTCGGTCCAATATCGATAAAGAAGACATTTTTGCTGTCCGCCAAGGCCGGTAACATCGCATTTACTTGATCATTCTTTTGGCGCAGTGAGTCATTCGGTGACGCCGCACGCGGGAAAATTGCAAGCAGGAGAATCTTGGCCTGCGGCTGTTTGGCCCGAACGGTCTCAATAATCTTTTTGATCCCGGCAGCCACCCATTCAGGCTTCTCGTCACCGTAGTGACCGATGTTGTTGGTCCCAATCATGATCATCACGACCTTGGGATGAATGTTGTCGAGTTCCCCGTTGAGCAGGCGCCAGAGAACTTCCTCGGTTGACTCCCCGCTGACCCCGAGATCAAGGGGCTTCCAGGGAGCGAAGCGGGCATAGGAGTCGGCGCCTTTTTTCGGCCATCCATCAGTGATTGAGTCACCAATCAGGACAAAATCGAAATCACCATGCCCGGCCTTGATCTGCCGCATGAAATCCGTATGCCGACTTTTCTCCACCGGAGTGACAGCACTCTCCGGAGTCCGGGGTTCGACCGGCATGGCCGAAAGGACGGTTTCTACAGTAAAAGTGCAGAGAGCCACTCCCAAGATCGCATGAAATCGTGTGGTCATGGAGGAATGTTTAATGATCATGATTTCTTGGGGAGTTAACGGTTTGGAGGAAGTTGACCGACCATTTCCTGATAATTTGTCCACCCCGGCAAATGATCCTCCTTCGCAGGTGAGGTCACAAGAACGTCCATTTGGTAGGGCTTCAAGTTCAGAGATGATGGAATGTGGTTCACGATTCCGGCTATGGATTCATGCAATGAGGAACCCGCCGAAACATTCAATGAGCCATTCAGATTCGTTTCCCCGGGATTGAAAAACAGTTGAAACTGCTTTGCGTCGATCTGGACGCGGAAGCCCAAGACTCCTTTGGGCTCCTCGACCCGTGACACAATTGCTGAAGTTGACACCCACGAAGGACGGATCTCGACCAAGAACCATTGGTTGAAAGAAGCCGGGTAAGCAGTCGGAACGGAGGCACCTGCAG
>CAIZIQ010000157.1 GCA_903933015.1 uncultured Spartobacteria bacterium | reverse complement strand
CGGCGGGGATCCTCGCCACCCTCGCCGCTGTTCGACTTGCCGCCGATGCGGTTCATGGCGATTGCCAGGGTCTCGTGGGCTTCGGGGCTCAAGGCGCCGAGCGACATGCCGGCGGTGGTGAAGCGGCGGCGGATCTCCTCGATTGACTCGACCTCCTCGATCGGAACGGGGCCGGAGGGGCGGGCGACGAACTCAAGGAGGTTGCGCGGGGAGTGAGGGCTGGAGGCCAGGACGGCGTCGACATAAGCCTTGTAGTCCTCGGGCTTATTGGTGAGGACGAAGCTGTGGAAGTTCTTGATGACCGGCGGAGTGACGGCATGAAGCTCGCCGCCGCGGCGGATGCGGTAGAAACCGGGATCGCCGAGTTGAAGCGCGGCGGGTTCCTTCCCTTCCTCGACGGGGATGGGAGCGGCATAGGCCATTTCATGGCGGGCGAGGGACTCGCGGGCGATCTCCTCGAAGCCGACGCCCTCGATCTGGGAGGGTGTGCCGGTGAAGCACTCCTCGACCAGCTTGGTGGAGATGCCGGTGGCCTCGAAGATCTGCGCGCCACGGTAGCTGCCGATGACGGAGATGCCCATCTTGGACATGATCTTGAGCAGGCCGCTCTGGAGCGCCTTCTTGTAATTGAGCTGGGCCGTCGCGAAGTCGGTCTCGACAGACCCCTTCTCGATCATCTCGCGGATGGTTTCGATGGCCAGATAGGGATTGATCGCGCTGGCACCGTAGCCGATGAGGCAGGCCATCTGGTGGACATCCCGTGCCTCACCGGTCTCGCAGACGAGGCTCACGCGCATGCGCTTGCCGGCACGGCGCAGGTGATGGTGGACGGCTCCGACGGCTAGCATCGCGGGGATGGCGAGGTTGTCGGCATCGATTCCCTTGTCGCTGAGCACGAGGATGCGGGTTCCCTCGTCGACGGCCTTTTCGGCGGCCTTGCAGAGTTCCTTCACGGCGGGGCCGAGTCCGGCGGCTCCGGAAGCGGTTTTCCAGAGCGTGGAGACAGTGGAAGCCTTGTGATCGCCGCCGATCTTGCAGACGGCCGCCAGTTCCTCGTTGAAGAGGATCGGTGAATCGATCGAGACCTGCGAGGCATGCTCCGGTGTCTCGGAGAGGAGATTGCGCCTCCAGCCGAGCGTCGTGAAGAGGGACATGACCAGACGCTCGCGGATCGGGTCGATCGGAGGATTGGTGACCTGCGCAAAGAGCTGGCTGAAATAAGTGTAGAGCAGGCGCGGACGGAGTGAAAGAACCGCAAGAGGCGTGTCATCACCCATCGAGCCCACGGCCTCGGCACCATCCTTGATCATCGGTTTGAAGATCATGTCGAGCTCCTCGCTCGTGTAGCCGAAGGAGACCTGACGCTGGGTCAGGTCGATGATGTCGAGGTCACCTTTGGGGGATTCAAGCTGCTCCGCCTTGAACGGGGCGACACGGACGAAATGATCATCCACCATCTTGCGGTAGTTGTGCCGGGTGGCGAGGTCGGTCTTGATCTCGGTATCGCGCATCAGGACGCCGGCGGCCGTGTCGATGGCGATCATCTCGCCGGGAGCGAGGCGGCCCTTTTCCACGATGGAATCCTGGTCCAGTCCGTCGACTCCCATCTCGGAGCCGAGGCTGAAGATGCCGTCGTCGGTGATCTGGTAGCGGGCGGGGCGGAGACCGTTGCGGTCGAGACAGGCTCCGATCGTGATGCCGTCGGTGAAGACGAGGGCGGCGGGGCCGTCCCACGGCTCGCAGAGGCAGGTGTGGTATTCGTAGAATGCGGAAAGCTCCGGAGAGATCTCCTTGTCGCCGCGCCAGGCCGGGGGCACCAGCATGGTCATGGAGTGCAGGAGGGATCGCCCCGACATGGTCAGGACCTCGAGCACATTGTCGAGGCTGGCCGAATCCGATCCGCCCGGCTGGATGATCGGGTGGAGCAGTTCGATATCCTCGCCCCAGAAGTCGGCCTTGAGCTCAGCTTCGCGGGCCTGGGTCCAGTTGCGGTTGCCTCGGACGGTGTTGATTTCGCCGTTGTGCGCCATCATCCGGAAGGGATGGGCGAGCGGCCAGGTCGGGAAGGTGTTCGTGCTGTAGCGCTGGTGGTAGACGCAGAGAGCCGTCTCGTAGTCGGGGTTGGAGAGATCGGGGAAGAATTTCTCCAGGGAGGAGGAGACGAGCAGTCCCTTGTAGACGATCAGGCGGTGCGAGAAGGAGGGGATGTAGAAGCCCTCGATCTTGTCGGCGGCGGCGCGTTTCTCGATCTCGTTGCGGGCGAGGAAAAGGCGGCGCTCATAGTCGTCGTCGGCCATTCCCCAGGGGCGACCGACCAGCACCTGCTCCATGTCGGGCAGGGTCATCAGGGCCTTGGTGCCCAGGATCTGCTTGTTGGTGGGCACTTCGCGCCAGCCAAAGAGGCACAGTCCGCGCTTTTCGATCACCTCCTCGGTGATCGCTTTGGCACGGGCCTTGGCATATTCGTTCTCCTTCGGCAGATACATCACGCCGACACCGAGGTCG
Organism: uncultured Spartobacteria bacterium; assembly: GCA_903933015.1. GTDB lineage: Bacteria > Verrucomicrobiota > Verrucomicrobiia > Chthoniobacterales > UBA6821 > UBA6821. The sequence goes on along the minus strand of CAIZIQ010000157.1, from coordinate 5,326 downwards.
GAATCACGGTAGAGTTGGTGGCCGAGCTTCTCGACGACCGGCTTGAAGAGCTTGTAAGGGATCTGGGTCGAGATGCCGGCCCCGTCGCCGGTCCGGGCATCCGCGTCCAAAGCCCCGCGGTGCATCAGGTTACAGATGGAGCGGAGACCGATGCGGAGGATCTCGTTGGAGCGCTGGCCGCTGATCTTGGCCACCATGCCGACGCCGCAGGCGTCTTTCTCAAAAGCCGGATCATAAAGCGAGGTGCTGCTCTGATGGTGGGGCAGGGAATGATTCATCATAGGAATGGGTGCGTGGGATGCAGGGAGTGGGTGCTCGTTTCCGAGCAGTGCCGGAAGCGAACCATATAATGTCGTGGATGGTGTCCCCTCCCGCAAGCAAATGGCGTTCCAGAAGGCAGATTTTTTGGAATATCTCGGGGGCGGGACACTTATGCGGGGTACTGCCTCGGGTTTTCCTGCTTCAACTCCCCGGATCATTTGATTCCCCTCGACTCTCGCCGCCTGTGCCCCGACCTTTTCCTGTCATGGCCGCTGTTTATCCCGAGCAACCCGGTTTGTCGCCCGCTGACAGGAACTGGCGCATCTTTCTCTGGTTCCGCGTCCTCTTCTCCGCACGGTTCTACTATCCGGTGATGGCCGTGCTCTTTCTGGACCTGGGGCTCACGGCAACCCAGTACACCCTGCTGAATGTGGCCTGGGCGGCAGCGAGTCTTCTCTCCGACATCCCGGCAGGCGTGCTGGCCGACAGGATCGGCAGAAAGCCCCTTCTCGTCGCCGCCGGGTGCTTCATGCTTGCTGAGATGGCGATCCTTTGCGTGGCTCCCAGGGACGGCGGGGGGCTTCTCTTTCTTTTCTGCCTTGCGAACCGGATCCTGAGCGGACTCGCCGAGGGTGCGGCCAGCGGTGCGGACGAGGCGATCGTCTTCGATTCGCTGACGGAAAGTGGTCGCCAGGGGGAATGGCACCGCGTGATGGAGCAGTTGACCCGATGGCAGTCGGTGAGCTTTGTCGTGGTCATGTTGATCGGTGGCGCGGTCTACGCCCCAGGTTCGGTGAACGCTCTTCTGGCATTCCTCGGGATCCACGCATCTCTGGATCAGGCCACCACACTCCGGTTTCCCCTGATCCTGACGCTGTTGAGCGCCGTGGGGGTACTGCTGCTGGCCTTGAATTTTCGGGAACCATCGCGTCATCAGCCCCACTCCCTAGAGGATCCCGAGGGGCATCATGCCTCCTCGGCGTTTGGGGCATTTGCCTTCACGCTTCAGGCGGGGAGGTGGTTGCTCGGAAGCCCGGTAGCCCTCTTTGTTGTCTGCGCCGGGTTTGTGCTGGATTGCATGGTCCGACTCTTCCTTGTCTTCAGCACCTCCTACTTCCGCCTGATCGAGATTCCCGAGATCGCCTTCGGAGTCCTGGGCGCAGCCATGGGGGGTATCGGTCTCCTTGTCTCCCCCTGGATCCGCCGGATGGTCACCACCCGCAGCATCGGCACCAGTTTTGCCATCATGACCATGGTCGTGTTCGTCGGACTTGTTGGTGTTGCCCTGCATCCTCCCTACTGGGGCCTTGTGTTCGGTTATCTGCTATGGGGTGCCATGACCATGATCGGGTTCAGTGTCTCGACTTATCTCAACCAACTTGTCGACTCGCACCACCGGGCCACCGTGCTCTCGTTCAAGGGAGTGACGATCAATCTCGCCTACGCGGGAGTCAGCCTCCTCTTTGCATGGACCCTCCACCTCGTTCCCGGTGCGGATGCCCAGGCCCAGTTGGGGAATGCTTTCGGATTCCTTCCCCTGTGGCTTCTGATCACCTGCGGCATCCTGCTCTTTGCCTTCAGAAAACATCTCCGACTGCTTAACGTCCGTCCCTCATCACCCGGACAATGATCCTCGCTTTTCACAAACCCTACGGAGTCCTCTCCCAGTTCACACCGGACGGCTCCGCGAACCGGACACTGGCGGAGTTCGGTTTTCCAAAGGGGGTCTATCCCATCGGGCGTCTCGATGCCGACTCGGAGGGATTGCTCCTGCTCAGCGACGAGGCGGGGCTCAACACCCGCCTGCTCGATCCCGAGCATGGGCATCACCGCACCTACTGGGCTCAGGTGGAGAGAATACCCACTGCTGAAACACTGGCGACACTCGCTGCCGGAGTCACCATCCAGGATTACAAAACACGCCCCTGCAAGGCATGGCTCCTTGATCCCCAGCCCGAGGTCGCTCCGCGCGATCCCCCGATCCGCGTCCGCAAGAATATCCCCGACTGCTGGATCGCCCTGGCACTTACCGAGGGAAAGAACCGCCAGGTTCGCCGCATGACGGCGGCCGTGGGTCATCCGACACTGCGCCTGATGCGGATTCGTATGGGAGTGTTGGATTTGGACGGGCTCTTGCCGGGAGCTTGGAGGGAACTTGATGACAGCGAGCGGAAGTTGATCTTCGATCCTTCAAGCTGCTAGATCCCAGTCCATGCACACCTCGGAAACCCTCTCCCAATTTTCCACCATCGACGCCCTGATGAAGGGGATCTACGACGGGCCTGCGACCTTCGCGGAGGTGAAAAAGCACGGCGACTTTGGCATCGGCACGGTCAACCATCTCGACGGAGAGATGCTCGGCCTTGACGGTGTCTTCTATCAAATCACCGGTGACGGAAAGGTCCACATCATCCCGGACTCGATGAAGACCTCCTTCGCCACGGTGTCCTTTTTCAAGGGCAAACACCGTGCTCGTGCCCCCAGATTGACGTCCTTCACGGCACTCCAGAAGTGGCTCGACAGTCACTTGGGTTCCCGGAATTTTTTCTGGTCCATCCGCCTTCACGGGACATTCCCGCTGATGAAGGTGCGCAGCATCTCTCGCCAGCATCCGCCTTACCGTCCGCTGGCCGAAGTCGCCAAGTCGGAGGAGATCTTTGAATACCGCGATGTCACGGGAACGCTCCTCGGCTTCCGCTCTCCTCCCTACATCAAGGGGATCAATTTTCCCGGTTATCACCTCCATTTCCTGAACGACGACAAGACGCTCGGCGGCCATGTTCTGGGACTTTCCGTGAGGGAAGGGGAGGTGGCGTGGGAAGATCACACCACCTTCCAGATGTGCCTACCGGACGATCCGAAATTCCGAAAGGCCGACCTCTCCGACCACGATGAGGAGGCCCTCCGCAAGATCGAGCAGTAGCACTCCCCTATGAAATCGAACCGCAGGACACTGCTGTGCTTGGCGGTGGCTATGGTCGCCTCCTCTACCCTGGGTGCGGAGTCGACAAATCCCATTGCGGAACTTACGGCCGACAGGATCGCCCAAATCGCAGGGTGGTTGCCGGAAAAGCCAGCTGGGTTCGGGCGACCCATTGAAGACAGGGCCTACTGGTCGGATCCGGCCATCGTCGCGAGGACTTCGACAATGGTTCGCCAGGCCGAAAAACTGCTCGGTCAGGAGTTCCCCGCTTGGGACAACGAGGCATACCTCGACTATTCGGTGACGGGATCCCGCACCCGCGGCCTCAAGATGCAGGGCGAGCGTGACGCTTGGTTGAAGCCCCTTGTTCTGGCCGAGTGCCGGGAAAACAAGGGGCGCTTCCTTCCGATCATCAACAGGATTCTGGAGTCCTATGCATCGCAGCCGACGTGGACCTGGGCGTTTCACGACAACAAGCTCAGGAATTTTTACGGCGAGGAATATGATGTCGATCTGAACTCGGCAACATTTGGCCATGAACTGGCCGAGACCCTTTACCTGCTGAACGACAAAATCGACCCCTCCGTCCGCAAGCATCTTGGGGAGACACTTCGGCAGCGGCTCTTTGAACCGTTCCGTCGGGCTCTTTCCTCGGGCCATGGATGCTGGTGGCTGGGGAGCCTCCAACGCCCCGTTCAGAACAACTGGAACTGCGTCTGCCTTGCCGGCGTCGTCGGGGCTGCCCTTGCGGTCATTCCCGATAAAATGGAGAGAGCTCTCTATGCGGCCGCCGGGGAGCATTACACGCAGTATTACCTCAACAGCATTCCCTTGGACGGATATTGCGGGGAGGGTGTCGGCTACTGGAACTACGGTTTCGGTCACCTGGCTCTGTTGCGCGAGGAGCTGGTCCAGGGAACCGGGGGACGACTCGACCTTTTTGCCAATCCGCGAATCGCGGACAACGCACTCTATGGGACAAGGATCCTGATCGGAACAGAGGCAGTCCCGCCGTTTGCAGACTGCGGCTTTGACGACAAACCGAATCAGGAGCTGATTTCCTACTGCAACACGGTGATGAAACTGGGCATGGAAACGCCTGCTTTCAATGGCTTCCGGAAGGGAATCGTGGAAACTCTCACAACCGCTTCCCCCTGTGAAAAACCGGCCGGACAATCTAAGAAAGAGGATCCCCTCCGCTTTTACTTCGACAAAGCCGGAGTGCTTGCCTGCCGACCCTCGCCCGGGGCTGGCAAACTCGGGATCGGCATCAAGGCGGGTGGCAACGGCTCCCATAGCCACAACGACATCGGCTCGTATGTCATCGCCGTCGGAAACGATAAACCGACCGGTGATCCTGGAGGCCCCGTTTACGACAGTTCAACGTTCAGTCCCCGGCGTTACGATCACAGCATCCTGAACTCGTACGGTCATCCCGTGCCGGTGATTGCCGGAAAACTCCAGGTACTGGCGGCCAAGGCCAATCCTTCCGTTCTCTCGACATCCTTCACTCCGGAACGCGACGAGATCACGATGGATATCACCTCGGCGTATGATGTCGCGACACTGCAAAAACTGACCCGTCACATGGTCTACAGCCGCTCGGGCAAAGGGGAGATCAGTATCACCGATGAGGCAACCTTCCTCCAACCGACAACGTTCGAGGATGCATTGATTACCCGTGGAGATTGGAAACAAACCGATGCCCGGACAATCCAGTTGTCCCGCGAACAAGCAACTTTATCTGTCACGATTGACTCATCGGATCCGTTTCATTTCCGGCCGGAAAAAATCAAAGACCAAGGCGTCGAGTTCACTCGGATCGGCCTGGTCTTTGACAAGCCGGTCAAGACCGCCAAGGTGACCATGACGTTCCGACCCGACTGACCGGGAACACAGCCGTCAGTGGTGGCAGCCGCAGCCTGATCCGCAACCGCCGCCGCCCGATGCCGGACGCTGCGGCGCGGGCGAGGATCCCCCCTTCGAGACAAAACCGAACCCCCCTGTGATGACACGGCGCACCGGGACGCCAGTCTGCGGATGCTTCGTCAGGGGAGCATCCTTCATGCTTTGTTGGATCTCAAAGGTCTCGGATTGCCCACCTTCTTTGGCAGGGATCGTTTCGTAGAGGTAGGTGGCCAT
>CAIZIQ010000156.1 GCA_903933015.1 uncultured Spartobacteria bacterium | reverse complement strand
TCCCTCGATGGAGAGTGGAGGCGAGTCGAGCTCCGTTGCAGTCTTTTCGATCGCCGAAACAAGCAGGGAAAATGCTTCCGCAGTCGCCAGGGGAGGAAGGAAGAGGGTCAGCACACCCTCCTTGACCTCAGCGGTCAGAGCCCGTGGCAGCGCCTCGGGGGCAAGGCGATGGAGGGGCAGGCGGAGGCCGATGGAGCTCGATCCGGGAAGAAGCAGGAGATCGCCGCCATCCAGCGATTCCCAACGATCGGTCTTCCAGACATTCTCGATATGATCAAGAGGAAGAACCCAGCCGGCCGCGCGGTGGAAGGATTGCCAGCGCTTCCGGTCGGCTGTTTTCCAGCGTGGTTGGATGAATCCCTTCTTAATGCGTGAATATCTGGGTAGGGGGACCCCGTCGCCGCAGAGTGAGGCGCTCCTCATGGCCGCCTCCACATCCTCGTAGACAGGGTGAAGTGATCCGGGAACACCAAGTTCGGCAGCGAGCAACGAGAGGAATTTTCTGGGGGATACGGCTTTTGCCTTCGCGGGAGCGCCGTAAGCGAGCCTCTTCTGATCCTTCCAGAGAATCCCCTTCCCCGGCGATCTCAGGAGTGTCAACTTCCACCGCGGAATCGGCTCACCCGGATAATGTTTCCCATTGGAACAGAGGATCATGGCCCCGGGGAAAAGTGTTTTTTCCAGTTCGCGGGAGAGCTTCCAGGCAATCCGGAGCTTCTCTTCCCCGAGTGCGGAAAGATTCCATTCGGGCGCGCTGGTATCCTCGGGAACAAAGGTCGGTTCCCCACCCTGGGTGAGGGTGACTCCCTCCTTGGCAAGGAGCTCGTCGGCAAGCATCCCCTGTGCTCGTATTCCCTCCAGGGGAATCTCTTTGGGAGCGTCAGGATCTGTCAAAGTGTCCGGCCGAATCATGGTTCTTCTCCGGGCAGCAGTTCGCGTGCCGTGATGACGACCTCGTGGGCGGTGCAGAGGCCTGCTTCTCCGCAATAGGTTCCTTGTAATGGAGGTATCTCCCCAGCGACAAGCGAGGTGGCCACGGCGATATGATGGGGGCCCGCCAGAATCCCATTGGTGGGATCGAACCCGCGCCATCCCGCACCGGGAAGGTAAAGTTCGCACCATCCGTGCGTGTGATTTTCTCCAGGTTCCGCGGGTGAGGAGCAGAGATAGCCGCTCACATAACGGGCAGCTATCCCGAGTGCCCGGGCCGTCTCGATAAAGAGATGGGCGAAATCCCTGCAGGTCCCTGCACGGTAGACCAGGGTTTCCCAAGCCATCCGAACCCCCTCTTCGTATCGCTCGGTGTATTGGAAGAGAGCGGGAATGGCCCGATTGATGGCTGTGATTACGCCAAGGGTGGAGGGCCGCGACGAAGTGCCGTTGAGAAAAGGTCTAGCAAACTCATCCAGCGGCCCCATGGAATCCTCATCCCTTCGCTTTAGAAAGGGTTCGGCGAGAGAGAGTTCCCTGTCATCATAAGTGAAGGGGAGATGAAGCGCGCGTCCCTCCAACAGGAAGTCGAAAGGGTTGGTCAGGTGCTGCTCGATCAGGAGAGAGCTTTTGATCACAAGGTTTTCAGTGACACCCGGAAAGGTTGCCAGTCCGAGGATGTTTCCTTCCAAATCGAGGTTCCAGCGGATGTCGTGCTCCGTAGAAACCTTCAGCCCCGAGCGGATCAGGTGCAGGCCTGGCGAGGATCTGGGAATAAGCCTGAGGAGATGGGGAGTGAGGCCCACGGCTTCGGCATACCGATATTCAGTTGTGTGCTCGATTTGAAGTAACATGGCGGTGCCGCGGCGGGGAAAGAGGGGAGGAGCAGGGTGCCGACTAGCGGAAAATAAAGGCGATCAGAAGGGAGAGTCGGGGACGGGATGGAAGGGAGAGCACCACGGACTGGGCTTTTTGCAGCCTGAAACTCCAGATTGAATGGTTGGGGTACTTTCGCATCACCTTCAGGGAAAGCAAACGCCATACCAATACGTCCGTGGAACCTTTCCCGTTAACCCCAAAATATGAATTAGGAACGGCAAGCCTCTTGATGCCCCCATATTGCAAAATCCGGGTTTAATGATTTTCAGCAGTCGGACGGTGTTCTATTCTGCGGAATCATGAAAACCATTCTGGTCACCGGCGGTGCCGGATACATCGGCAGCATCTGCGTCGAGGAATTGCTGAATGAAGGTTACACCGTGGCCGTTTTTGACAATCTGACCGAGGGGCACCGTCTCGCCATCGACCCAAGGGCCACCTTTTTTCAAGGGGATCTCTCCGATATCGAGGCGGTCAAGCTGGCACTGCGTGAATCGAAGGCGGAGTCCGTAATGCACTTCGCCGCCAATGCATTGGTCGGTGAATCAATGACCAATCCAGGGAAGTACTTCCGCAACAATGTGGCCAATGGCGTGAATCTCCTGGAAGCGATGGTGGCCGAGGGGGTGAAGCGTTTTGTCTTCTCCTCGACCTGCGCCACCTTCGGTGTCCCTGAATCGATGCCGATCGACGAGTCACTGCCTCAGAAGCCGATCAATCCCTACGGCGAATCGAAGCTCATGTTTGAGAAAGTGCTGCGCTGGTATGGAGAGATCCACGGGATCACCTTCGTCGCGCTGCGGTACTTCAATGCCGCCGGAGCAAGCGAGACCTTCGGGGAGGATCATCGGATCGAGACCCATCTCATCCCCAATGTCCTGAAGGTTGCCCTCGGACAGAAGGAATCCGTGGAGATTTACGGAACCGATTACCCCACGCCTGACGGCAGCTGCATCCGCGACTACATCCATATCATCGATCTGGCCCAGGCCCATCTGCTGGCGCTGACCGCCAAGGAGAGCGCCTTCTACAACCTGGGTACCGGCGGAGGCACCTCGGTGAATGAAGTCATTGATTGCTGCCGGGCCGTTACCGGCAAGGAAATCAAGGCGGTCGAGAAGCCGCGTCGTCCCGGTGATCCGCCGCGCCTCATCGCGGGATCCGACAAGGTTCGCCGCGAACTCGGCTGGAAGCCTAAGTATCAGGACATCCGCACGATCATCGAAAGCGCCTGGGCCTGGCACGTGAAGCACCCCAACGGGTACGGCGATTAGGACCAGGAGACGGATCAATCTGGAAAACAGGAAAACAGAAACTAACAGGGATAATTTTCAACAGTTCAGATCTCAGATCTTTTCCTGCCTTCCTGATTTCCAGATAAAAATCTCCCTCCCTTCCTTATGGAACTGATCGAGACACACGCCCATCTCGATTATCCTGATTTCGAGGCCGATCTCGACGGGGTGATTGCTCGCGCCGCGGAGGCGGGGGTCACCCGCATCCTGACGATCGGAACGGGTATCGAGAGCAGTCGCCGCGCCGTGGCTCTCACGGAGCGATTTCCGAATGTTTACGCCGTGGTGGGCATCCATCCCACCAACGTGACCGAGGAGGGGTTGGATTTTCTTCCATCGCTTCGCGAGCTGGCTGGTCATCCAAAGGTTGTCGCGATCGGTGAAACTGGGATCGACTACCACCATGTTCCCGAGGAATTGCAACCCGCCAAAGTTGCGGCCGTCGACTCCGCATTGCTTGCCCAGAGTTCCGGGGATCAGGAACGCCTTATTGCCGAGGGGGCTTGGAAGGCGGCCCAAGCCGATGCTTTCCGGATGCAGCTCGATCTTGCCGCGGAGCTGGGACTGAATGTCGTGATTCACCAGCGTTCTTCCTGGAGTGATACCTTGGAGGTACTGAAGGAGTACACGGGCAAGGTCCGTGGTGTGTTTCATTGCTTTGGGGGAACGCCGGAGGAAGCCGACGAGGTCCGAGCGCTCGGGCACCTTGTCTCCTTCACGGGAATCATCACCTTCAAGAATGCGGAGCAGGTGCGGAACACGGCGGCCGCAGTTCCGGCCGATGGTTACATGGTGGAGACTGACTGCCCCTACCTGGCTCCGGCACCTCATCGCGGCAAGCGTGCTGAACCGGCCCATGCTCGGCTCGTTGCCGAGACCGTCGCCCGGGTTCGAGGAATCACTCTGGAGCAGGTCGCTGCAGAGACATCGCGGACGGCGGAGGCATTTTTCCGTTTTCAGCGCTAGAGAGTTCAGAGACTCAAAAGTTTCATCACCCCTGAGGAATCATGAAGCCAAACGTTCTTCCATGGATCATCGAGCCAAGGGGGGAGCGTGCTCCCCGGTGGCTTCGTCTCGCGTGGATCCTGCTCCTGGTGAGTGTCCTCTGCACGTGTGCCCTGGCCTGGGCATCTGGCCTCTCCCGCGACGGATGGGAATCGGTTTGGAAATACCGCAGTGTCTTCATTCGGGGATGGCTGCTTACGATCGGGATCTCCCTGCTTGCACTGCTCTTAAGTAGCTTGATCGGCATGGGCATCGCCCTCGCGCGTCGTTCCCGACTCCTGCCGCTGCGCTCCGCCGCACTGCTCTATGTCGAGGTCATCCGGGGGACGCCGCTTCTGGCCCAGATCCTCTTTCTCTTCTACGTGGTGGCCAACGGCATTGGTCTGGAAGACCGTCTGGCGGCTGGAGTCCTGATCCTTTCGGTTTTCAGTGGAGCCTACCTTGCCGAGATGATTCGTTCAGGAATCGATTCGGTCCCGACTTCCCAATTGGAGTCGGCTCGGGCCATCGGATTGACCACCTTGCAGACCTACCGATATGTGATTGCACCGCAGGCTCTCAG
>CAIZIQ010000155.1 GCA_903933015.1 uncultured Spartobacteria bacterium | reverse complement strand
TAGGAATTTTTGTTTTTGGAGACGTCTTCGGGGGTACCTTTGGCCACGAGCTTGCCGCCTTTTGAACCGCCGTCGGGGCCGATATCGATGACATAGTCGGCGGCACAGATCAAATCGAGATTGTGCTCGATAACGACGACAGTATTACCTTTGTCGACTAATTGACGCAAAACAGTAATCAATTTATCAACGTCGTAAAAATGAAGACCAGTAGTTGGCTCATCGAGAACATAAAGCACTCCGGAAAGGCCCGATCCAATCTGTGTGGCAAGGCGGATGCGCTGAGCTTCCCCCCCCGAGAGTGTTCCACTTTCGCGGTTAAGCGTCAGATAGCCCAAGCCGACTTCTACCAGAAATCCCAACCGTGCAACGATCTCCCTGAGGAGATCCTCCACGATTTTCCGATCGTTCGTGGACAGCTGGAGTCCCAAAAGCACGTCATGGGCACGGGCTGCAGGGAGTGCGCAGAGTTCCTCGAGATTCCATCCCTTGCCACCCGAATCGGTGAGCGTTACTCCAAGGATCTCGGGACGAAGACGCGCACCGCCGCAGGTGGCGCAGGCTTTGCGCCCGAAGTAGGCCTTCAGACGATTTTTCTTCAGCTCGCTGGCCGAGGTCTCCATTTGCCTCTCCACCATCGGGACAAGTCCCTCAAAAGCTTTGATATGAGAATTCTTTGCCTTGGTTTCGGTTTTGCCACCAAGAACCAGGGACTCGCCCCCTGTTCCATAAAAGAGCTTCTGTTTGAATATCTCAGGCAACTCGTGGAATGGAATCTCCTGCGATGCCCCGGTGGAGTCGCAGAGAGCCTCCAGGACGAGCTTGTAGTATTGCCCCATCCGCTTGTCGGGAGTCCTCCAGGGGCGGATGGCTCCCTTCGAGAGCGTCATCTCGGGTTCGACAAGGAGACCGGGATCGCAGAAGGGTTCCGTGCCGATTCCCTGACAAGCAGGACATGCTCCGAGATGACTGTTGAAGGAAAAATGACGAGGCGTGAGACGCGGCATAGAGAAACCGGTCTCAGGATTGCAAAAATCTGTTGAGAAGGGGCGTTCCTGCCACTGCTCGGCCGGCGCACCGGGATCCTGATACAGCACGTTCACCATGTTGTTTCCCCACCGCAGCGAGGTTTCCAGGGAATCGAGAAGCCTGTCCCGGATCCCATCCCCCTGGCCTTCCGGACGCAAGGCGAGTCGATCCACCACGGCATCGATCGTATGCTTCTTGCTTTTGAGCAGTTTGATCGGCTCCGGACGCCCGAGATCGACGATTTCTCCATCGATCCTGAGACGGACAAATCCCTCCCGACGCGCACGATCGATCACGTCACGGAACTCACCCGTCTCATTCTTCACAAGGGGGGCCAGCAGCATGAGTCGGGTTCCCTCGGGCCAAGCAAGGATTTCGGCGGCGATTTCCTGTGGTGACTGGCGGCGAACGGCGGCACCTGTCGTAGGATCATGGGGAATACCCACCGAGGAATAGAGTACCCGGAGGTAATCGTAGATTTCCGTCGTGGTTGCGATGGTTGAGCGGGGATTCGGCGGGGCAATCCGCTGCTCGATCGCGATCGCCGGCGACAATCCCTCGATATGATCGACATCCGGTTTCTGCATCTGGTCGAGGAACTGACGGGCGTAAGCCGAGAGACTCTCCACATAGCGGCGCTGTCCCTCGGCAAAAAGGGTATCGAAGGCCAGAGAGGACTTGCCGGACCCACTCGGTCCCGTGATCACCACCAGTTTGTTACGCGGAATCTCAACATCCAGGTTACGCAGGTTGTGCTGCCTCGCCCCCTTGATTCGCATCACCTGTGCATCACTACTCATGATCAGTCCTGCTGAAGGCGCTTGCGGGGGATATCTCCAAATCGGGCATGGGCATCGGCAAGGATGGACGGAAGAGCGTCTCCCAAGAAACTCTGTTCACCGATCTCCCTGATGGCTAACTCGTCGATGTTTGCAGCATTCACCCCAGGAAACCAATGCCCCCCGCTACCAAGGAGATTATAACGAAGCTTCCCGTAGTCCGGCATATCGAAGCCTCGGTCAAGAGACCAGAGCCTCACGATCTCCTGCAAGTTGATGCCGCCCGGAACATCTCCAAAGAGTGGAAGATCTCGATCCCACCGAGAAGGCATAGGCCATCCATTGACGCGGTGAAATTCATCCTCAAGGCATCGCGCGATTCCACGAACCATCCCCCCCGTCTCCTGTTTTTCCAGCAGGGGAAGTACTTTCAGGTGCTCGTCGAAATCGGATGGCTTGGATACACCGATGCTCAGTGTGTGGACTTGGGGATGGATGAGACAGAAGAGATCGTTGAAAACCATCGGAGAGAGAGGTGCAGCAAGTCCCTTCAACTTCTCCGAAGGTTGATGCATGCATCCCCCCTTCTCCGTCGGACTGATAATGAAAACCCCCATGTCGTGCCTCGTGGCCGACTCGATGGCGCTCCAGTTGCTCCTGTTCATGAAGTACCAGTGGAGATTCACATAATCGAAGGCATCGGAGGCGATCATTTCCTCGATCAGAGCGCAGGGCGCATGAGTGGAGAATCCAAGAAAACTCGCCCGCCCCTCGTGAATGATCTGCCTTGCTGCCTCAAGGGCTCCACCTGGCCGGATCGTTTCTTCCCAAAGATCACGATTATTGATCCCGTGAATGGCGAGCAAATCAACATGGTCGAGTTGCAGGTTCCTCAGCGACTGATCAAATCCTGCCCGGAATCCACCCCCGATGTCCGGTGCCACCTTGGTCTGCACGATCATCTCCCCACGGGGCAAGCTAGGCAGGATACGTCCGAGCTGGATCTCGGATGTGCCATAGCCACGGGCTGTCTCAATGTGGTTGATTCCTGAAACGAGAGCCTTCCGGATGCAGGCTTCAAGATTGGACTGTTCCTCGTCTGTAATCCCGTCCTCATCCTTATCGTTCCAGCTGTGCTGATAGCGCATCCCTCCGCAGGAGAGCACCGGCATCTCAAACCCCGTCCTGCCGAATCTGCGCGTAATCATGCAATCGGCTCAAATACCGAGACCGACTCGATCTCGGCGGTCTGGGGAAACATATCCAGCGGCGTGACCTGGACTAGCCGGTAATGCTCGGCGAGTCGCTTGGCATCCCGGGCCAGAGTCGCCGGATTGCACGAGACATAGACGATCCGGGCGGGAGGGCTTTTCAGGATGGTTTCCGTAGCCAATTCAGCAAGCCCTTCAGAGGGAGGGTCGAGAAGCAGCACTGTTCCCGTGGAGGGACCCGCGGAGAGTGCCTCCCCCAACTTGAGTTCCACATCACCGGCCAGATACTCTTCGTTCTCGGCCGCCTGTCGGCTGGCCATTGCGACAGAGGCAATCGAGCGCTCAATGCCGATCACCTTGGTGAAGAGTGACTGGAGTTCATGGGCGAAGAATCCCGCACCGCAGTAGGCATCCACGAGCAGTTCCTTGATTGGATTCGCCTCATCGGTGGGTCGGACGGCCTCACGAACCGTCTTTTTCAGGATCTCAGCCACGGCATTATTCACCTGTCGGAAACCTCCGTAGCGTTTCTTTTCGCCGATCAGGTAGTCGCCATCTCGGGGACGCTCCCGCAGCAGATCCTGAAAACCAAGATCGACCTCTGCGGAGGCGATCAGACACTTTTTCACAGGAACCACACGATTCGATCCCTCGGCAAAAAATCCAGCCTTTCCGTCGCGCACATGGACAGCAATCCGGTTGCGGTAGCCATAGGGCTGAGGAGACGCGATCATTGCGCCGACAGGGGGATCCGTCAGACCTCCTAGCCTACGCAGAGCCTCCCTGAGCTGTGTCTCCTTGATCCTGAGTTGATGGGCATAGTCGATATGCTGGTAAGCGCAGCCGCCACATTGAAGAAAAACGGGGCACGGGGGCTCGATCCGGTATGGTGAGGACTCCGTCACCTCCAGCAACGCAGCCTCCATCAGACGCGATTTGACCTTGCCAATCCTTACCCGGACAGTCTCCCCTTCGAT
>CAIZIQ010000154.1 GCA_903933015.1 uncultured Spartobacteria bacterium | reverse complement strand
GATACAGCGCAGCCATTATCCAGAGCCCTCCCAAAGGGAGGGATAATCCGGCAAGCGGCTCCATCACCCTTGGGACTGTTTTTTGTTGAGATGTTCCAGGATCGTGGCGGCGAGGGTGATGCTGATACCCGGTGTGTCGGCAAGATCGTCGATGGTTGATTTCCGGAGTCGGGTGATGCTCCCGAAGCGAGCGAGGAGAGACTTCTTCCTTGCCTCACTCACACCTTGGATTTCATCAAGGGCGCTCTCGGAGATACGGCGTCGCAGGAGCAGTTCGTTATAGCCGTTGGCAACCCGGTGTGCCTCGTCGCGAATACGCTGAAGCAACTTCAGGGCGCCAGAGTCCTTGTCCAGACGAACCGGCACTGATTCTCCAGGCCGGTAGATTTCTTCAAATTCCTTGGCAAGGCCGATGACGGGCTGGTTGTGAAGCCCCAGGGCCTGGAGTTCCCTGCAGGCCATGCCGAGTTGACCCTTGCCTCCGTCGACGATGACAAGATCGGGGAGAGGGCTTTCCCGTTTGTGAAGTCGGCTTTTTCGCTCCAGGGCATCAGCCGGCGATTCCTGGGATTCTGAGAGCTCCGGAGATGCTTTGGCCGCCTCAAGCAGGAGGCGTCTGTAGCGGCGTCTGATGACCTCGGCCATGCTGGCGAAGTCGTTTTGTCCCTTGGTGGTGGTGATCCGGTAGCGGCGGTAGCTCTCCCGTTCGGGCACGCCGTCCCGGAATCGGACCATCGAGGCGACGATGTGATTGTCCGAAATATTGGAAATATCGAAGCATTCCATGCTGCGGGGGAGACGATCCATCCCCAGGGCTTCCTGCAACTCCTCCACATCACCCTGAGGGTTGATGCTGTTGGGGAGTGATTTCCGGGTAAAGCGTCGCATTGGCTTGCTGGTCTCACGGAGATCCTTGAGCAGGTTCCTGATGGAGGCAGCCTTCTCGAAATCCAGCTTCTCGGCGGCTCTCTCCATCTCCTCTTCAAGCAAGGCGGTCATTTCCCGGGATTTCCCCTCAAGCACTTCGCAGGCCTGCCCCACCCGGGAGCGATAGTCTTCCCTGGAAATTCGGGCGACACAGGGAGCGGAGCAGTTCTTGATCACATGATCGAGGCAGTGCTTGAAGTCGCGCTCGGTGGGTTCCAATGGGCGACAGGAGCGCAGGCCGAATTGTTTCCGAATGGCCTGCAGAGAGGTGCGCAGGGCGCCGGCGTTGGCAAATGGACCGAAATATCTGGCCCCATCCTCTCTGCGCAGTCGCGTCAACTCAAAGCGGGGAATCGGATCGCTCAACTGAACCCGGACGAGGAGGAAGCGTTTGTCATCACGGAAGCTGATGTTGTATTTCGGCCTCCATTCCTTGATAAGGCGCCCCTCGAAAAGCACCGCCTCGGCATCACTTTTGACCAGGTGCCATTCGTAGTCGGCCGCGCTGTCGATGAGTGCGCGGGTCTTCAGGTCCACCCGGTTGCGACTCGAGGGAGTGAAGTAGTTGGAAAGTCGTCGCCTCAGGTCGCGGGCCTTTCCCACATAGATGATCTTGGCAAAACGATCCCTGATGACATAGACGCCCGGCTTGTGAGGCACATCGCGCAGTTTTTGATGCAGGGCGATGGCATTCGGGTTGGCGGCTGTTCCGGACACAAGTGAAAGCCTAGCACGAGAAAAGCCAGAATGGGTATTGGTTATAGGAAATGGCTATTGAGGGGGAGATTTGACCCTAGGAAAGATAGCCTAATTCCTATCCCCTGAGTGTCCGCCAACCTTGACCTGACTGGGGGCTTCCGGTTTTCTTGATGTCTCACCGTACGACATGATTTCCATCACCATTCCGATCTACAACGAACACGGCGCGATCGAGGCCCTCTTTGCGAAGATCAAGGAGGTGATGGACCGTCTGGGACAGCCCTATGAGGTGATCTTCGTGAATGATGGCAGCACGGATGGCAGCGCCTCCATGCTGGATGGTCTGGCTGCACGGAACCCCGAGGCCAAAGTGGTGCATTTTCGCAGGAATTTCGGCCAGACAGCCGCAATGATGGCGGGATTTGACCATGCTTCGGGCGATGTGATCATTCCGATGGACGGGGATTATCAGAACGATCCCGAAGATATTCCCAAGATGCTGGCGAAATTGGGAGAGGGATATGACGTTTGCTCAGGATGGAGGCGTGACCGTCAGGACAACGCCCTCCAACGGAACCTCCCCAGCATGATGGCCAACAAGCTCATTTCTGCGATTTCCGGGGTGAAGCTCCACGATTTCGGATGCTCTCTGAAAGCCTACCGTGCCGAGGTGGTGAAGGATGTCAGGCTCTATGGGGAGATGCACCGCTTCCTCCCGATTTATGCCAAGTGGCATGGTGCCAGAATCACCGAGATTCCGGTGAATCATTTTGCCCGCACGACCGGCAGCTCAAAATACGGTCTTGAACGTGTCTTGAAGGTCATCCTTGACCTGGTGACCGTCAGGTTTCTGGACAAGTACATGATGAAGCCGATGTATCTTTTCGGCTTTTGGGGATGCATCTCCCTGCTGGCCTCGGCACTATTCGTCATCCTGACCTTAGTGATGAGGGTGAAAGGCTATTATTTCAGCCAGACTCCCCTGCCCATGATGGCCGTTTCGTCGTTCATGACCGGGATCATCTGCGTTTTGATGGGGTTGCTTGCCGAAATGATAACTCGCACCTTCCATGAGAGTCAGAACAAGTCGATTTACCTGGTGAAGGGAACCAGGAATTTTCCAAAAAGCTGATGTGCGGGATCGCGGGATTCGTCGCTTCCCGTGGTACGGGTGACCGGGAGATCCTGGAACGAATGACCCGCGCGCTGGCCCATCGCGGCCCGGACGCTGAGGGGTATTTTGTCGAGTCGAAACGGGGTGTTTATCTTGGCCATCGCCGCCTCTCGATTGTCGATCTCTCGGGGGGGGCGCAACCGATGTCCACGGAGGATGGCGATCTGGTGATCGTCTTCAATGGCGAGATTTACAATCACACCGATCTGCGCGTCGAGTTGCAGGCTCGGGGATATTTCTTCCAGACCGATCATTCGGACACCGAGGTTCTGCTGCTTGCCTATCGGGAGTGGGGCGCGGGGATGTTGGAGCGACTAAACGGCATGTTCGCCTTTGCGATTTTCGACCGGGCACACAGCAGGCTTTTCATTGCTCGCGATCGGTTCGGAAAAAAGCCGCTTTATTGGTTCCAGCGTAACGGTGTCTTTGCCTTTGCCTCGGAGTTGAGTGCCCTGCTGAGGCATCCCTCGGCTCCAAGAAATGAGTCGGCTATCGCCCTCAAAAAATACTTTGCCTACGGGTATATCCCTGCTCCCCACTCGGTGATCGAGGGAATAGGGAAGCTCCCCGGAGGATGGTGTGGCACGCTTGATCTCGCCAGTGGCACCTGGGTCTCCCGGAAGTGGTGGGAGTTTCGGCTTGAACCATCCCTAGCCGAGCCGACTGAGGCTCGGTGCCGGAACTGGGCGGCGGAGTTGCTTGAGACACTCGATCGCGCGGTGAAGCGACGTCTGATGGCTGATGTGCCCCTCGGGGTTTTCCTCAGTGGAGGGATTGATTCCTCGGCGGTCGCGGCTCTCGCGGCTCGTCACCTTCCCGCCGGGAGACTGCGGACTTTCAGTGTCGGTTTCACCGATCCGAGTTTTGACGAGCTTCCCTATGCGCGGGAGGCCGCCGCCTACATCGGATGCGCTCATGAAGCCGAGACGCTTGACCTCTCGCGGGCCCGTGAGTTGATTCCCGGGCTTCTTGCCCGCCTTGATGAACCGATGGGGGATGGTTCACTGCTCCCTACCTGGCTGCTGTGCGGATTCACCCGCAGGCATGTCACCGTGGCATTGGGCGGTGACGGTGGAGACGAGCTCTTTGCAGGGTATGATCCTTTCAAGGCCCTCCGTGCGTCAGATCTCTATGCCCGCTTTATCCCTCGGGCCATTCATCCCGCAATCAGATTCCTGGCGGCTCACCTTCCCGTTTCACATGCAAACATCAGCATCGACTTCAAGATCAAGAGAACCTTGAGAGGCCTCTCTTACGGCAAACAACTTCGGGTTCCTGTCTGGATGGGGCCGCTGGAACCGCGGGAAATCGACGACTATTTCGGAGATCACACGTCCCCCGAGGAAATCTTTAGCGAAGCGATCGAGGCCTGGGAATCCGCGGGGGAAGATGCTGATCCCGTCGATCGGACATCACAGTTCTTCACGCGACTCTACTTGCAGGATGACATCATGGCAAAGGTCGATCGCGCCAGCATGCTGCATGGACTCGAGGCACGTTCCCCTTTCCTTGATCTGGAGGTTGTTGATTTTGCGAGGAAGCTTCCCCACTCCGTGAAACTACGTGGTGGAACGACCAAGTGGATCCTAAAAAAGGCTTTGGAACCGTTGCTCCCTGCCTCGATCCTTTATCGGAAAAAGAAGGGATTCGGGACCCCTCTTGGCCCTTGGTTTCGGGAGGGAGCCATCACACCTGAAATTTCCACGGGATGGCCTGGCGGATTTGTGAAGCGTGCGCTGCGTGAGCATCAGACGGGACGTGGAGATGAGAGGCTCTTCCTTTGGTGTCAGCATGTTTTGACGGCCTGGAGAAAAGCCCGCCTCGGCTCATGAGAATCCTTGTCCTGAACTATGAACATCCTCCCATCGGGGGTGGTGGAGGGAGGCTGGCCGCAAAGGTAGGGGCGGGTTTGGTCGGGAGGGGGCATCAGGTTCGGGTGCTCACCGCAGGAATGCCGCATTTGCCGTCCGAATCCCTTGAGAATGGAATGGAAGTGCGTCGGGTGAGAGCGTTTCGCAAACGTGAGGATACCTGCAGTGTCCCTGAGATGGCGTTGTGGGTCATTGCTGCAATACCCGCCATCCTTGCGGAGATACGGCGGTGGAAGCCCGATGTGGTACATGCTCACTTTGCTGTTCCGACGGGAGCTGTCGCCTGGGTCGCCAGCAAGGTGACCGGTGTTCCCTACGTTTTGACAGCCCATCTGGGAGATGTCCCGGGAGGTGTGCCCGAGCAGACGGGGAGTCTCTTCCGCTGGATTCAACCCTTTACGGTTCCAATATGGAAAGGTGCGGCGGCGACCACTGCCGTCAGTAGCTTTGTCGCTGGACTTGCGGAGAGTGCCTACGGGATTTCGCCGAAGGTCATTCTCAATGGAATGGAGCTTCCTCCCCCGCTCCCCTTGGAAACCCATGAACCTCCCCGCTTGCTCATGGTTGGACGGGTGAGCGTGCAGAAGAATCCAATCACAGCCATCCGGAGTCTCGGATTACTGAAACCCCTTCCCTGGCAGTGCTGTATGATCGGTGACGGCCCGCTGCTTTCCGAGGTCAAGGCCGAGGCTACTCGGCTTGGAATCTCGGAGAGGATCGATTTCCAGGGATGGGCCTCGGCCGAGGAGGTCAGCGACGCGATGAGACAATCCGATATCCTGCTGATGCCCTCGCTCTCCGAGGGGTTGCCTATGGTTGCCGTCGAGGCATTGGCTCATGGATTGGCCATTGTTGGAAGCCGAATCGGGGGGCTTGCGGACGTTGCCTGTGAAACGGGAGCAGCCAACGCACGGCTTTATGATTTAAGTAGCGGGCCAGAGGGATTCGCCGAAACCATCAAGCCTCTGCTGAATGATCCGATGGCCCTGCTCGAAGCCAAAAAAGCATCCCTTGCAATGGCCTCGAAGTTCGACCTGGGCGCGGTGCTTGATGAGTACGAGTCGCTCCTGAGGAGCGTTGCGACGCGGTAATCACACCCTCTGATCGGCTCGATTATTTTCGGGAGTAGATCTCCACTTCTTTATCCGAGGCAACGAGGGTGAAGTGCTCCCGAATATAACCATAGGTCTTAGCCGCCCAGTTCTGGAAACGGGATGCCTCGGTGTCATTCACTTTTCCGGTGCCGATCACGATGACCGCTGGATGGTATCGCTCGATATTTGCTTTGGCCTGGTTAAAGAACTTCTCCGGCGGAAGGGCATTGTCGGCGTAGAGATTGTAATCGTAGGAAGGCCGATCGGTCATGAAGTTGACCATCGGAAAATAGGGATAGCAGACGACATAGTCTCCAGCCTTTGAGTAACTGAGAATGGTGTCCCGTAACAGCGTGGCGCGGGAGAGTTCCTCTGGGTTGAGTTTTACACGCACTCCGTTAGAAGCGGCAAAATCAAGATGCCTCCGCCGTGAGGCTGCTATGCTTCCCGCGCCATCGCTCTGCCACCCCTTGAATGCATAAGTGCCGAGGTCGACGACTGCCGGAAGAGTTAGGATGAGAAGCAAGGACCTGGACGCCAAGGAAGACTTCCTCCATGCGCAAGTTGCAAAGGAGATTCCAATCACCAGTGCAACCATGAAGGGAATCATGAATTCGCCGAGATGCACCATGTCCGGGCGCCAGAAAAAATACTGGGGAAAGAGAGTCAGCGCACCTCCCGTTGACACTAGGAGAGCGGCACCCTTCTTCCAAAGTTCCTCATTCCTAAAAAACAGTGACCCAAGCGTTAGAAACATCCCCCATCCGATAAAGAGGAGCGAAACGGGGATCGGCAGATAAATCAACAGGGCAAAAATGCGCTCTTTGAATTCAGGTGCATCAAGGATGTCCACCAAGGGCGGTCGTTTTAGGCAAAAATTATTGTAGGAAGCCGTCGCTTTTTCTTCTTCGGGGGAAGTCGGGGATGGTAGGGGGGAAGTTGTTGAAGCAGGGGATGAAGTTGCGATTGAGGAATCGGACTGATGAGCAAAGTGATGGAGGAGTTGTTTGGTGCCGTCTCGGATGACGCAGGGCCACGTCTCATACTGCTTTGCAAACTGGAAGTAAAAATCACGCCGAACGGCATCATAATAAACCGGTCCCTGGATCGTGCAAAAGCAGGCGCTCAGGATCACAATGGAGGCCGCAACACGCCCCAGTCTCCTAAGGAATCCCTGCTGCGGTTTAAGCAGAAAGAGAATGGCTGTGAGCAGGAATAGGATCGTTTGAAAAAATCCCAGATCGATCCTGATCAACCAGGTGAGCGAGATGGCGCAACCCGAGGCCATCATCCAGAGCAGTTGGTTAGTCCTCTTTTGGCACTGAATGACAAAGGTGCCCAAGATGGTTAGCACCCCGAGATTGCCTAGCAGGCCCATGTAATTTCTACCGATGACTCCGGGCATGAGGATGATCAGGAGTCCCGTGCCCACGGCGAGGAGATGCTTCCGGGACACCAAGCTGATGGTAAGGTATGCAGCCAGACCAGAAAGGATTCCGAGAAGGAAAAAATAGGCTCTCAGAAGCAGGTAATTGGGACCGGCCACCTTGAAGAGCCACGCTATCGGATAGAACCAGCCGACATTGTAGCCGAGAAAGGTATCCGCGATGGGACGCGCTCCCGCGTTCAGGCGTTGTGCCACCACGGCGACGACGCCCTCTTCCCCGCTAAGCATCAGACCGGCTCTCCAGTAGAATCCGTAATAACAGATCGCAATGATCACCAGAAGGAGTGCACCCCATCCTGATGGAGGATTTTCACGCGAAGCGGTGGCTGCACGATTGGTCATTCGTGGATGTTCCGGGAGGGAGGGGATTCAGAAAAGAGCTTTTTTTGAACTCGCCGTCTCAACCTCGCGACACGACTTTAGGAAGATGGGAACTTCCGATGTCCGCTTGGTACTCAGCACTTTTGCCGATGAGGAGACTGCAGATGTGGTGATACGGCAGCTTCTGGGGGAAGGATTGATTGCCTGCGGCACCCTTATTCCCCGAGCCCGCTCCCTGTATTTTTGGAAGGGGAAGATCGAGGAATCAGGTGAGGCTCTGGTTCTGTTCAAGACGGATCTGGATCATTCCGCAGACTGCATGAAGCGAATGAAGGAGCTCCATCCCTACGAGGTCCCGGAAATCATGCTCCTCGGCCCCGAGAATGTTTCTCCGGCCTATGAGTGGTGGATAAGAGAGTCTTTGAGAAAGTCCGAGTAAGCGGTTAGAAAGAAACCCTCTATGTCCGCCCAACCAGCCAGCACCATTCTTGACCGGATTCTTGCCGATGTGCAGGAAGAGGTCTCCGAGGCAAAGCGCCTCCGATCTGAGGCTGACTTGCGAGGCATGATTGCCGATGCGCCGCCGGTTCGCTCCTTGTCCGAGACCTTGGAAAAATACTTCGGCCTGATTGCCGAGATCAAGGCCGCGTCACCGAGTGTCGGCGCCATGCGTGCCGAAAATGTTGCCGAGGCGCCCCACGCATATGAGGAAAGCCCCGTTGTCCGTGCTCTCTCGGTGCTGACCAACAGGCGTCACTTCGGTGGGAGTATGGAGCGCCTTCGTGAGATTCGAGGACAGGTCTCCAAGCCAGTCCTGAGAAAGGATTTCATTATCAGCGAATACCAGATCCGCGAGGCGCGTGCCTTCGGGGCCGATGCGATCCTGCTCATGGCCAGTGTGCTGGATGCACCCAGGCTCAAGGGATTTCATGAGCTGACGAGGGAACTCGGCATGGAGGCCCTCTTTGAAGTGCATGACGAGGAGGAAGTGGCTGCCTTGCCGAAAACCGCCCGGATTGTGGGGATCAACAGCCGCCGGTTCAAGGCACCCGTGGAATCATCAGGCTTTGCAGCGGTCGGCCAGGAGGGCTCCTCCGAGAAAGACTTTAGCATCCGACTCGACACCTTCGAGTTGGTGGATTGCCTGCCGGAGGGAACGATCCGTGTCGCCGAGAGTGGTCTGGATGCGGAGAATATCACCTCCGTGACCGACAGGTTCCATGCGGCACTTGTGGGTACCTCCCTCTTGCGCGATCCTGCGGGAATCCGTTCCGGTCTGGCCACCTTTGAAGAGGCATTGGCCTCCGTTTGATCCAACTTTCCATGAGCTCCGAAGATTTTTCCATCGATCCCGAGTCGCCCGATACACCGTTCGATGTTTCGCTTAGACCGCCGATGTTCGAGGAGTTCTGCGGACAGCCGAAGACCATTGAGCGTCTCATGCTCCTTGTCGAGGCCGCCCGTCAGCGTGACGAACCTCTCCAGCACATTCTGCTGAGCGGACCTCCCGGATTGGGTAAGACCACACTCGCCTACATCCTTGGGAATGCGATGGAGGCAGAGGTTCGCACTACCAGCGGGCCTACCATTGAGAAAGCGGGAGATCTGGCAGGCCTGCTCACCACGATGCCGCGAGGGGGGGTTCTTTTTATCGACGAGATCCACCGTCTGCAGCCCGCTATCGAGGAGTATCTCTATCCGGCCATGGAGGATTTCCGCGTCGACATCATGATCGACCAGGGCCCGAATGCCCGTAGCGTCCGGCTCAACCTGGCCCGCTTTACCTTGATCGGGGCAACCACCCGTGCCGGCATGATCAGCTCACCGCTTCGCTCCCGTTTCGGGATGAACTGCCGTCTCGATTACTATGAGGCGGAGGAGTTGCGGAAGATCGTACTCCGTACCGGAGGACTTCTTGGGATGACCATCGATGACGAGGGGGCTCTCGAAGTCGCTCGCCGTTCACGGGGCACACCACGTATCGCCAATAATCTCCTGCGCTGGGTCCGTGATTTTGCTCAGGTCCGTACGGGCGGAATCGTGAATCGCGACTCTGCCTCCAAGGCACTTGAAATGCTCGACATTGATGCCGACGGCTTTGATGAGATGGACCAGCGGATCATTGAGGCGCTCATCCATAAGTTCGGTGGAGGCCCCGTCGGCCTGAACTCTCTGGCCGTGGCCGTCGGTGAAGAAGCGGGAACCCTTGAGGATGTACACGAACCGTATCTCATCATGCAGGGCTACCTTTCCCGCACCCCTCAGGGGCGAGTCGCCATGCCCAAGGCCTATGCGAAGCTCGGACTTCCTACCCCAAGGAACAAGGTCTCAGAAGCACAGCCTGACCTGCTTTCTTAAGGCTGGAATGGAAAATATCTCGCGCAGAGGCGCAGAGGCGCGGGGGAAAATTGGAAAGACACACAATCAGACAAATCCTCTGCGTCTCCGCGCCTCTGCGGGATAATTCAATCTGCCGATGAACTATCTTTCCACAACTTCTTCCCCCTACCTGCTCCAGCATGCAGGAAATCCCGTGGAGTGGTATCCGTGGGGTGAGGAGGCCTTCGAATTAGCACAG
>CAIZIQ010000153.1 GCA_903933015.1 uncultured Spartobacteria bacterium | reverse complement strand
TCAATGTCACCAAGCGTTATCCCGTTCATGGAGGGGAGAGGACGATCCTTGACCGGATTAATCTGCTGATTAAACCAGGAGAGAAGCTGGGGGTGCTAGGCAAAAATGGTGCAGGCAAATCAACGCTGGTGCGTCTGCTGAGCGGTTCAGAGCGTCCCTCCTCCGGGAAGATTATTCGACAGATGAAGATGTCGTGGCCGATCGCGCTCGGAGATGCCTTCCACAACTATCTGACAGGTCTCGATAATCTGCGTCTGATTTGTCGGATCTATGATGTACCCTTCGAAAACAAGGTGGATTTTGTGAAGGAGTTCTCGGAGCTCGGGATCTATCTCAGGGAACCACTCATCAGTTACTCCTCCGGAATGAGAGCGCGTCTGGCCTTTGCGATCTCGATGATCATCGAGTTCGACTGTTATCTGATCGACGAGGTCTCAGCGGTCGGCGATAGCCGCTTCACGGCGAAGTGTCAGTATGAGCTCTTTGAAAAGCGTGCCGATCGGGGGAAGGTGATTGTCTCCCATGATCCTAATTTCATCCGGGAGCATTGCCAGGATGCCGTGGTGCTCGTCGATGGGCGTATGCACCACTTTGATACCGTGGATGAGGGACTGGAGTTCTACGGCCGTCATATGGCGGGGGCGGCATAGCCGAGTAAAAAGTGAAAAAGTTAAAAGGTTAAAAAGTGGGAAGGTGAACCAGTCACCAAACCTGAGACCTGAGTAACGTGGGTGGTGAAATTAAAAGGGTGCTGAAGGTTGCTCGCTTACGAAAACCTAAAACCCTTCAGCCATAAGTCTAATAGCCAATATCTGCCCATATCTCTGCGCCCCTGCGCCTCTGCGGGAAAAAACAATCTATGCCCATTTCCGAACTATCTGATCAGCACGCCTATCTGAGGCGTGTCACCCTGCCATTCGTCCTGCCGACGAGTGTCTATGGCGCAATGCTGGTGATCTGGCATCTGCGTCCCATTCTGCAGATGCGTTTCCCCCTGCACCGGGGGCAGGCCCGCGACTATGTCCGCTATCTGGCGTGGTGCGCCACGGAGGGGCGTCGGGAGTATGTGATCCTCCGTTCGATTCCCGAATGGGATCGTGAACTGGCGGCTCCGCTGATTCTGCCTAAGCTGCTCGGTGACGGGTGGTGTGACACCGTTCCGGTAGCCATGTTCTTCTACGGGGTCGCCCACTGTCAGTACACTTTCGGAGGGATGCTCCACAGTGCGAAGGTGCGACGCGGGGTGGCAGTATCGTATTGGAGGGGCGAGAGGCATCGGCGTCATGCTCCGCCTGTGGCGCCTTGGCTGCTGGCAAAGCTGTCGGAGAAGTTCGGAGATATCCCGGGCTTGATTCACGCGATCCGGCTTCCGAAGCATGATCGGAAGAAACTGGATCTGCATCTCTACAATAGGTTTCACCTGAAGGATCTCGGGGACTGGACTCTTGGTAGCTTCCGGAATGAAGCGGTATCAGCTCAGGATGAGTCAATGAGGGAGGCTCATCTGCCGAGAGGTCTGACCAGAAGTGCGCTACGTGTGCCCCGTCCTCTTCTTCCCGCGCTTTCCCTGGTGGAATCGGTGAATGTCCGACCCGGGGAGTTTCAATTGGCCTCGGTGACGCGTCTTGTCTCAACGGCTCGGCGTGGCATTTCGCGACCGGAACTTACATTTGGGGTGAATCTCTATGGCTACGCGCGAGGGGAGCTGGGAATCGGTGAGGATGTACGTCTGGCCGCAGCTGCACTCAGGACCCAGGGAATACCGTTCTCGATCATCAATGTGGAGCCGGGAAAAGAGATCTCTCAGGAGGATCATTCGGTTCAGGATTGGATCTCCAAGAAGCCGACCTATGCTATCAACATGCTCTGCATTACCGGTGTGGAGCAGGCACGTCTGACCTGTGAGCGTGGCACGGGAATGTTCGGTGATCGGTACAATATCGGTCTCTCCCCATGGGAGCTCCCACATTGGCCAGCGAGCTGTCTTCACACCTACGGTGCTGTGGATGAGATCTGGGGAATTAGCAACTATACGGCGAAAGCGTTTCACAGCAGTCCGCTGCCAGTACGAGCAATGACGCTGCCCGTTCTGGTGGGGGAGGTGGAATCCATTGGAAGAAGAGGGTTCGGCCTGCCTGAGAAACCATTCCTCTTTGTTTTTTCCTTCGATATCCATTCCAGTCTGGCGCGCAAGAACCCCGATGGGGTGATCCGCGCATTCCAAAGGGCCTTCCCCAACGAAGGGCCGGATGAGGTGGGGCTGGTGATGAAGGTCAATGTGGCTCCTGCCAGGATTCAAAAGATGAACCTGCTGGAGAGGGTCGATTTTTACCTGAATAAGCAGCACTCATGGAATGGGGTGAAGCGGATGGCTGCGGGAGATTCCAGGATCCATTTTATCGAGGAGAGCATGCGCCGCCCTCGCGTGATGGCTCTCTACAACGCCTGTGACTGCTATGTCTCCCTGCATCGTGCCGAGGGATTCGGCCGAGGAATCGCGGAGGCGATCCTGCTGGGTAAGCAGGTGATGGCAACTGGCTTCTCGGGCAATATGGATTTCTGCCGGGAGCCGCGGGTGGCCTTGGTCCGGCACAGGATCCGCGCCATCGAACGGGGGGAATACTTCTGGGGTGATGGGCAGACGTGGGCTGAACCCGACCTGGATCATGCCGCACAATTGATGCGTGAAATCAGGGAGAGTCCCCGCGATGTCTCTGATCCCGGGCATGATTTCAGCCCGGAGGCTGTCGGCCGTATCTATGCCAAGAGGCTGGAGGAGATCAGGGTGGGATTGGGAATTTAGGGGAGGGAAAAGCTAAAAGCTGAAACTTGAAAATCTTAGAAGTTGGGAGTTGGGAGGTACT
>CAIZIQ010000152.1 GCA_903933015.1 uncultured Spartobacteria bacterium | reverse complement strand
TTGGTACAAATTACGTGCAAGATGGTGTCTATATGAATGGTTCCTTTGATGGGAATGTTCAGAACAGTTACCCTAATCAGACCTTCACGGCTTATGGAACGCTTACTCAGCAGCAGTTAGCTCAGTATGGTGCTCCTCCTAATACAAATCAAGTTGGAGTGAGCCCTCCAGGTCCTGGTACGGAAGGGACTGCCGCTACACAGATCTCCTCAACCAATATCTCCATCACCGTTCAGGGCATTCGTGTGGCCGATACATTCACCTCGTTCAATACGGTCAACAATCAATCAAATGTTCCCTACTCGTCCACTTATTATACAATGACAAATATCCCAGGCCAACAGGGAGGTTTGTAATAGCTTTAGTTTGTGAAGTGACTTCTAAACCTTGGATGAAGTCACGATCAGGCTACCGCTCTGGGGGATTCACCCTCATTGAGCTGATTGTGGTTATTGGGATCGTGGGGGTCCTGATGGCGTTGATGTTTCCTGTGATT
Organism: uncultured Spartobacteria bacterium; assembly: GCA_903933015.1. Classification (GTDB taxonomy): domain Bacteria; phylum Verrucomicrobiota; class Verrucomicrobiia; order Chthoniobacterales; family UBA6821; genus UBA6821. The sequence goes on along the minus strand of CAIZIQ010000152.1, from coordinate 1,836 downwards.
AGCACGATTCCGGCGAAGGCAAATGAGATCGTCTGCATGTCGCATCTTCATCAACTCTGGATTCACTTTGCTCCTTGTGCCACGGAGCCTGACGGTTGGCCTCAGTTACCGAAGGGAGTGAAGCCGGGAAGTCCGGAGGAGAGCAAATTCTGGCTCGAGTATTCCAGTAATAATCTGGATGTTCCGGCTGCATTGTGGCTTTGTCCAACGATCGAAAAGGTCGCTCAGCAAACACAGAGCGCAAACAAGACTCCTCGGATCGATTATCTCCCCACGCTTTTTGACTCCCGTCCCGGAACACCGAACCGCTGGCCTGCAATGCCTTGGTTCAGTGAGATCGCCAATGTCCATGGTCACGGGAATCTGACGGTACGGGCCGATGGCTCCGTCCAGCCTTCAGTCCCCATCGGCTCAGCGGGATCGTCGCCTTCGCATCCCTGAAAAATCTCTCCCGATGAGCCGGTTTGATTCGATCGACTTACATCGGCTGATTGGTGTTTACGGGATTCATAAGATCGTTTTACTAGCTGTTCTTTCCTGCATCTTTCTTTGCCATCCAGGGCCACTCCACGCCGATATCACGATCTCGCCTTCCGGCACCAAGGGAATCGGACAGGATCGGCGGGGAGGAGTCTCCCCCACCGTGCTGCTAAGCCCGGTCACCGGGGAGTTGATCCGCGGGGGAGAGGTTGATTTGCCTATTGCAGTAGCTTCTCCAAACGGAGGCAAGGTCTCACTCCAGATCTCTAAGCCCCCTCGCTTCGGATCGCTGCAGAGTCTTGAGAACCGTTCCTCCTCAGCTTTTCTCTATCGCTATGTGAATGACAGCGCGGTTAAGTCCGAGGAGGATTCCTTTGAATTCCGGATCCAGGCTCCAGGTCAGGCTTGGAGCACTCATACTGCTTCGATTCGCATCAAGGATCCCCCGGGATCTCTCACGGTGATTCCCGGGAAAGTCGATTTCGGCAAGGTGGCGATCGGATCCACGGCCCGCAGAACCCTCCTTCTCTGCAATAGTTTCGGGGCCCCCGTTTCCGGCACTCTTCTTCTTCCCGCCCCCTGGTTTGTTGTCGGTGACGGCGTCTTCTCGCTTGCTGAGAAAGAGACTCGTTCTTTTGAGATCGAGTTCAGGCCTGCGGAATCCAAGGAAGAGACCACGGAACTCAGGGCTGCTCCTGAGATTCCCAACTTTCCTTCAATACCGGTCTCGGGTGAGGGGATCGTTCCCTTCCTGATCGATACCACGAGTGCGATCGTCAGCACAGAGCATCCGAAGGCTGTCTTTCACATCACGAACTCCTCGGCTCGAGAAATTACCATCGATTGGACCGATGACACCGGACTCCTCTGCTCCCTTCCTGCAAGGATTCCTCCTCAGGGAAGCGGAGAAGTTTGGCTATCGATTGGCTCCCTTCATCTGGAAAACGAGGAGAGGCGGGAACTTCATCCGGCTCTCCGGGATGGGAATTTCACGCTCCCTCTGGAGATCATCGCCCTCGGGCCTCAGGGGAAAGTTTCCATCAAAGCTCTCCAGGATCATCCTCTATCGACTCAGGAGCATATCCCGATCACTCTGCACGGAGTCATTGAGAGCACCTCTTCCGTGGAGCGTACGCTTCAGATTCGCTACCCGGAGGAAGAATCCGACTCCCGGATCATTACCAAGGGTTTGAAAATTCCCCCCCATGCTTCCCAACCTTTCCTCTTTTCGTGGAGTTCACGAATGATGGGTGATTTTCTTCCTTCAGCGACCCTTCTGGAGGAGGGGAGGAGTGTTGGAACTGTGCAATGGAAGGTCACCGTGAAGCTTCCTGACGCATTAGCTCATCCGCTCAG
>CAIZIQ010000151.1 GCA_903933015.1 uncultured Spartobacteria bacterium | reverse complement strand
GGAAGTTCTGAAACTTTCCTCGGAGGATGCTGCCCGCTTCAGGGAACTCTGCCTCCTCTCGGCCAAGGCCGTGATCCGTGGAAAGCGCTCCACGCACAACGATATCCGCCCCTGGTGGAGCCGTGATCAGTACATCGGTGAACCAGATCTCCCTAAGGATTCCGAGAAAAGGCATCGCGTATTCGCTCAGAAGCACGAGGCAGAGGGGATCTGGAAAGAGATCTGCGACATCGCCTCCAAGATTACCTTTGCTGACGCTGAGACTCAGGAGTTCGTTCGGGTCTCCTGCGACTACGGTCGCTTCCTCTACACGATCTACAGACTCAACTTCGAACTGAAGGCGTGCGAGGAGAAGTTCGACGCCGCAACGGCAACCAAACTCCTCTCAGAGTATGATGCTGTCTGGGCAGCGTGGCGTGAGTCGGTTGAGAGGTATCCCGCCACCCCAACCCTCTACAAGGAGGAGGGCTTCCGCTACAACTCAGGCAAGGGAGCCTGGGGTGATGTGAAACACGGTGTCGGCCCAATGGCCGCCCGTCTTAGGAAGAAACTGGGATAATTTATTTTCTCTTCTCAGAGACAGTCCACTTCGTGAAGTCGTAGATCCTTTCGGACGCTCCATCGGTGACAACCAAGGGATCAGATTCCGTTTTGCGGGATGTCCATGGGCTTTCGGAAAGAGGCCAGACCTTATAGTCCAGAGGAACTCCGTTGATCCGATCCTCACTGTCATAGATGCACTCGAGTGAGTCACCAAGGCGGTTTAGGTAGCGAGCGGAAAGAGCGCCTTGGTTCGTGAGGGTTAAGGAACTCTTGGCAATGATCGCGATACGGAATCTTTTGAGCTGTTCGTCAGAGTTGGTACCGGGGAAGTCTCTGGGACTGGCCGTCTCCAAAGCGATGGCACACTGTGGTGACTTCACCCGAAATTCGGAGTCACCCTTTCTGGGAGGTGATGCCGGTGCAAGGATTCCTCCCTCCGGATTCCATTCGAACGGTTGACTGGCCGTCACAGCGATCAGCACGCTTCCGTAATGGAGGAAGATATGTCCAGATGAACCGGCATCATTGATCATTGCCCTCCAACCACCCGGAACATAGCCAAGCGCATAGGGGCGCGGATTATCTGGAAGAATCTTAAAAAGGAAGAGCAGGGCATCGCGTCCCAAGACCTCCTGCTCAAAGGGACGGACTCCATGGGTGTGAATGCCCATCTTTCCGGGTTCGTCGGCAGCGGGATTCGTGATCCAGAAATGACTCCCGTGATCGGGGGCGGAATCCTCCCACATCACTCCGCACGGGTAACTCTGCCCTTGAAAGGGTTTCCCACCAATTTTTGCGGATCGGGAAAAGAGGGCGTAGGTGCCATTGACATAATGATTAAGGGCCCAGCCATTGATGAGTGCTCGGTAGGTATAGGGTCTGGACCGGTCGGTTCCGGATGGAAGAATAACGGGAGAGAGCAGGTAGACATCGGTGGCGCAACGGGCCGCTGCCTTGGCACGGGTCAACTCCGGAGTAATACCTCCAAAGTAAAGCCATGGGATTGTGGCCACTCCCCAAGGGTGTTGTGACTCCGTATCTGGGTAGGAACGCGGGGCAAAGGTTGCGAGATGGCCGCGAAGCCACGCCGGGGCTAACTGAATGAGGCAGACCTCCCAGGCGATCCGCGACTGATTAGCAAGCGAAGGGTCCTTGGCACAATCAGCGAGAGTTAATAGCGGAAGGATGTTCTGCGCGCCATAGGGACGGGATGCATACTCACCCGGACCTCCCTTCACCGTGGAGGCAATGATCGAACGGAGATACTTTTCTCCTGTGGGATCTTCCTTTGCGAAATGAGTGCCCCAGATGATTCCGGGCTCCTTGGAATTCGAAGTCATACTCTGAATGTAGGAATCTTTCTCCATGAAGTAGGGATCTGCATGGAAGGCATCCGCACCCCAGATCTGGGTCGCAAGATAGCGGGAGACGGCTGCCATCAGCTTATGATTGCTCGTGCTAAGCCGAGCGTAGAAAACAGCTCCGGTATAAATCGTTCGGTAGCGTTCCTTCGTCGCCGGATCCAAATAACGTTCATAGCGGAGGTAGCAATCGAGACCCGGCCACGCAACGAAGCCTGTGTTACCTCCATGCATCCACCGATTGATGTGATTGCCAGGCACCAAGGGATCGAGTCCCTTGTTTACCTCGACAAGAGCCTCGGGAATTCTGCCCAGTTCAAAGAGACACTCGGCTTTTACAAAATGGTCGTCCCCACCCAGGGCAAAGGCCTCCAGCACGGCTTTTCTCCTGTCATCAAATGTTGGTAACCCCTCTTTGCCCACAGCTCTTTCGGCGGGTTGGTCGGCAACCTCCTCAGTGACTGGGAGAGAAGGCTCTGCCCTCATCGTCCACAATAGAAATGTCCCGGCAAGAAGCCCCGTCAGGAAAACCCAACGAAGCCTCCCCGGGAATTCCATTACTTCGAGGGTTCTACGGTCACAACACCCCCAAGTCCCACCTCTTTTGCATCGTCTCCCTTTTGAAGTAGAACGTTGATCTGATGTTCATGGTTGCCAGCAGGAATGGGAATCTCAACCGGCAACGTGGTTGCATCCGGCTTCTCGAAGACTTTCACGCCATCGAGCCAGAACTCCCCTTTGCCACGGATCTCCTTGAAGCGAATGATACCACCTTCCTTGGCCTGCTGTTCAAAGGGCTTGAAGCGTTCGCTCCGGAATTCGATCCAGCCAGCCTTGGGAGTGTTCTCCAACTTCGGAAGCTTGATCTGGGTCCAGCTGTTCATGTCGTTGTCGGCAATCACGGCAGTAGGATCGGGTTTTGACGCTGACAGGGCGGACATTCTCCATTTTGAAAGGATCTCGATGGGAGGTGCGGCAGGAACAGTCTGGATAACGGGCGCCGAAACAATCGAAACTTTAGCCACAGCGTCCTTCAATCCCGGTGCCGAGGCATGGAGGAGGATCTCACCGGAGGCACCGGCGCTTGATTGGACGATTGCCTGACCAAGACCATGGAAGAGTGAGTGTTCGCTTCCCTTCTCTGGCTCATGACAGTTCGGATCACCATTACCCAAGCCGATGAGCTTTCCAGATCCGTCGACCTTGAACGTCACCATAGGGGAGGCACCTGGAACAACCCTGCCCCTTTCATCAACAGCGGCAATGGTGACTGGCAGGGCATCCTGACCATCTCCGGCCAAACTCACCCTATCTGGAGTGATCTTGAGAGCAACGGCATCTCCAGTCGTTTCGACCTTGGTCTTCGCGATTTCCTTCCCATCGGTCCTGGCGACGGCTTCCAGCATGCCGGGTTCATAGAGGACTTCCCAAGTTGCCATGGCGTAAGGATCAACATTCTTCACCCCAAGCGATTTGCCATTGAGGAAGAGTTCCGACTGCTTCGCATTGGTGATCACCATCACCCGTACCGGCTTCCCCTCCTTTCCCTTCCAGTTCCAGTGTGGAACGATTGCGAGAATAGGGCGGTTCTTGATCCACATCGCCTGATGCATGTAGAACGCAGTCTTTGGAAAGCCACAGAGATCCATACAGCCAAAGAAGGAACCGGCGCTGGGCCAGGTGAAAGGGGTCGGCTCTCCCCGGTAGTCGAAGCCGGTCCAAACAAATCCACCGGCCACAAATGGGCGGGTGTCGATCGCCTTCCAGGCATCGTGGTGAGTGGCACCCCATCCCGGATGCTCGTCATCATATGCCGCGAGGATGTTGTTGCTTTTCACGGTCTCATATTCATCGCGGGTCATGACCGCCGAGGTGTCCTCGGAGCTGGTAATCGGCGTCTGAGGATGCTTCTGATGGAAGCCGTCATAGCTACCCTGCTGATAGTTGAAGCCAACCACATCGACGGCGCCGGAAACATTGATCGGATTTCCCTGGCCACCGCTCTGTGCCGCAGTGACAGGGCGGCTTGTGTCGAGTTCCTTCACCGCCGCGGACATTCTCCGTACCATCTCGTATCCCTGCTCGGTACCCTGCATCGGTTCCTCGTTGAAAACCGACCAAAGAATCACGGAAGGATGATTGCGGTCCCGGCGAACCATCCATCGTAGCTGATCCATGTATTCCGGAGTGCAGTTGAAGTTCCTGTTCTCATCCATGACGAGCATTCCGAGGCGGTCGCAGGCATCGAGGAATTCGGAGGCAGGAGGATTATGAGAGCAGCGATAGGCATTGGATCCCATCTCCTTCAGCTTGCGGATCCGGAAATCCCAAAGTGAATCAGGGACGGCTACCCCCACGCCGGCATGGTCAATATGATTGCAGGTCCCCATCAGTTTTACCGGCTGATCATTCAGAAAGAATCCCTTATCCGCGTCGAACCTGATCGTCCGGAAACCGACCTTGGTTGTGACAGTATCCTCCGACTCTCCCGGTGAAGCGACCTTGGTCTCAACGCTGTAGAGCACAGGATGATCCAAGGACCAAAGACGCGGATCGGTGACATTCAAAACAGGACGAAAGACTTTTGATCCAAGCACCGGAACATCATTGGTCTCTGTCAGGGTGGCGACTTGTTTCCCCTCGGGGTCACGGAGGGTAACCGTGACGGAGGCAGAAGCATTCGTCTTTCCGATATTCTCGACAATTACTTCGGCCGGGATCTTCCATGATCCGGAGGCTTCCTTGACAGGCTGGGCAAACACTCCGTCCGTCATAATGTGCACTGGCGGGCGCTTCACGAGACGAGTGTGACGGTACATTCCAGCGCCCTCGTACCACCATCCCTCCATGGCGTTTGCATCCACGCGGACGGCGACCGTATTGAGATCGTCGCCATACCGGACGAACGGGGTCAGGTCGACAGTGAAGCCGGTGTAGCCACAGTTGTTGTGATGCACTTCCGTTCCGTTCAGCCAGACAGTGCAGTGAGTAGCCACCCCGTCGATCTGGAGCTCCAAATGCTTACCTTTGTCAGAAGGGTCGATCTTGAAGGACTTGCGGTACCAGGCGAATCCACGCGGGCGGTATCCCTGGGAGACATTCGCCTCTTTGTCAAAGGGACCCTCGACGGCCCAGTCATGGGGAAGATCAACAACCCTCCAACCTGTGTCGTCATAGACAGTGGCGGCCGCACCGGGAGCGTTGCCAGCCTTGGCATTGCCGTAGGTGGCACCATGCCCCTTGATCTCTGGGAAGGGAATGTCTCCAAGATGAAAGCGCCATCCCTGGTCGAAGGAGAGAGCCTCTCGACCGGAATCAGCGGACACCGCTACAGCTGGGGAAGGCGTCGGAGAGGGCTGAGAAGCTGTTGCGACAGCAGATGAAGCCAGCACGATGAGGCCGGCAATGGCTTGGGTAATGTGTTTTTTCATGAGGGGGATTTTATAGGTTTACAGAATATTACCAGGCGAAGGCTTCGGGGGTCTCGTAGCGATAGGGGTTGGAGCTCTTTCGAATCATCTCCGGATCACCGGCGGGCGGGAAGATCGTATCGATGCGATCAAGGGTCGCACGGTCGAGCTTCACCTCAAGGGCACCGAGGGCATCGTTCAACTGCTCCATTGTCCGGGGGC
>CAIZIQ010000150.1 GCA_903933015.1 uncultured Spartobacteria bacterium | reverse complement strand
TCGGCTTCGGAGAGATCCTGAAAGGGGGTAGCCGCCGTGATCATGGCAATTCGTGGATCACAACTCAGCGAGGTGGCGAGATCTTCGATGAGTTGCGGATCGATCAGCGGTTCATCCCCCTGGACATTGATGAAGTGAGTGATGCCGTCGAGTCGAGTCGCGACCTCCGCGATCCTGTCGGTTCCGCTGGGATGATTCTCTGCGGTCATGATGACCTCGGCTCCGAAATTCAGGGCCTCCTCAGCGATCCTGTCGTGATCGGTTGCAATCAGGACGCGGGAGATTTTCCCTGCCAGCAAGGAGCGCTCCCAGACATGCTGGACCAGCGGTTTTCCTGCAATGAGGTGGAGACACTTCCCGGGGAAGCGGGTCGATCCCCAGCGCGCGGGGATGACCAGGGCGATCTCGGCGGGCGTTTTTTTTTGCATGATGGTCTAGCTTAGGAGGCTAGTGCGATTCGGATTGCCTCGGCCACGGTGGGCGAGCGGTGGTCAGGAGTGCATTCCGACGTTTTCTTCCCGTAGCCGGTCTCGACCAAGATGGTTCGCGTGCCGGCGTTCCTCCCGCACTCAATATCGATGGCCTTGTCGCCGATCATCCACGATCTGGAGAGGTCGAGGCCATGCTCTGCGGCGGCCTCCATCAGCATGCCTGGTGCCGGCTTGCGGCGCGGTGAGGGACGGTCCGGATGGTCGGGTGCCATATAAGAGGCGTCGATGACATCGCCGAGTTGACGCAGAAGTTCACGTTGGACCGACTCAAACTGCTCGACGGTGAAGTAACCCCGTCCGATCCCGCTCTGGTTGGTGACGATGATGGTGGCCCAGCCGAGTGAACGAGCCTTGGTGAGTTCCTCGGAAGCGCCGGGATAGACCCGGACATGGGCAGGATCGCAGCAGTGGTCCACCTCCTCCATCAGGGTGCCGTCCCGGTCGATGAAAAGTGCTGGCTTCAATCCCTTCCTCCCCTTTTTGACACCCATATTCATCAAGCCGATAGGTTTAGGAAGCTCGTTTCAAGTTCTGCGCGGGAGCATGTCGCCGTTCCCAACTTTCCGACCACGACGCCTGCCGCATGGTTGGCCAGTTCGGCGGCCTCCTCGGGGGTGGCTCCGGCAGCGATGCCAAGGGTGTAGAGGGAAATGGAGGTATCCCCGGCCCCCGAGACGTCATAGATCTCCCGTGCCCGCGTGGGGGTGTGATAAGGGGGGTGATCGGGTCGGAAGAGCATCATCCCCTGTTCACTCAATGTGATGAGCAGGGCGCCGGCATTCCAGCGCTTCAGCAGAATCTCACCGACACGCAACAGCGCCGTATCCTGTTCCACGGGGTGAACCGGAGGGCAAAGGGGAACACCGGCGGCAGCGAATGCCTCGGAGCGGTTTGGTTTGATGGTCGCAATTCCCGGCCACTCGAGCGGGTTTTTTGGATTGGGATCGCAAGTAACTAGGATGTTGTGAGAACTGGCGGCTTCCATCAGGGCATCGACAAATTTCTGGTCGAGGAACCCCTTTCCATAGTCTTCGATCAGAACCGCATCGGACTGCGAGATGAGCTCTTTGGCGCGGGCGAGAATGTCTGCACGACTGGAACCGGCTGAGGAGCGTTGTTCCTTATCGACCCTGACCACCTGCTGGCGCTGGGCTATGATCCGAGTCTTCACGATGGTCGGGATCTCATGATCCGTGAAGAGTCCCCCGGTGGAGATTCCCTCGTCATGGAGAAGGGTTGTGAGTTTTGTGCCGGCGGTGTCGTTGCCCACCATCCCGAGCATGGTGACCGATTTGGTAAACTCCCTGAGGTTGCGGGCCACGTTGGCGGCACCCCCCGGATAGCTGGACTCCCTTTCGACCTCGACAATCGGGACGGGAGCCTCAGGGGAGATCCTTCCGACACTGCCCCAGACGAATTCGTCCAGCATCAGGTCTCCGACGACCAGGAGGCGCTTGGCGGCGGCGGCATCAAGAATGTGTTGTAATCTTCTCTGGTCCATTACAAATTGGGTTGAACAAATAGCGTGTGATTAAACGATCGCCAATGCTCCATAGCGAGACCCTCGTCGGCGAGGGTATTTTTACCGGACTTCTGATGAAGAAACATTCCCTTCTCTTTCTGGCCCTCTTGGGAGGCCTCCTGCTTCCCCTCCATGCGGATAATCCGCCGAAGAAAATCTCACTATCGGATTTTCCAGCTGCAGCGGTCGATGAGGTTGTCGTGCCCGTGCCTAGCGAGATCTTTGCAGTGCTGGACAAGTTGGGAAATCCCAACTGGAAGAGCCAGCTTCGTGACGGAAAGGCGCAGACCCCCGAGGACCGTGCCCGCACCGCCCTCCTCTTGGGCAATGTCATCGCCGAGGGGTTTGTGGCCGTTGAGGCCGAGGATGCCGAGCGGGTGAAGGAGCTCGGGCGTCAGGTACTGACCCTTGCCGATGCGATCAATGTCCGCAAGTCGGTCATCGCCCGCAGCAAGAGCATTACCGATAAGGCCGACCAGCGCGACTGGAAGGGAGTTCGTTCGGAGTTCGACGGTGCTCTTCAGGATGTTCGTGGCGCGATGCAGGAACTCAATGACCAGGATCTTTCGCAGTTGGTGAGTCTTGGAGGATGGCTTCGCGGAACCGAGGTGCTGACTGCGATCGTTGGAAGCGGATTCTCCAAGGACGGGGCCGAGTTGCTCCATCAGCCGGAACTGGTGAATTATTTCGATCGCTGCATCGGATCGATGAGCGGGCGCCTTCGCAAGAACCCACTGGTGGCGAATATCCGGGAGGTTCTCCGGAAGATCGGACCTCTGGTCAACGAATCCGGGGACAGGATCACACCCCAGAATGTCCAAACAATCCATGATCTGACCCGGGGGGTCGACCAGCAGATTGTCAACGGGGCCAACTGATCATGAACCTCCAGCGCAATTCCCGTTTTCGGTTCTCCTGCATGCGTCTGCTCGTGACAGCCGTGTTGCTGTCCATCTGCTCACCCATGCTCCGCGCAACCGTGGACGATGCACTCTCCTTTGCCTACGAGGCCGCGTTGCCCTATTACAAAAAGGGCTACTCGATCCGCAAGGATGCCTGGGGCGGGGATCTCGCGCTTCACCAGCGCAAGGCTGTCAGTGCGCAGCTTTTCAAGGGGAATGACTATTGGTTCTTTATGGCTTCCGATGTGAAGGGATCCTCTATCTCGGTGCATATCTATGATGACAAGGGAAACCTCGTTGATGCTGAGAGCTGGCAGCATGGTTCCTCCGCCAGTGTGCCGGGTCCTTCCGCAGGCGTCAGGGTCACCCCGAAAGCCACGGGAACATTTTTTGCCATCGTTCAGATTCTCAAGTCCCCCGAGGATCGTACCCCTTGGGCGCTGGTTTACGGCTACAAGTAGAGCCGTCTTTGTTGAAGACCCCGTTCCAGAAGAAACCGGTCCGTCGTTCCAAGAACGGTCCCTCGAACCAGTCCTCCGAGACTCTCGAGTTTCAGTCGGCGCGAGCACTGCAGGCGATCCATGGAGGCGATGAGGATCTTCTGCGGGCCATGGAGTCGCGCCTCGGGGTGCGCATCACGACCCGCGATGGCTGGATGAAAATCACAGGCTCATCCGAGGCCGTGGAGCATGCGAAGGAAACGGTCCGAGAGTTGGAGCGCGTTTCTTCCCATGGCGGGGTGATCGGCCGTGAGGAGTTCCTTCTGGCCCTCGACGGAGCAACAAGGGATGGAGGCACCGAAGGAACTGCTGCCGTCAAAGGCAGCGGATCACCACTGGAGGGACTTTTCAGCGAGAGGATTCAGTGTTCACCTCGCAAGCCACCTGTTGTTCCCAAAACGGAGTCCCAGCGTGATTACCTCAGGGCTATCGAGTCCCACGACATCACCTTTGGCATCGGCCCTGCGGGAACCGGGAAGACGTATCTTGCCGTTGCCAAGGCCGTCGCCGCCCTGAAGACAGAAAAAGTGAGCAGGATTATCCTGACGCGCCCCGCGGTGGAGGCGGGTGAGGCCTTGGGATTCCTCCCCGGTGAGCTTCAGGAGAAGATCCTTCCGTATCTCCGTCCCCTCTACGACGCACTGCATGACATGCTTGAACCGGAGGAAATCCAGAGAGCTATCGAGAAGGGGATCATTGAAATCGCCCCGCTTGCCTACATGCGGGGCAGGACACTTAACAAAGCCTTTATCATCCTCGATGAGGCCCAGAACACGACCACCGAGCAGATGTTCATGTTCCTCACTCGCATCGGCATCGGATCCAAATGCGTCATTACCGGGGACTGCACGCAGATCGATCTCCCCAAGAACAAACCCAGCGGTCTGATCGAGGCTCTCGGTGCACTAGGGAAAACCCCCGGGATCTGCTTTCACCAGTTCGGCGAACGGGATGTCGTGAGGCACCCTCTGGTGAGGGCGATCATCTCCGCTTACAAGGATCACCGAGGCAACCGCGAAAGCCGCTTTTAGGCTTCACTCGCTCGATCCTTCACACTCATCCAGACACCCATGTTTCATTTCCTAAGAAAAAGGCGACTTGCGGCCCGCGGATTGAGCTGTGGCAAGTCACGGCTCGCTACCCAGGAACGTCCTTTGATTCAGGAACTCGAGGAGGGCATCTTGCTGCGTACGGCGATCGTTCTTGTGGCGGCTGCTATTCTCACGCTGTTTTGCCTCGCTGGTGATCCTGCCGAACCGTTCAAACATCTGCTCTACGCACTGCTGGTCCTCGCCCTTGCGGTGATTCAGCCCGTGATCAGTGGAGATTCCGGACTCAAGAAAAATTCCCGACTGGCTCTCTTCCTGGGAGTGATCCTGCTGCAGGTCGGTATCGGTGAGTTTCTTCAGAGCCGTGCCTTAGCCGGACATCTGGATGAAAGCTTGGTACCCTTGCTTCTCCCCTATGCCTTGGCCCCGTTGACCCTTTCCGTGCTGATGGGGCCGCAAGCCGCATTGTCCGGATGTCTTGTCGGCGCACTTTGGTGGGCTGTGTTGCATGTGGCCAGAGACCCCATCCTACTTCTTCTGGCGATCACCGGGGGTCTGGTTTCCGTGCTGGCTACCCTGCGTGTGCGCCGTCGCTCCCGGTTGTTGAGAGCCGGATTTTACTCCGGTCTTTCCGTGATGATCTTCGCCATTCTCTCCGGGGTCATCGGACCGATCCTCTGGGATCAACTCTCCTCCACGGACATTCAGCAGATCGTCTTGTACTCACTGACTGCCCTCGGCGTAGGAATCATCACCGCCGTCCTGGTTAGTGGTTCCCTACCGCTCCTGGAGCAATGTTTCGGTATTACCACGGAGATCTCGTGGCTCGAAATGGCCGATCTGAATCATCCGCTTCTCCGGAGGCTCAGTCTCGAGGCCCCGGGCACCTATCACCACTCCCTTGCCATGGCCAACCTCGCGGAGGCCTGCGCGGAGAGGGTCGGGGCCAATGCTACACTCTGCCGTGTCAGCGCCTACTTCCATGACATCGGCAAGCTTTCAAAGCCCGAATACTTCACCGAAAACGCCCCGACCGGACATAACCCTCATGACGAGTTGACGCCGACGATGAGCGTGCTGGTGATCCTTTCCCATGTGAAGGACGGGGTGGATCTTGCCCTGCGTAACAAGCTCAACAGACGCCTGATCGATGCCATTCAGCAGCACCACGGCACCACCTTGGTCGAGTATTTCTACCGGAGGGCCTGCCGTCAGGAGCAGGACGCCCGGGATGGAGGAAGCCTGATGAATATCAGGCCGGAGGACATTCCCAAGGTCAGTGAGGAAAACTACCGCTATCCGGGACCAAAGCCGCAGAGCGTTGAAGCTGTGATTCTAGGCCTTGCCGACGCCGCGGAGAGTGCGTCACGGAGCTTGGAGCGCCCTACTGTCCAGCGGATCGACGATCTCGTGCATGATATCCTGCAGGACCGCATTGCTGATGGACAATACGACGAGGCTCCGGTGACCCTCTGCCAGCTTCATGCCATTGCCGACACTCTGGTCTCCAGTCTTTCGAGCATGCTGCATAGCCGCATCGCCTACAGGCGACCGGACGTGGAGAAGCGGGAAGGCAAGGACTGATACGAAGAATTGCCCCAAATCAAAAACGCCCCGGAAATCCCGGGGCGTGTTGATTGCTGAGGCTTGGGGGGCAACCTAGCCCCTTATTTTGATTCGCTCTTGATCCCGAAGGTAAGCAGAGCTCCAACGATAAGAAGGATGCCGGCAGCCATGAAACTCGAGTTGAAGTTACCGCTCGAAGCCTTGAGCATCTGAGTGACGCGCGCCAAGACGAAGCCTCCCACGCCCCATGCCGTAAAGAGGAGTCCGTAATTCATGCCGAAGTTTTTGATGCCCCATAAATCCTTGGTGATCGAGGGGAAGAGGGCGAGGTTGGCACCGTAGTTCGCACCGATGAGTGCGGCGACCAGTACAAGAACGAGCGGGGTGGTGGCTCCCCCCGTAACAGGAATGGCAAGGAACATCAGGACGGCCTGGAACAGAAAAACGAGCAGGAGGGTTGTGCGGCGACCAATCCGATCGGATAATGATCCTGCGATCACGCGACCCAGGGCATTGCCGATTGCAAGCACCGCCACAGCGATGAAGGCGGAGGTTCCCATGGACTTTTTGGCCATGCCGCTGATGCTTCCGATGACCATCAGGCCGGCTCCGGCTCCGATGAAGTAGAGTAGCCAGAGCAGCCAGAAGGAGGCCTTGGAAATAATCTGGCCGGGTGTCAGATCCGCCACGGTTGGCAGTGACGCTGCCATAATGCTTCCGGAGGAAGGGGCTTCCGCAACATAGTCGGCTGGTGGATTCTTCAGAAATTGGGCCAAGCCGATAACGATAACCGCGAAGAGAACCCCGAGGATGAGCATCGACTTGAGGATACCAAAATCCTTCAGGAGTGTTTCGGAAAGGGGGGCAAGGTAAACCGGAGCCAGTCCGAATCCTCCGACCACGATGCCGGCGACCAGACCAGTCTTGGCCTTGGGAAACCACTTAAGTGCAGCGGGCGTCGCGCAGGCATATCCAAAACCAATACCGGTGCCGACCAGGACTCCGAAGCCTATGACCCAGAGGGTGTAATTATTGGTTGTGGAGATCAGCAGCATGCCGGCGGCAACAAGCACGCCCCCGATCGTTGCGGTGATCCTCGGGCCGATCTTGTCCTGCAAGCGTCCGGCCACAATCATCGCGAATGCGAAGACCAAACAGCAGAGGGCGTAGGGATCGTTGAGTTGATCGCCTTTCCAGCCGAAGTTTTTCTCGATGGCACCCTTGAACATGCTCCACGTGTAGAGCACGCCTAGGGCGAGATTGATGCCGAGTCCGGCCAGCGCAATGCGCCAGCCCATATTTTTGGTTGATGTGTGGGAGGTCACACCCGCTCATGTAGGCGGGTGCCCTCTGCTCGGAAAGAAAAAAGAAAGGAAAAGTACGCTGTGCGGAAGGAATTAAAGCTTCACTCCAAAGCGCTCCCCTTTCCTGGCTTCCAAGGCGAAGGCCGCGAGCAATTCCGCCGTCTCCTCCAGATCCGAATACTGGATCATCTCGACAGGTGAGTGCATGTAGCGGTTTGGGACCCCGATCGAGACGGTGGGAATGCCTCCCTTTTGTTTGAAGATGGCGTCCGCGTCCGTGCCGGTCCAGCGCGGGTTAGCCTCCGATTGGAGGGCGATACCGGCTTTCTTGCCTGCCTCGCGGAGACGGGCGTTGACCACTGGATGGTTCACGCTGCCGAGACTAATTACGGGACCTTTCCCGAGGGCTACCTCCCCGTGCTTCTGCTTGGAGCAGTTGGGGATGTCGGTGGCATGGGTCACATCAACCACGAGCGCAACATCCGGATGGACGCTATAGCCTGCCATGGAGGCGCCGTAGAGACCGTTTTCCTCCTGGATGGTGGAGACGGCGACGAGCTTGGCCTTTAGGGATACCTTCTTCAGTGAGGCTAGTCTCAGTCCCTCG
>CAIZIQ010000149.1 GCA_903933015.1 uncultured Spartobacteria bacterium | reverse complement strand
AGGAGGATGAGGAATCCGGCCTTGGAGCCAAAATTCAAGATCTGCCAGAACTGGTTCCGCAGCAATTCGCGGCGATAGGTCGCCCCGCTAGGCGATGGTTCTTCCGGGGAGTACATGAATTTACAGAACTTTCATTCTAGAGTCTAAAGGCTAACGCTTCGGTTGGCTGGGTTTTTCTCGTGGCGGTTTCCTGTCTTTGCCTGTCCTGCGGACTGAGAACGTGCTAGGTTGAAATCATGGCTGATCCGATCACGAGGAGGGCTTTTGTCAAAGGGGCGCTGGGTGCCGCCGTGTTCACGGGGATTGCCGGAGGCGCCGGATACTCCTATTGGGAATCGGGCGACCTCCTTATCAATGAACAGACCATTCCGATTAAGAGACTCCCAGAGGGTTTTCATGGGGTGAGGATTGCCTTTCTGACCGATCTGCATCGAGGGCAGTTGATCTCGAACGAATACGTTGATCAGGCGGTTGAGAGGGCGAATTCCCTCAAGGCTGACATCATCCTTCTCGGTGGAGACTACGTCGATTATGACGCCGATCTCATTGTTTCCGTGATGGAGCGCCTGGGGCGACTCAAGGCACCGCTGGGGGTCTATGCTGTCCTTGGGAACCGCGACATTCGGGCGAATAGGATGCTGACTTCGTTGGAACTGAAGCGCCATGGAATCTTGGAAATCACGAACCGGGGAGTCTGGATCGAGAGTCATGGTTCGCGGATCTACCTTGCCGGATTCGACGATATCACGATCGGACACCCCGATATTCCCGCAGGACTGAGCGGTGCCACGACCGATGCCACGATTCTCTCGCTCACGCACAACCCCTTCCTTGTGGATTCTATTGTGGATCCGAGGGTGAAGCTCATCCTCTGCGGTCATACCCACGGGGGGCAGATCAATCTGCCGGTTCTCGGAAGGCCATTTATTCCTCAGGGATGTGAGCGCTATCCGATCGGTTTGATCCAGTCTCCGAATGCCAAGGTCTTTGTCTCCGCGGGAATCGGGGTCACCTATGCCCCGATCCGTTTCCGTTGTCCTCCGGAGGTTTCTCTTCTGACGCTGGCGCGGGTGTGATGGGACGCTATTCGTGATAATGCCTCGTTTGTAGCAGCAGGCGATGATGCCGAAAGCAGCTGATCGGAAAGCCGTTTCCGTCCTGGGCTTTGAGTTCACAATGGTTGTGATCGGTCAGTGCCGCGATGTAATCGAGGAGAACGCTCGTGTTGATGGTGGGGGCTGGTTCAAGACTCCGGAAAATGACCAACGGTCTTTTGCCATTGCACGATTCGGCGAGGAGTTCCTTCAGCGAGTGACGGAATCCCGAAACCAGTTGGTTCTTCCCGTCACCGATCATGAGGATGATGTCGGGGTGGATCCGCTCGATCACATGGTGCCAGCTGATCCCGTCATGACTGAGGACGGCGTAGTTGTAATATTCGATAAGGGTGCCCGTATTCGGCATCACGTGATGGAAAGCGCTTTCCAGCCAGGAACGGGCAAGTTTGCCGGCTTCAATTGTCGGGTAAAGACAGATGACCCTGATTTCATATTCCTCTGAGAAGAGATCGCTTTTCTCACGGGGAACAGCGGTTTTGGAGCGCAGTTTTCCTAGGGGTGAGGGCTGTGATTTCTTGGCCGGTTTCCCAAGGTTTGTGGTTAGGGATGAGGAGGGGGATTTCATCACCCGCGATCATACCCTTTCGGGCTGCCAACCGGCAGGTGTGAGATGGCTTACCCTCTTCTAAGCAAAAAGCTTAGGGATTTTCTAAGGATGGCGATCAATTACTCGGCGGATCGTTGCTTTGGTCTCGGGATTCTCCAGATCGACCTTCTTTTTTGCAGGTTTTTTGACAACCGGGGTGAGGCCTTTTCTCGGGGCGATCTTTGGAGTGTGAGGAATATGTGTGGAGGCGCTGCCGGTACCGTTCGTGACGTCAGGACCATAGAAGCGCACGGCATAAGCGTGCAACTGAAGGGCGCTTTCCAGTCCGATCTTCAGGCGGATGTTGTTGCGGTGGACCTGAACGGTGCGCGGGCTGATGTGCAGCTTTTCAGCGCTGTCCTGGCAGGAATCCCCCTGGGCCATGAGGATCATCACCTCGAGTTCCCGATCGGTGAGATCATGCAGATGATGGTCGTCGTCATGGCGCTTAACGACATGCTTCACCATGGAGTGAAGGGTCTGACGGGCGAGACGCGGATTGAGGTACAATTCTCCGTGAAGCACCTTGTCCACAGCCTTCTCAAACGAACCCATGGGATCCATCTTGTGGAGATAACCCATGGCCCCTGCGCGCAGGCAGCGCTCAGCGTAGAACTCCTCGCTGTGCCCCGAATGGACGAGGATTTTCAGATTTGGGTAAAGCGGCATCAGGTGTTTGATGAACTCTAGGCCGTCCTTGCCCGGTAACTGAATGTCCAGAATCATGAGATCGGGTTCCTCCTCCTCAAGCTTGGTCATCGCCTCCTCGGCGGTGGCACTGGCCCAGGCGACCTCCCAGCGACCGATTTTTTTGATGAAATGGGAGAGCCCAATCCGGGAGGAAGGCTGGCCGTCGACAATGGCGATACGCTCCCTGGGGGAAGGAGATGCTGGTTTTTGCGACGTTTTCATTCTCTGGGGAGAGATTGCTGACTCAAGTCAGCAGTAAGCTAATTACTTATCTTTTATCCTTAGATCAATAGCCATCTAACGAATAACGGAATGATAGCGAGTAGCGGTGGTGGGACTCGAACCCACACTGGAGCGATTTTAAGTCGCTTGTCTCTGCCGTTGGACTACACCGCCGGGGAAAATGGTAAAAAGTAAAAGCCAAGAAAGTGAAAAGCTGGAGCCCTCAATAGGTTGGGGATCCCGCCTTATCACTTTGCACATTTTACTCTAGTAGCCGACGTGACCGATCTTGGTCTTTCCGCGGAAGATCCAATAGATGCTGGCGGTGTAGGCCAAGACGATCGGAACACCGATGATCGCAATGATCAGCATGTAGCCCAGAGTCTTGCTGGAGGAGGCGCAGTTATAGATGGTCAGGCTGTTACCGGGATGCGGCATCGACATCACGATATGCGGGAAGTAGGAGATGCCGAGCACCGCCATCAGCAGCGCCATGGTGGCGGCAGACATGAGGAAGGCGCCGAATTCGTAACCCCTAGCCGTGAGCAGCCCAATGGAGAGGGCCGCGAGCACGTCAAGTGCGAGCACGATGAAGCCGTAGGGTCGGGTGATCATGACAGCCACGAGGTCGGGGCACTGGAAGAAGGTCGCGATGTTAAAGGCCAGAAAGAGGATCAGGAAGAGGCCGATGAGGCCCGGGACCCATCCCTTGATCCTTGCCTGAAGTTCCCCTTCGGTCTTCATGACGAGGAAGATGGAGCCGTGCATGGCGAAGAGTGCCACCACGGTCACGCCGAGCAGGAGGGAGTAGGGATTGAGTAGTCCGATGAAGGTGCCGGCGTAGTCCCCTTGCGAGTCGAGGGGAATGCCACGGGTGATGTTCCCCATGGCGACGCCGATCAGCAGTGCGGCCAGGAAACTCGCAACGCTGAAGGCGATATCCCAGGCATGACGCCAGGTTCGGCCCGGCTCCTTGCTGCGAAACTCGATAGCCACGGCGCGGAAAATCAACGCTACCAGCAGAAGCATAAAGGCGTTGTAGAACCCCGAGAAGACGGTCGCATAGGCACCGGGGAAGGCGGCAAAGAGAGCTCCGCCTCCGGTGACGAGCCAGACCTCGTTGCCGTCCCAGACGGGGCCGATCGAGTTGAGGAGGATGCGTCGGTCGATATCCTTCTTTACGAAGAGGTGCAGGATGCCGACGCCGAAGTCGAATCCGTCGAGGATCGCGTACCCGGTGAAGAGGACGCCGACGAGGAGAAACCAGATGGAGTTGAGGTCGGGTAGGTGCATGGCGGTGATTATTCGGAGGCGCGGCCCTTATGGGAAAGGATGGCGCCGGGATCGATCCCGACGGCCTTCACGTGGTGACCCTCGTCGTCCACGGGTCCGTGCTGGATCTTGCTGTTGAGGAGGTAGAGAAACGTGATGAAGAGGAGGAGATAGATCAGGGTGAAGAGGATGATCGAAAAGACGACTTGGTTCGCCGCCACGGCGCGCGAGAGTCCCTCCGAGGTGCGGAGGAGGTTGTAGACGATCCAGGGTTGGCGGCCCAGTTCGGCAGTGAACCATCCGGCTTGATTGCAGATCTGAGGGCCGAGAACGGCGAAGACATAGACCCAGAGGAGGGCGCGGATCAGCGGGTTGTCCGCCCGGAAGAGCCATCCCTTCCAGAGAAGCATCACGGCCAGGAAAGAGAGCCCGAAGAGCACCGAACCCACGCATATCATGAGATGGTAGGTCTGGAATACCGCCGGAACCATCGGCCAGTACTTGGGTCGTTCCTTGGCAAGCTGATCGGGGGTCATGCCCGGATTGCGTGCCGCCAGGAATTCATCACTCGGCATGGAGAGGAGTCCCTGGACAGGTTGCTTGAAATTGTGGAAGCAGAGGAAACTCAGCAGGCCCGGGATCTGGGGGCCGTGGACGGTCTGGTTCTTTGCATCGACATAGCCGAACAGGGTCATCGGGGTGTAGTCACGGGTGACGTAGACACCCTCCATGGAGGCGAGCTTGATCGGTTGCTGCTGGACAACACCGCGTGCGGTGGCATCCGCGCTGACCGACTGGAGTACGGTGGTGAAGGCCGCGAAGCAGGCGGCAATCGTCATCGATGCCTTGGCAAAGGAACCGAAGCGTCCCTTCAGCAGGTACCAGGCACTGATGCTCATGACCAGGAAGGCACCGGTCATCCAGGCCCCGAGGACCACATGAGAGATCCGGCAAAGCGAGGAAGGGTTGCCGATCATGACCCAGAAATTATCGACCACCGCGCGGACATGGCCCATGTCGGCCGCCTGCACCACATATCCGTCGGGGAGCCTGGTGTGCACGCTGCCGACGATCTTCTCGAGATGATATCCGGCAGGTGTCTGCATCCAGGAGTTGGCGATCAGAATCCAGACGGCGCTGAAATGCGACCCGAGGCAGACCATGCAGGTTGCGAAGAAGTGCATCTTGGGACCGACCTTGTCCCAGCCGAAGAGGAGCAGGGCCAGAAACCCCGACTCAAGGAAGAAAGCAAAGATTCCCTCGGCGGCGAGGGCGCTACCGAAAATATCTCCCACGAAGCGCGAGTAGGAGGCCCAGTTGGTTCCGAATTCGAATTCCATCACGATGCCTGTCGCCACACCGATCGCGAAGATCAGGCCGAAGATCTTCGTCCAGAAATGGGCCAGTTGGTGATAGAGGGGGTTCTTTGTCTTGAGGTAGATACCCTCCATGATGACCAGAAGCATTCCCAGTCCGATGGTCATCGGCGGGTAGAGATAGTGGAAGGAGGCCGTGAGGGCGAACTGGATGCGAGAGAGGATTTCGACAGTCATTGCCCAGCCATCAAAGGACGAACCCTCCCCAAGTTCAACAGCATTTTCCCCGGACAGTTCAGCCGGCGAAGCGATCCATGAGAGTAAAAAAGCGGTTTTTTCCCGATGCAAAAAGTGTGGGATCGCTGAGGATTTCCTCTGCTGACTGGACAAAGGGTGATGGTGGTGGGGCAACGCCCGGTTCCGCAAGCGCCTCCCTGGCCATCTGCTCCGTCCACTCAAGATGGAACTGGAGTCCGAGGACTTGAGCGCCGGTAGCCCCACTCATGATAAAGGCCTGCTGCTCCGTGGCTTCATTTCGGGCGAGTTGGACGGCTCCGGGTGGGAGTGAGTAGGTGTCCCCGTGCCACTGGAAGGCATAAAAAGGAGTTTCATCGCCTAACCAGGGTACCCCCGGGGGCAGGGGCTGGATCGGCTGCCAACCGAATTCTTTGCAGGTGTGGCGGAAGGCCTTCCCCCCGAGGGCCTCGGCAAGCAACTGACAACCGAGGCAGAGTCCGAGGATTTTCTTTCCGGCCGAGAACGCCTGCCTCAGATATTCCTTTTCGGTCTCGAGCCAGGGGTGCATCTCCTCTTCATAGGCTCCCATCGGTCCCCCGAGACTCACGAGGATGTCAAAGCTTTCCAGAGGCGGGAGAGCTTCACCCAGGCAGATGAGGCAGAACTCCACGGAATGACCCCGCAGTTCCGCCCACTCGAGGAGAGCTCCCGGGCCGTCGAGGGGATCGTGTTGAAGGAAGAGGAGGCGCATTGGTGACAAAGCCGTAGCATTTTACGTGCCTCGTTGACAGAGGGATGCTTGCCGGAGATAGTAACCGGCTACTCAAAAGACCATGGATAACATTCGCAACATCGCCATCATCGCCCACGTCGACCACGGGAAGACAACACTCGTTGACCAGCTTCTCAAACAGTCGGGCACTTTCCGAGCCAACGAGGCGAAGGCCACGGAGATCCGTATCATGGATTCCATGGATCTGGAGCGTGAGAAGGGAATCACCATCAAGGCCAAGAACGCCGCCTTCCAGTGGAATAACTACCACATCAATATCGTCGACACCCCGGGTCACGCCGACTTCGGCGGCGAGGTGGAGCGTATCATGAAGATGGTCGATGGCGTGCTCCTCGTGGTGGATGCCTTTGGCGGTCCTCAGGCCCAGACCAAGTTCGTGCTCAAGAAGGCTCTCGAAAACGGCCTCAAGCCGATCGTTGTCATCAACAAGATCGACCGCGACAATGCCGATCCGCACAAGGTTCTCGACATGGTCTTCGAGCTTTTCCTGGAGCTTCACGCAACCGACGAGCAGCTCGATTTCCCCGTCATCTACGCAAGCGCCAAGGCCGGATTTGCCAAGAACGAGATCGATCAGGAGAGCACCACGATGGAGCCTCTCTACGAGGCGATCGTGAAGCACATCCCGGCTCCCAAGAAGTCGGATGTCGATTACTTCCAGATGCTTGTCTCCAACCTCGACTACAGTGATTACCTGGGACGTATCGCCTTCGGTCGCATCATCAGCGGCAAGGTGAAGATGGGTGAGCAGGTCGTTGCCATCCACAAGAATGGCCAGAAAGAAAAGAAGCCTGTTACCGCGATCTTCGGTCACAAGGGACTTCAGAAGATCGAGCTTCAGGAAGCGAGTGCCGGTGACATTGTCGGCATCTGCGGTTTTGAGGAAGTCTACATCGGGGAGACCATCACCGATAACGACACGCGCGAGCCACTCGCCTTCGTCGATATTGATCCCCCGACCATCACGATGAAGATCTGTATCAACGACGGACCGCTCGTTGGCAAGGAGGGTAAGCTCGTCACCGCGCGCCAGATCAAGGAGCGCCTGACCCGCGAGACCCGTACCAACGTCTCGATCGAGGTGAAGGAGACGGAGCTTGCCGGTCACTTCCAGATCAAGGCCCGTGGAGAGATGCAGATCGCTGTCATCGTGGAGCAGATGCGTCGCGAGGGCTTCGAGTTGCTCGTCTCCCGTCCCGAGGTCATCTACAAGCGGGGTGAGGGTGGAAAGCTTCTCGAGCCGATCGAGACCGTCTATGTCGATGTTCCGCCAGACAACCTCGGCGACATCCTTCAGAGCCTTGCAGGTCGCAAGGCTGAGATCGTGAACATGGATCACAAGACCAAGAGTGTCACCGTCCAGGCGGAGGCTCCTACCCGCGGACTCATCGGCTTCGAGACCGATCTGGTTAACCTCACCAAAGGTGCCGGCATCATGTCGCATATCTTCAAGGAATATGCGGAGTACAAGGGCGAGATCCCGACGCGCAACAATGGTGTTTTGATCGCCATGGAAGCCGGTACCGCCATGGCCTACTCCATGGAGAAGATCCAGGAACGCGGTCGTCTCTTCGTCTCGCCCCAGGATGACGTCTATGTCGGAATGATCGTGGGTGAAAACTCCCGCATCGACGACATGCCGGTCAATGTGTGCAAGGCCAAAACCTTGAACAACATGCGCAGCTCAGGTGACGGCAAGGGAGTTTCCCTTTCCCCTCCGCTGAAGATGAGCCTCGAGCGTTCGCTCGAGTACATCGCCCCCGACGAGTATGTCGAGGTGACCCCGCTCAGCATCCGACTCCGCAAGAAGATCCTCGATGCCACGGCTCGCAAGCGTGCCAGCGCCACGCCGGTCGTCGCCGAGGATTAAAATCCTCATCAATCTCCCCCGGTCCACGAAGGCCGTGGCCGGGGAGTGGTTTTTCCGGGATTCAAGGAATGGGTTTGCAAATCCCATTCCCTTGATACCCTGCATGAGCCACGCAACCTTTCACCTTTAACTTTTTCCTCCCATGG
Organism: uncultured Spartobacteria bacterium; assembly: GCA_903933015.1. Classification (GTDB taxonomy): domain Bacteria; phylum Verrucomicrobiota; class Verrucomicrobiia; order Chthoniobacterales; family UBA6821; genus UBA6821. The sequence continues at coordinate 2,244 of CAIZIQ010000149.1, read as the reverse complement.
GTCGTCAATGGCTCCTTGCAAAGCGCGAAGTCGCTTCGCTCAAGAAATCCAAATCCACCGGCAAGTTCGTCCGCGAAATCACCATCGCTGCCCGTCAGGGTGGTGCTGATCCGGAGAACAATGCCCGACTCTTTGCGGCACTGGAAAAGGCACGTGCCGAGAGTGTTTCAAAGGATGTCATCGAGCGCGCCATCAACAAGGGGGCCGGGATCGGCGGCGATAAGGCGGTCATCGACCACATCGTCTTTGAGGGGTATGCGCCCCACAAGGTTCCCGTGATCGTCGAGGTCTACACCGACAATACCAATCGAACGACACCCGAGATCCGCGTCCTCTTCCGTGATGGACAACTCGGTGCACCGGGGAGCAACAAGTTCCTCTTCGATCATGTCGGACTGGTGGAAGCCCACACCGATAAGGCGGGCATTGATCTCGAGGAGGCCGCCATTGAGGCCGGCGCCAATGAGGTTGAGGCCCTGACCCACGATCAGAACGATGATATCCCCGCCGACAAGACGGGCGCTCGCTTTATCACCGATCGCACCGCCACCGCCGCTGTCACTGCATGGTTGAAGTCGAACGGGTGGAACGTTGTCACCAGTGAAATCGGCTACGTTGCCAAGAATTTTCCGACCCTTACCGATGAACATCGCGCTGAGGCTGGAGAGTTTCTGCAGGCGCTGGAAGAGCACGATGATGTGCATCGGGTTTGGACGGCCATTAAGTAGCTGTCCGAGAAGGCTTGGGATTTTGGCGTAGGGCGTTGTTGCTGCTCGTTCGCTGTAGGAAAACCACAGCATCACTCGCGCGCCTAGCCCTACATACAAACTTCCAAGCCTGCACTGAACTACAACTCCTCTACTTCGAAGAGAGCGTTGGTGAGGGGATGGAATTTGTCTGCGGTTTGCCGCAGAAGGTGGAAGGCACCGGAACTTCCTTGATGTTTTCCAAGTAGGTTCGGGAGGTGGGTTCCATTTTTTCAGCCATCGCGAGATAAAAGGCTTTGGAGCGTGTCAGGATCCCATCACTGCGTTGTTTGTCCTGCCCTATGAATTGCCACATAGGAACGACTTACAGGTAGGCCCATGGGTGTTCCTTCATCTGTTGGAGCACATGGAAGTGGATGTTGGCCGCCCCAAATCAGATTTTCTTGGCCTGATCATATTTCCCATTCTCCAGAAACTGATGGATGCTTGTGATCCAAATAAGGGCGGAAATGTCGGCGCTTTTCACCGTATTGATGGTGGATTTTACACCTGCAAAGTAGCCGCCGATTCCGAAAACAAGGGCAATTAGTAGGAGGGGTATGATCTTTTTCATCAGGGTCCACTTCTGAATTAGAGATCTCAACTTCTGGCGGCAATGTTCAAAAAGCCGGGGATTTTTGGGTAATTCTGATCCTTAGTGACAGCACTACTTTGCTTAAGAACGGAAAAAATTCGTGATCTTCTTCTTTCTTTTCCGTTGACCATTTTCTCTTTTGGTGGGAAAAAGTGGGGCGTAGTGGAGGAAAGTGGCATTTCTTCCCGCTGCCTATCCGATGTCCAAAATTACCCCAAAACAGATCAGCTACGGCGGGACCTTTGAGCGGTCCATGGACGCGAAGAATCGTGTCACGATTCCCGCTGGCTGGCTGAACGGCGGTCCGGACGAGTTCCATGCCATTCCCCACCCCAGCGGTGATTTTCTGATGGTGATGCCTCCCGAGGAGTTCGACTCGATCGAGACAAGCATCAAGCAGAGTGGGATTCCCTCGGACATGCAGCGCAAGGCGATCCGTCAGTTTTACAGCCAAGCCCGCGCGGTTTCCGCCGATAGCAATGGACGCGTCCTGCTCCCCGATGAGCAGTGCGACGCCCTGAAACTCAAGGACGATGTCGTCCTCGTCGGAGGGCGTAGCCGCTTCGAGATCTGGAATGCGAAACGCTGGGCCGCCGTCAGCGCAGCCGATGCGGATTCCTACAGCAAGGTTGCCGAGATGATCGGTCTCTAACGATGCCGTGAACCGATGACACGCCTCCAACACAAACTGCGAAGAAACAGATTCCTGCGCGCCCATCACGATCTCGGGACCCCCACCTTTCCAAGCACCCCACTTTTTATGAACACCTCCTTCCGCCATGAACCCGTTCTGGCCACGGAGGTCATTGATTTCCTGCGCCCCGCTCCCGGCCGCACCATCATCGATGGGACCCTGGGGGGGGGAGGCCACAGCGGCTTGCTGCTGAAGGGCGGGGCGCGGGT
>CAIZIQ010000148.1 GCA_903933015.1 uncultured Spartobacteria bacterium | reverse complement strand
CCCTTTACTCCTGTGATCAGTGCCGTGGATGGCGAAATCGGGAATGTTACCGTGGAGCCGCAGGCCACGATCACCTCTCCTCCCGATGCAACTCATTCGGGTGGCATGGTGCTCCTGGCCGCGCCCGAGGTCCATAACTACGGAACAATCAGTACGATGGATGGGCAGACCATCATGGCGGCCGGTCTCCAGGTGGGAATCATGCCTCATAACTCGGGGGACCCCAGCCTCCGAGGTAAGGATGTGTATGTCGGCAGGATTAGTGATCCGTCCGTCTCCACCGTGTCGCTGGCACCAGGGACTGTGCAAAACGATGGCGTTATTTCCATTCCCGAGGGGAGCCTCACCATGGCTGGGAAAACCATCAACCAGTCCGGGATGATCGATTCGGCGACGTCTACGGGATTGAACGGTCGGGTGGATCTCTTGGCCATCTACAATGCCATGATGAACCCGCAATTCGGGACCTCGGGGGCAGCAGTAATTTATGATACCACCACGCCGAATACTGGTGCAGTAAACCTTGCGGAAGGGAGCGTCATCCGCATTCTTCCAGATGCAAAGGACCAGACGACAGTCACGGGAGCCTCGTTGGCTTTGAATTCCTTGGTTTCGATCGAGGGGAATTCGATTGAAATGAACAAGGGTAGCTTGATTTTGGCTCCAGGCTCGATTGCAACCGCCGGCGCTCTCTCCCAGGTGATCTCCCTCAACGGAGGGACGCCCAATTCCGATCTGACAGAGGGTGTTTCGATTCTGGCCGGTACGGTGGGGATTTCAGGCGGATCGCCCTCCTTTTCGACGGTTGGCGGATCTATCGTGTTGGATTCCTCGGCGGAGATCAATGTCGCAGGATCTACGGGGGTCAATGTGCAGAGTTCACAGAATTATCTTACCCTGCAGCTTCGTGGCAACGAGTTGGCCAACAGCCCCCTGCAGCGCCTCAATACCGCGATTCGTGGCCGTACCATCACCATTGACGCGCGCATTGCCGGGACATCCAGTGGACAGATTTTGCAATTCTCATCAGCAGCTGATGCGTATGCGGCCTACCTTGCCGGTCAGGTCTCTTGGATCGGTACTCCGCTTGGCGATGCAACCGGGTTCTCCAACCTTATTCAAAGGAGTATTTCCCAACTTACCGAGGCGGGTGGATCAGTAAAACTTATCGCAGGGGAATCTCTTCAGATGAGCCAAGGCTCGATCATCGATGTTTCCGGGGGGTGGTCACATTATTCGGGCGGCGATTTCACGACTTCCAAGGTCCTTTATCATGGACATCTCCTTGATATTTCTATGGCTTCGCCGGCCCAAGTCTATTCAGGACTCTACGCCAGCGGTGCGACGGTCGAGAAAAATGCAAAGTGGGGAATCACCAAAACCTTTGATTCCCCGCTCGATCCTACGCTTGTCCATCACGAGGCCGCCTACGATAGCGGTGCTCCGGGCGGATCCTTGTTCCTAGAAGCTCCCGTCCTTGACGCGGTGGGAACGCTTCTCGGAAATACCTCTGCCGGAGCGAGACAATTGAGAAGTGGTTCCTCGGTGGGGTCGCTCCCACTCTCCTCCTCGCTCACCATCAAGCTGCAGGGGACCGATCCTACCACCGGAAATCCGAGCGCTTTGCCAGCCAGTGTCGTCTTCTCCAGAAGCGGAGACTCCAGTGGTGGCCTTGCTCTCTCACCGGATCTCCTCTCAAAAAGCGGATTCGGCTATTTCATGCTAGTCGATCACGATGGAGTCGTCTCTGTCGCCCCGGGAACGGTTCTCGATGCAGGACCACAGGGGTCGGTCTCCATTGAAGCCGCTAATATCGATGTGCAGGGATCGATCATCGCACCGAACGGTTCGATCTCACTTCAGGCCGACCTTATTCCTTATTCGCTCGCGAACAACGTTCCCAACATCGCGTTGAAACCGATCACCGACGTTCTTGAGAATCAGGATAACTCCCAAGTGGTCTTTCAATACGGGGCCAACCAATATATTGATGCTGCCGGCAATGTAGGAAACCTTGCAGACGGAGGCTGGCACCACCTCAACTCGGGAATCGTGACTTTGGGAGATGCTGCAACTGTCAGCACGGCGGGATTGATCGTCGACGACACGCGTTTTTCGGCGGACAGAGGGGCTGTGCCCCTGGCCTTTAACGGCGGGACGCAGCATCAGTTCATTGACGGGTTAAACGCCACGACACTTGCTGCAGGAATCAGTGTTTCAGGGTATCAGGTGAATCTCAATCGAGGTGGTCTTCTGAATGTTTCGGGAGGTGTTTATGCATCCTCCGGTTCGGTTTCCTACGGTAATGCCTCGACACTTTCGATCTCGGCCGGCAGGGCTGACAGCACGACTCCGATCCATAATGGCTCCCTGCAACTTGACGCGACGTTGCTGGGATACGCGGGTCCCGGAGCCCAGTCCGGAGCATTGTCGCTCTCGACTCCTCCCATCGTTATTGGAAATGCCGAGGCACCCGTCTTCACATCGCCTGATCGGGTTGTTCATTTGTCACCGTCTTTCTTCAATCAAGGTGGATTCTCCTCCTTCTCCCTCAACGGACTTGCAAGCGAGGCTCCGGGAGCCTCCTCGGATTACACGCAGGTGAATAATTTCGTTCCCGGAATCGACATCGTCTCAGGAACCCATCTTCAGCCCCAAGTCTCCTCATGGATCGAGACGCGCGGAGCAGTTG
>CAIZIQ010000147.1 GCA_903933015.1 uncultured Spartobacteria bacterium | reverse complement strand
GGGTAAGCGAACGAGTGTCGATCCCACCGATGGCGGGAATGTCGTGCATCTTGAGATAAGCGGGAAGATCCTCAGCGGATCGCCAGTTACTCTCCAAACGGGAGAGTTCCTCAATCACGAATCCGGAGACCTGCGGTGCACCGCTCTCACCATCCTCGGAACTGGTACCGTAGTTGCCGATCAGAGGATAAGTCATTGTCACGATCTGACCACGGTAGGAGGGATCGGTCAGAACTTCCTGATAACCGCTCATTGAGGTGTTAAAACAGATCTCCCCGGTCGTATTGCCCGAGGCACCGATGGAGAAGCCGTGGAAGACGCGCCCGTCTTCGAGCGCCAGGATTGCAGGTTGATGGGTCGGTGCAGTGGACATCGGTCGAAATGGTATCGCTCTACTTCAACACGCCAAGCCTTCCCCGTGCAACCAGATTACCCCGTAATTTTTTCCCACTTCCCGAGCTACTCTTCGCCCTCGGAAGAAGAACCCCCACGGGTAGAACCGGCAGCACAGACACCCCTCTTTTTGGCGGAGGCGATGAAATCCAGAAAGTACTGAGCCTCAGGACCCCAGGTCTGATTCTTGGACTCAGCAAGCGCCTGGGTGATGTTCAGTCCACTGTGGTAAATCAGGCGGAACGCCCGCTTGATCTCCATCCGGCTTTCGGCACTGAATCCTGCGCGCCGCAGACCGACGGCATTGATTCCTGCGACGAGACTGGTCCCGTAGGCAGAGACGAAGGGAGGAATGTCCTTGGGAAAGCGCTCCCCTCCCCGCACCATGCAGAGCTTTCCTACGCGAAGGAACTGGTGAAAGACCGAGCCTCCTCCCAACACGGCACCATCCTGAACCTCGACATAGCCAGCCAGCAGGCAGTTATTAGCGATGATGACCCTGTTGCCGACCGAGGCATTGTGACCGAGATGGACACCGACCATCAGGAAGCTGTTGTTGCCTAGTTTCGTGATGCTTCCCTCCTTGGTTCCGCGATGAATCGTGACGTACTCGCGGATGATGTTGTCGTCACCGATCAGCACCTCGCTCTTCGTCCCTGGTTTGAAATCATAATCCTGCGGGTCGGCACCGAGGATGGCTCCATATCCCACGGTGTTCCTGGCTCCCATGCGGACATGTCCGCTCACCACGGCATGGGCTTGAATACGACATCCCTCACCGATGACGGCTCCAGCCTCGATGATGACGCCTGGCCCAACCTCGACATCGGAAGCCAGATTGGCGGCGGAGTCGACGATGGCTGAGGGATGGATTTTGGACATAACTGAATGTTTTTTAGAGAAGACCCGCTTCGCGGAAGCTGAAATAGGGGGAATGCTCCCCCCTTTTTGCCCCGATGATCACGTGATCGACCAGCGGAATCTGCAAAAGCGTTCCGGCCTCGGCAAGGCGACGGGTCAATCTACGGTCGGCCTCACTCGGCTGGGGATCACCGGACGGATGGTTATGAGCCACCGCGATCGCATAGGCACCCTTGGCGATTGCAGGACGGAAGATTTCCCTGGGATGGGCGATACTCTCATTGAGACTTCCCCGGGAAATTTCCTTTTCCTCAAGGAGACCATGGCGCGTATCCAGGAGCAAGACCCTCAACGATTCGTAGGACAGCCCCTGCATTTCAGCACCGAGAAGTTCATAAATTACCCCGGCACGATCGACCCGGAGCTTCTCTGCCTCGGGGCGAGCCATCCGGCACCCCATCTCGAAGGCGGCCTTCAGCTCCGCAGCCTTGGCCGGACCGATCCCGGAAACCTTGGCCAGCTCCCAGGGGGTGCATACCGCAAGCCGTCTCAGGGTACCCCACTCTTTGATCAGTGATTTTGCCAAGGTCAGGACATCAACACCGACTTTCCCAGTCCTCAGGAAAATGGCCAGAAGCTCTGCATCGGTCAGAACCTCCGCCCCGTGACGCTGCAGGCGCTCTCTGGGACGATCCTCTTCCGGCAGTTCCTCAAATCGGGATTCGGTCATCGACGCCGAATCTTAACAAAGGGAATCAAGCACTCCCCGGAGATACTCGGTCATCGAGCAAAGGGCGGCGGCATAACGATTGTCCTGAACATGGACTAACTCTCCCTCTGCCTCATCGACCAAGGATCTTGCAGCCTGCACCGCGGCGGATAGGGCTCCCCGGGAATTGACCAGTTCAAGCAGGGCAACCGGTGACATTCCCCCATCTGCCAAAAGTTGCGCGCCGAGCTCATCGCGCTCCTTGGGCGATACATTCTGCAGCAGAAGCAACACCGGAAGCGTGAACTTGCCGCAGGCAATATCGGTGCCGAGAGTTTTCCCGATCATCTCCTCATCCCCCACCAGATCAATACAGTCATCAAGGACTTGATACGCAATGCCCACCTTGTTGCCGTAGTTCTTCAGAGCGCTGATCACGGCTGGAGAGGCACCGCTCAGGAAGGCCCCGAGCTCGCAGGAAACAGCAAAGAGCGCTCCGGTCTTCATCTGGACCATCCGGTAATACTCCGAAAGGGGAAGATTCAGGTCAAAACGCCTCTGCGTCTGCAGAATCTCGCCGGTACAGACATCGGCAGCAGCATCGGCAATGCGACGGGAGATCTCTGAGTTGGAAAACTTGGTCGAAAGACGCAGCGCATGGGCAAAAAGCACGTCACCCACCAGCACGGTCAGTGAATTCCCCCATTTGGCATTGAGTGTCGGACGATCACGGCGCTTATCAGCGCCATCCATGATGTCATCGTGAACCAGACTGGCGATATGGATGAGCTCCACGATCACCGCGAGATCGACATGGTCGGAGACAATACGACCGGTCGCCCCTGCCGAGAGAAGGGCTAGGGCGGGACGAAGACGCTTGCCACTCCCGCCGATGGCGTACTCGAAATAATGCTCGACCCCTGGGTCAACAGCCTTGGACTGTTCCCGGATTCTCTCCTCCACAGAATACAGATCGGGACCGATCAACTCGATCGCCGAGGCAAAGGCCGCATGGGACCTCGGATCAATTTCCTTCGTGGACCATCTCTTTGTGATGCTTTTCACAAACACAACTTTCTCCCATCTGGAAGCAAGCGTCAATGAAGTGGTGCTGCCAATAAGCACCGGCACCAACAGAAAAGTTAAAAACTGTACTTGATGCCTGCGTTATAACCGAGTTCCTGATCGACTCCCCAGTACTGGTACTGGGCTCCCGCTTGGTTCTGCGGACGCCTTCTGGAACGCTTCTCACGATCCATTCCGAGAAGCCGGTCATCGAGACTTGGGGATTTGATCTGGATGACCTTCATGTCGTGATTAAGTCTCGTTCCCTCCATGGCCCTGCAATCATCGAGCGCTTCCTGCTGAAGGATGGTTCTCAATCCGGCTCATGCAAAGCCTATGGAGAACACCTTCCTACGTGGGCCTCTCCCTATGCTGAATAAGAAAGCCCGTTAGAGCATTCTGGGTTTTCGCGGCCCCGCACCGAAACGAATCGCCATCCTTTGAACCGGAAAAGGAATCAGCCTTACAGCTCGGACAAGCAGGGCGAGGAGGCTGTTGGGAATCACTCCCGGTCGGGAGGCTTCCAATCCCTTCAGGGCCTCTCGGACCACCAGATTAGGAGAGGATGCGAGCGCTGGATGGGAACGGTCCATGGCTCGAATTGTCTCCCCGGCACGGCTTGCCACTTCGAAGAACTCAGTAGGAACCGGACCTGGACAGAGCGCGGTAACATGAATGCCGTCATGGGCAAGCTCCATGCGAAGTGCCTCGCTAAAGCTTGTCACATAGGCTTTTGTCGCCGCGTAGACAGCCATTTCCGGCAATGGAAAGAACCCCGCCACAGAGCTGACATTCAAAATGCCAGAAGGTCTCTGGGCACTGAGCATCGGTAGCATGAGATGAGTCAAATGGGTCAGGGCGGTGATATTTACCTCCAGCATCGGCGAGAGTCTCGACCACTCTGCCGTGTCAAAGGGGCCCAGATCGCCAAGCCCCGCATTATTAATCAGAAGATTGAGAGGAATTTCCTCCCTGACAATCCATGCCGCGAGACGCTCCCGTTCGGAGCACATGGTCAGATCAGCGGGAAAGGAATCAATTCTGAGGTTTGGGAAACTTTCACCCAAGGAAGCAACAATCTGTTCCAGACGCTCCTTGCGACGCCCCACGAGGATCACGCGAGTGGCAACTGGGGCAAGTTGACGAGCAAATTCAGCACCCAGGCCCGCCGTGGCTCCGGTAATGAGTGCCGTGCACCCCTTGATTTGGAATCGATGTTTCATGGTTTTTGGATTTCGTCCTTTCGGTACATTTCACGGATCGGGTGCTCGTCGAGGACGTTGGCCTCGATCCCCCCGAACCGTTTGCCATCATAGAGTTGAATCCCCACATAGAAGAAGAGAGGGGAGATCGGTACCTGATCGCGTATCAGGAATTCCTCCGCACGGCACATGATCCCGAACCGCTTCACAGGATCAACCTCGGCGGCTGCTGCATGGATCATGGCGTCATAGGAGTTATTTGACCAACCCGTCCTATTGTTCCCGCTTTCGGAGAGAAAGAGGTCTAGGAAAGTATTCGGATCGGGATAATCCCCAACCCAACTGGAGCGGGCGATCCCGTAGTCCAGCGATCCGAGGGAGTTGAGATAGACCTTCCACTCCTGACGGGCAAGTTGCACGGAAATACCCAAAGATTCCTTCCACATCGACTGAAGTTCCACGGCCACTCCCTCGTTGAGCTCCCCCTCACTGTAGAGATAGGTGGTCAGAGGGAATCCCTTCCCTCCGGGATACCCTGCTTCCGAGAGCAGTCGCCGCGCCTCGGCCACATCCTCTGCAAGTCCTGCGGGAGCTGAATATCCGGAGATCCCGGGTGGGACAAAACTAACTGCAGGCGACTCCCCTGCCCTTGTAATCTTTGTCGTGATCCTCCTCCGATCAATCGCCATGCCAAAGGCCTTGCGGACACGCACGTCGGAAAAGGGAGGCTTGGAGCAGTTGAAGCGCAGAAAGAAACTGCCGAGAAACGGAGCAGCATGAAAATCCGATCTCTTCTTGAGTGCATCCAGCAAGGAGGGTGGGGCCAGACCCTTGTCCATGATCAGATCAGCCTGACCGGCCGCATAGAAATTGTAGGCGACGTTTGCCTGACTGATAGGAAGAACATCAACCGTATCAAGCTTCACATGCGTCACATCCCAGTATGCCGGATTTTTCTTTAATCGGACCGAATCATTGATGTGCCAGCTCTCCAGCAGATAAGCCCCGTTGCCGATTAAATGTTCTGGCTTCACCCAGTCATCCCCATATTTCTCAATCAGATCCGTGCGGACCGGATAGAGGGTCGGAAAGGCACAGAGGTCGAGAAAGTAGGGCGTGGGCTGCCTAAGGGTGACGCGTAGCGTTGAGTCATCGAGCGCCTTAACCCCAACTGTCGAAAAATCATGTGCCTTACCCCCTGTGCTACTGGCAAATTCCTCCGCTCCGCGCACCGAGAAGAGCTGGTAGCTGTAAGCCGAGGCCGTAGCGGGATCAAGTGTCCTGCGCCATGAGTCGACAAAATCACCGGCGGTTACCCTACGTCCATCGCTCCATTGGGCATCGGGACGCAGGTGAAAGGTGTAGTTCACCCGGTCAGGGGAAATCTCCCAGGAGGAGGCAACCCCGGGTCTGCTCAGCCCCTGGCGATCAAATCGAAGCAAGCCCTCAAAGAGGGCATTCACGATCCTTCCCTCCGGTTGACCGGTAATCAGGGCAGGATCAAGTGTCTCGGGCTCAGCACCATTGATAAAAACCAGATCTGCTCTTTTCTGCACGTGTGAACATCCGAGGGGCAACCCTAAGATGAGCAGGAGGGCCAAGGAAGATCCCCTGCGGATCATGGAAGAGGAACGGAATGGCTGCAGGATACTCCTCGGGAGAATTCATCCAGACTCTGCACCGTCGTCTCCGCAATGTTCCGGAGCGCATGCTGTGTCAGGAATGCCTGATGGCCAGTGACGATTACATTGGGAAAAGTCAGCAGACGCGCAAAGGTATCGTCCTTGATAATGTCCGAAGAGCGATCTTCAAAAAAGAGTGAAGCTTCTTCCTCATAGACATCAATGGCCAGAAAACCCACTTTGCGGGTTTTTAAGGCCTCTACAACGGCAGGCGTGTCGAGCAGTGCACCCCGGCTTGTATTGATCAGAAAGACTCCATCCTTCATCAGCCCGAGGGCGGCCTCATCAATGAGGTGAAATGTCGACGGCATCAGGGGAACATGCAACGTCAGGATATCCGAGTATCGGAAAAGCTCTTCGCGGGTATCGACATAGGAAGCCAACAGCGTCACCTCTTCGTTCGGTTCCTCATCATAGGCCAGAATCTTGCATCCGAAGCCGCTCAGAAGCTTGACCACCTCGGTGCCAATCCGTCCTGTCCCGCAGACCCCAACGGTCATATCCCGAAGCTCAAATCCGCAGAGTCCCTCAAGATTGAAATCGGCACGGCGGACACGGTTATGACCCTCATGGATGTGTCGCCCCAGGGTCAGGATCAGGCCGATCGTGAATTCTGCCACGGCATTGGGAGAATAGGCAGGCACATAGGCCAGTTGGATCCCGAGTTCCTCCGCTGCCTCGCGGTCGATGTGGTTGAACCCGGCGCTCCGGGTTCCCAGGAATCGGGTCCCGCCAGCGGCCAACTTTTCCAGCACCGCTCGATCCGCCACATCGTTGACAAAGATGAGGACTGCTTCATGTCCAGTGGCTAATGCCGCTGTTTGAAAATCGAGCCGAGTCTCCAGAAATGTGAACTCAAAGGGATGCCCGTCGGCAACCTTCTCAATGACACCACGCTCGTAGCGTTTTGCATTGAATACGGCGACCTTCATCATGGGATTATTGCCAAAACCCCATGCCTATCCAACGCAATACTCAGGGTAGAGGTGTCACCCACTGGTTTCTCTGCGATGCCTGGATCACATCCCGATAATAAGTCGCGGCAGGTTTGAGCACTCGAACCTTGGTCCTGGGGTCCATCGTCGAAAGACCGAATTTCGGGACATAGCCGTAGTGCCACTCGTAGTTGTCGGCCAGAGACCATACGAAATATCCCTTCACGTCGTATCCCTCGTCCATGGTCTTGCGAATCTGGGCAATATGGTCACGGAGATAGGAAAGACGCTTTTTTTCGTCCTTGGTGGCGACCCCGTTTTCCGTGATCATCATGGGTTTTTCATAGCGCTTGCCGACATAACGAATCTGCTTGCCGAGGGCTGCCGGGTCGATGCGCCATCCCATCATCGTGTAGTGATGGCCATGACGCGCTCCCTCGGAGAGGAAACTGATCGGTCCGGCCATCTGACTGTAGTAGTAGTTGAATCCAATGATATCGCAGACGTCGTAGATCCGATCCAGATGGTCGAAGTTGGAGTGCATCACCGTGTTATAGAGGAGGCCTCCAGGATCAAGCGGGCCGTGCTCCCACCAGGGAAGGGCCTCGACACTTAGGACCTTGGCGGAGGGCTTCACCTCCTTGATATGCGCCGCCGCATCACGGAACATATCGGCACTGGCGATCGTTGCCGCCTCATATCCTTTGAAATCGAAGACATGGCAGGGAGGCCAAAGACCGATGATATAAGCAGTCAGGACCTGCCCATTTGGCTCGTTCTCAGGAGCATAATAGTTCACATAGGGAGCTGTCGCCTTCACCATCCTGCTCACGTAAAGATTCCAGTGACTGCGAGCCAGTGGGTTGAGCCAGTTCGTCTTGCTGCTGTTCTTAGTATCTGTAAGCCACGCAGGGAAAGTGAAATGCCAAAGGGTTACCACCGGTTCGATTCCCGCCTCCTTCAGCTTCCGGCACATCAAGACATAGCGCCGGATGGCAGCCTCGTTGTAGTGACCCGGTTGGGGTTCCACCCTCGCCCACTCAATACTGAACCGGTAATGGGTAACGCCTATTTTCTTCAGCGCCTTCAGATCCTTGTCAAAGTCACTCCAGGAGTAGAGGGCATTCCCAACCACGGGGGCCTTACCCCGCTGAACCAACAGATCCCAATCGCGGACATAATAATTCGGGTCCCCGGGTTGCTCCGCCTTGTTCTCATACTGTAGACTGCTGGTGGAGATGCCCCAAGCAAACGGAGCATATCCCTTGAGTGCCGCAGCCTTGTTATCGGGAGCCTTGTCCAGCGGGCCAAGGGGGTGAATGGCGCAACCGCCAAGCGCCAAGCTACAGGGAATCAGCAGGGCGATTTTTCGGAAAAAAGATGTCATGGCACCGGAGAGGGTAAAGGAGTCGTGGATGGATTGGGATTGGTCGATTTTGCGGAGGGAAAGAGCGGTTGAAGGATACCCATTTTATCCCGATAGAACCCATTGACGCCGGGCATCAGGATATTAAGCACCTTCAGATTCAACAGGGGCTCCTCCAACATGCCGCCGTTTTTTCTGAGAACAGCAGCGCGAAGGTCACCGGTTTTTAGGTCCACACGGTTGAATGGAATCGTAACCTTTGCGTATGCGGCATCGGACACCCTGGCCGAGGCGAGAGCATCCGGCCTATAAACAGAAAGCCACCATCCGCGATAGGCATCCGGGGCAGTCGGAGGGAGCACCTTCAATGCGACACGTCCAACCCGTATGTCTCCTCCCGTTTCAGGCAATGCGTAGAGGGCGCCGACCTCGGCACGGGAGCTCAGAATTCCAGCAAGGTACGCGCGGATGATCTTCTTAAACTTTGTAATCTCCTCGGGTTTACGTTCATAAATCCCGAACTCAAGACAAACTGGGTTCTCCGGATTGCCATAAACGTTCATTTCTACCCTCTTGTTGATGCGAAAGGAAATGTACGGGATATTCTTCAGGTACCCGATATCGATTGCTGTCGCAGGAACCTCGCGGAAGGTCTTGATGTTATCATCGGTGCGAAGGTCCTGCACAACCATACGCCAAGGCGGAAGGGTGCCCGGGTTAACAATTTCGGCGAAATAGGCCTGCTGATGGTTGCTGTCGATGATCCGCCGGATCCAGCTTTTCGGGATGTCCCTCTCTCCCATCTTCTCCTGCAGAGTGATGATATCGGCGCCATTTCGGACAATAAGACCATGAACAACCGTTCCATCGTTAAGCATCACCGTATCAGGATAGAGATTGAGCTTGGGATTGCTCATCACTTCCCCGTGCAGTGAAACGGCAAAGATCAAAAGGGGGAGGAGGAAACTTTTCATCTTCATGATTGATAGGCCGTCTCATAGCTACTAGTTCATCTCCCATGCATCAAGCAGCCTTCCCAAAAATCCTTGCCACAGCAGCAAGCCTGATTGTCGCCCTCTCGCTTCAGGGATGCATTGCCCCGGTGAAAACCTACACTCCTCCCAGGGGTGCCATTACCTGCGGGAAACTTCCGAAGGAACCTTTCTGGTGGGGTACGTCGACGGCTCCGTTCCAGAACGAGGACAAAGGTTATCCGGTTGGCTCGAAATGGTACTACCGCACCGATTGGGACATCTTTGCAGAACATGGAGGTGCGCCTCCACGTGGGGATCAGGCCGTCTTCTCCTGGAGTAAGTTCGACAAGGATCTGGAGGCACTTAAGAAGCTTGGCGTTACCCATTTCCGCTTCGGTGTCGAGTGGGCACGAGTCGAACCCCGCCGGGGCGAGATCAATGAGGCAGCGCTACAACAATATGCAGAGATGGCACACCGCATCCGCCAAGCCGGCATGGAGCCTCTTATAACCCTCTGGCACTTCACCTTCCCCGATTGGCTCTATCCGAAGGACAGAACCAAGGCTAATTTCCTCAACCCTAATGTCCAGGAAGCCTGGTGCGCTCATGTCCGGCGTGTCGTGAGGGCCACCAAGGCTGATGTCCGAATCTATGTCCCGCAGAACGAACCCAACGGGGCCCTGCAGCTCGGATGGCTTGCCGCGCACTGGCCTCCCGGTCTCTTCTTTCATACAGGCGGTTACAAGAAAGCCATGCGAGTGTGTGCAGACATGTTTCGCGATGCTGCCAAAATCGTGCGCGAGGAGAGGCATGACGCGCTTATCATGGGCATCTGGTCTCTTCCTGAGTGGAAAAAATCCAAGTATCTGGCTCCAGACACAATCTATAATCTGATGCAGCACCAGAATTTCGACCATCTCGACATGGTGGCCGATACCTGCGACATGATCGGGATCAATTACTACTACTCGCAGGAAGCAAGCTTGCCTCGCTTCCTCTTCCGACCCTCGGGGGAGCATAACTCCAACTACACTCAACTGGGCTGGGAAATCGCGCCGACAGGGCTATATCACGTCCTCAAGGATGTCTATGCGCGCTATCACAAGCCTATCGTCATCACCGAAAACGGCATCGGCACCCAAAGTGGTCAAAAATCGATCCGCTATTTCCGAGAGCATGTGGCCCAAATGCGCCGCGCGATGGCAGATGGCATCGACGTACGTGGTTACTTCCCCTGGACCCTGGTGGACAACTACGAGTGGACAGAAGGATGGGGACATGCCCAGTTCGGCCTCTTTTCCTATGACAAGAAAACTCAGGACCGCATCCCTTCCCCATCTGCGCTCTGGTACTCAAACTTTATCAAGGCCTATCCGGCACCTTGATGAGAAGTCAGAAAAAGATTAAGTCTAAAGAACCACAAAAATATGGAGCAGGCAGAAATCACCCGGATCGTTGATGAGGTGATTCTCGAACGGAGGTCTGTCCGAGGATTTCTCCAGACTCCGGTTCGCAAGGAAACCGTTTTGGAGATTATCGATGTGGCGGCTCGCGCGCCCTCCGGAACCAACACTCAGCCCTGGCAGGTGATTGTTGTCACCGGAGAAAAAAAGGCGGCACTCTCTCGGGAACTGCTTGAGACAACACTCGATCCGTTGCGCGATGCAGAACATTCCCAAGAATACGCCTACTATCCTGACAAATGGATTCCTCCCTACATCGATCGCCGTCGGAAGGTTGGCTACGACCTCTATGGACTTCTAGGTATCGCGAAGGGGGACAAGGTGGGGATGGAGCGGCAGTTCGCTCGTAACTACACTTTCTTTGATGCGCCGGTTGGAATCTTCTTCATGATCGCTCGGGTGATGGGTCAAGGGAGTTGGCTGGACTACGGCATGTTTCTCCAGAACGTTATGATAGCCGCCAAAGCCCGAGGTATCGATACTTGTCCCCAGGCCGCCTTCTGCAAATATCACCGCATCATTGCAAGGCATCTGGAAATTCCTGATGACCAGATGCTCGTCTGCGGGATGGCCTTGGGGTACGAAGATCAGTCTAAGATTGAGAACACGCTACGAACGGAGCGTGAATCGGCCACATCCTTCACTCGATTTATTGCTTAGGCTTCTACGAATCTTAGTAATTTATCAGTTGGATTTTATGAAAGCGGATTTGCCTTCCTGAGCCTTCTTCAATAGTTCCAACTCCCGAGGTCGAAGTGTCGAAGTGTCGATGGGAGGGAAAGCCTTCAGCTCTCCCAAGGGGTCCCCATTGGCATTCAGGACGACAACATAGATGACCTTCCAAGGATCCGGGGCTAATCGCCAATTGATTGCTTTCCCCCGGTACAGATCCAGGGCTCCTTTGAAATCACCATTTCTATAACGGGCGAGTGCCGCGGCACTGATCCTGGCAAGTGTCATGGGATGGGAAGCAAGCAATGTCTCAGCAGACTCCGAGGACTTGGCAAGATTATCCCCTGTCAAAAGCTTCAAATAGGTCAGATCTCCCTGTGCATCTGCATACTCGGGCGCTGCAGCCACCAACTCCTCGTAGAGTGGAATCATTTTCCCCTCGGGCGCATTGCGTGGCTGACATCTGATGAGTCCCACAAGGCCCGGAACCTTGAACTCCTTGCGATCAGCCATTTCGCGATAGGTTCGTGCGGCGCGATTGAACACACCAACCTGTTCCTCATAACCGGCAATATAGGCGAGTGTCTCCGGTTTTTCCAAGGGTAGGGCACCACCCACATTTCGCCACTCCTCCTCAGCAAGCGACTCGTTACCTGTCATCATCGCGGATCGCGCCAGAAAAAGGTGGCGAACAGCATCGGGAATCCCCGCCGCGGCAGGAGTGTTGAGCATGCCGCTGACATCGTTCCATTTTCCGAGTCCACTCTTGGCATCGAGAACAATCAGAAGCCAATCGGTGTCGGATGAAGGCCTGTCGGGTCCCGCGAGGGTGATGACATCCTCCCTCATCTCATGTGCGTTCAACCATCGCGCATAGTCGAGCATCTCGGAACGCCCACTCTGGGCGTAGCGGGCAGTCAACTTTTTTACGAGAGCAGCCTTGCAGGATGCATCGGAGCTAAGTTCAAGATCAGCCTCAAGCAGTTGATCCGAAATGGAGGTGCCCCGCAGTGAGGAAAAATCTGCTCTTAAGCGTGCATTCAATTCGTGATTGGCATCCTTGTCTATCTCATCGGGGGATTGAATCTGCAGGCGGGCTAGAATCCTCCAGGCAGTCAAGGATGTTGCGGATCGTGAAGCCGCCACCTCCTGAAGAATTTCCTTCGCTTTTTTACCGGCCTCTTGATCGCCGTGATTTCCTTGATTCAGAAGGAAGAGTGCTGCCTGCACTCTCAACCGGGAGGCATCATCAGAGTCAAGTGTGGTTGCTTTCAGAATACAGAGATCAGCTGCTTGGGAAAACTTTCCTTCCTGAGCCATGATGGCCGAATGCACAAGGTACGATCTGAGTAACTGAGCTGAATTAAGATGTTCTGGAAGGTGGGCAAGGGCCTCTTCGGCCAGGCTCTTCTGGCCCTCATGGAATTCAATCTCGGCAATTCCAAGCAACTCGCCCGGGAGCGATTTTCCCTGCCTCATCCGTGATAACAGGATCTCCAGAGAAGGTTTGTCACCGGCTCGCGCATCATAGAGTTCCACGGCGTGCTGGATTTCTGGACTTCCGGGCGAAAGCGCCAAAGCCTGCTTAAGAAGTGTAACCCCTGCCTGGGGATCCCCAACGGCGAATGCCCTTCCCGATTTCTCCAGAAGGACCTGCGAGCGCCATCCCTTGATGGATCGATAGGCAGGCGGGCCAAAAAGCAAGATCAGGATAAGGATCACTCCCCTGATCAGATACTTCCTGATTCTTGCCGTGTCCGAGAACCATCCCGTGGCCGCGCTGACAGGATGGGATTGCTCCTCATGGTAATCGGGAAGTTCATCGGGAGCAGAGTCGCTCCGTTTCCCGTGATTAAGTGGAGTTGTCACGGATTTATTGCATCGGGGCGGCGACGGGCGTGCTTGTCATGGCAGCCTTGAGATACTCACTCAAGGCATTCCTTGCCGATGCTTCATCGGAAAGATTCCAGAAGGCGATTTCGATCATACGCTCGCCCAGATTACGTCGGCCCGCAAAAAGACTCCTAACCCTCCCTCCGGGGGAATCATCCAGGGCCTCGGAGGCATTCCCGTCAGTTCCTGCATCCTCCATCAGTGCATGAAACACATAAACCGGATGTCCCTGCTGTTCGAAAAGATAGGATTTGAAAGGGATCTTCACTGCGGAGGATTCATAGGAGATTGGTGAGAGGGGCTTGAGGAGGTGCATTCCAATATTAGAAAGGCAGACTTCGGGATTATGCATCGTCAGCGCCTGTGCAGAGGTTCGACCCGGTGGCCAACGAAAATAAAAGACCTGTCCCTGTGCATCTCCATTGAATTTCCAGAGTTCGGAAAATCCCTCCGGATAATAAAGCATCTGTTTGGTCCGGGTTGCGATTTTCACGGGAGTCACCCCCTCGTTCCCACGACGGGATTGAAGCTCCCACTCCAGAACGGGAAGTTCGCGGTTCTCATGGAGACGGAACCAGCTTTCCGTGACAATTGATGAACCGAGCAGCAGGATAACTAGTAGAGCCGAGACAAAGAGTGAGGGAGACGCATTGAAAGATATTTGAGAATCGGATGCGGCGACTCCCCCGGGAGAAGAACTTCCTTTTTCCCTCCACTTGATTGCGGCTCCCGCAACCGCCGCCACAGTCAGCAACAGGACCATCAATCCGGCAGGGTCATGCCAACTGCCGACTGCCTGAAGTCCTTCGGACGAAGCAACCAATGCCAGCATTGAACTTCTGATGATATTCCCCAGTAATGCGGCCAATACAGCAATCACCAGCAGATATCCTCTTCTGATGATGCCGAGGCGGAAGATCTCTCCAAAGAAAAGCGCCACCATGAGCCCGCTTTGGAGGGATCGGATACCACTACAGGCCTCCTCGATACCCAGCACTCCGGCAGGAATGACAATCAGGTTTCCCTGACGCAATGCCTCATATCCTGACCAATGAAGAACCTCGACCGTAGCCTCCGTATTCCAGGACATCAGGCGGGTCATGACTCCCTGCTCAAAGTTTCTAGGCCAGGGGACCGCTATTAGCAGAAAGAAAACGGGAAAGAAAAAATGGCCAAACCATGGGGTTCCTCCCCTCAGAAAGATCATTCCCAGCGTGATCACGAGTGCGCCAAGTGCCGCTCCAAGCCCCAGGGGACGCCAGTCCGGATTGGCAACTGCCATCGGGATGAGAAGGGCTAAAAAGATTCCGGCGCAAAGCGAAACAAGGCCGACCATCCAGCTGGCAATGGAAGATGGAGGAGAAAACGGCGGACGATCCTCCCAACGCTTCAACCCAAGCCCCAAGGCAAGAATAGGAACCAAAAAGCCATAACTGTACTGGGGATCAATCAGCCAGTCACCCCAGAGAATCCGAAAGACGGCCGACCATGCAATGACACATCCTGCAAATGGCACTCCATAAGCCCATAAGCATCGGAATCCGAACGGGCGAATACTACTCTGGGGAGAATGACTGCTCATCGGAGGAACTTCATAAATCTATAAGAGCAAACTCATTTGCGGAAAATCAACGCCTCATTGAGAGCAGGCAAGGGCTATTGTCCCTTCCCGAAGAAGATCACATGAAGGGTTTTGAGTAGAACCTCGGCATCCAGTCTGATTGAGAAATTTCTGATATAGTAGAGGTCATAAGAGAGCTTCTCCAGTGTGTCCTCCAGAGAGGCTCCGTAGGGATAATTGACCTGGGCCCATCCCGAGATGCCCGGGCGGACAAGATGGCGGAAATGATAGTAGGGTATCTGCTTCTCATATTCCGCCACCAGTCTCGACCATTCGGCACGGGGACCGATCATGCTCATGTCACCCTTGACCACATTCCAGAGCTGGGGAAGTTCATCCAGCCGTGTTTTGCGCAATAGGGATCCCAGCCGGGTCACTCTTGAATCCCCTTCCCGGGTATAACTGTCCCCCTTGTCGCTTCCGGGCTTCATTGTCCGAAATTTGTAAAGACGGAATGGCACACGATGGAGTCCCACCCTCTCCTGGGTGTAGAGAACAGGGCCTCCATCAATCAACCTGATGGCTATTGCCACACCAATGATCAGGGGAAGCACCAGAAGGAACACAGCGCAGGCAACGAGAAAATCAGTCAATCGCTTGATCGAGGAGTAGACAGAGTGCTGCACAAGAACAAAGTCCGCCTCCAGCGGCCATGCCGGACCAATCAGACCGAGGGGAACCTTGGACCAATAGTTCTCATAGAAGGTTTCCATGGAATAGACGGGCATCTCCTCGAAATGAATGATCCCCAACCTTCGGATTACCTCGGGATCAAGCGCCCCAGTATCCGCTGCCAAAACAATTGCCTCATAATGTACCCCGCTATCACGGTCAAAGTGAGGTAGCAAATGCGATGCCTCCACAAGAAGAAGGGGACTTCCCTCACCCGCAACTGTTTTTCCAATCATCGTTTTCGATGCAGCCAGATAGCGAACCATCTGGGGTTGGCTACTCTTGAGATATTCCCTGTAAAATTGGGGTCCGACCTGGTCATCGGCAATCACAACAAACTTGCCCACGGAATCCGCATGATGGCGGGTAAACCAGAAAAAGCGCCTTAGCAGTAACGTGGTCAATCCAAAGAGGACGATGGAGATCGAAAAGATTG
>CAIZIQ010000146.1 GCA_903933015.1 uncultured Spartobacteria bacterium | reverse complement strand
TGCTTGGCCATCTGGAACTGGGCTTCAGGGGCCTCTTTGCTTCGGGGATAAGTTTTTGCTATGAAACGATAGGTATCCACGGCCTTATCCACTTGTCCCGTATTCGCAAGATCTTCCGCAGCCGCGAACTGCTGCGCGGTGATGGCGTCATTTGTCCCGTTGGAGCCGGACGCACGCAGGGAAACAACTTCCAGGATTAAACACATCCCCACCAGGAGAATCGGGAGCGTCCGCGAGGAGAAAAAAATATGATGATGGTGACGCATCAGAAGGATGAAAGGTAGGGAATGGGTGATATCAGCGTCAAGAATGCCCTCTTTCTGAAAAAATAAAACGCCGGGCGTTTTCAAGGCCCGGCGCTATCAAAATCAAGCAGTTACTATGCTCAGGAGTTTTTCTGAGCAGAGAGCCCAAGCCCCAGCCAGCCAACCCCGGCAAAGATCAATTCAATGCCAAGGAATAGTCCGAGCATGTAAAGACCCGTAGCCGGCCACTGCGAGATGATGAGCCCGCCGAGGATGATCGAGATCGCGGCGCTAAAAAGAACCCAGCCAACACCCCGATGATGGCGCATCTTGAAAGCGAGGAAGGTGCGGAAGATGCCGCCTATCAGGATGGCCCATCCCAGGAAAAGAGTGAAAGCTATCGCCGCCTTGAAGGGATGTGCGATGAAGACATACCCGGCGACGCCGTAGGCAACCGCAACCAGAGCGTACCAGAGATGGCTTTTCCATCCACCGATGGTGAAGACCTTCATGAGTTGGAAGGCGCAGCCGAACATCAGGATAATGCCGATGAATGTGGCAACTGCTGCTGTCGAGACAAGCTGATCACCAAGGGCAAAAAATCCGAGCAGGATCATGGCAACGCCACCGACAATCGCCCACCCTCGGGAGATGGGAGGAATCGGAAGCTGTGGGATGGGAGAGGTGTTTGTGTTATCCATACGGCTCTGTCATGCCCCCCCGGAGCGAAGATGACAAGACTCAAAAACCTGACGCCGATGATCTTGGCAGGGCGTCGGAAAGCTAAATTGCTGAAACGTTAAAAAGTGGATGCTTCTTCAGCAAAACTTCTCAACTTGATGCCACTTTGCACCCGCAAAGCCATGCCTCCCCAAAGTGGCTACCTTCGGCAATACCCGAACATGGGCTGTTCTGGATAACCTATGCGCAGAGTAGTCCGAAGGGAGCTGCTCGAGGGAGAGCGAGCTACCATCTTCCAAGCTCCTGCCTAGGAGCTTCGTTCATAACTTTTTAACCCTCTACCTTTTCACCTTCCCCAGCCTTGTTTTTCTCAAACCACTTGAAGCAGACGGGCACAATAAAGATTGCGATGAGGGTGGAAGCAAGCATCCCCCCCACCACGGTGGAGCCCAGTACCCGGCGCGACACCGCACCGGATCCCGTGGCGATGGCCAGGGGAACGCAGCCTAAGATGAAGGCGAAGGCAGTCATCAGGATCGGGCGCAGACGGAGCTTTGCCGCATCGAGGGCGGCCTCCATGACGGGACGGCCCTTCTCGACCTCTTCCTTGGCAAACTCGATGATCAGGATCGCGTTCTTGGCAGCCAGACCAATCAACATGATCAGACCGATCTGGGCATAGACATCATTGTCCATCTTGCGGACAAAGAGCATTACCACCGCGCCGAACACGGCGATCGGAGTGCAGAAAAGAACGGCAACGGGTAACGACCAACTCTCATACTGGGCGGCCAGGATCAGGAAGACGAAAAGCAGGGAGAGGGCAAAGATCGCCGCCGGGGGGATTCCCTCCGCAGCCAGTTTCTCCTCAAAGGACATGCCAAAGTAGTCAAAGCCCATGCCGGAAGGCATGGTCTGCTTGAAGGTTCGCTCCAGCGCGGCCATCACCTGCCCCGTGCTGACACCGGGGGCGCCGTTGATGTTGATCTGGGCACAGTCGTACATGTTGAAACGCATGACGAACTCGGGACCCGAAATAGACTTCACTTGAAGGAGGCTGGAGAGGGGGACAGGGTCCCCGCTCTTGTTGCGGACGTAGAAGAGGGAAGCCCCCTTCGGGTCGACACGTGCAGCACCCTCAGCCTGGATATAGCAGTAGTACTGGAGATTGAACCGGTTGAAGTAATTCACCGGGATACCTCCCAGGAAGGCCTGAAGAGTCGAGTAGGCCTCGTGAAGATCGACCCCTAGCATCATGCACATCGCCGGATCGATCGTCATGGAGATCTGCGGCACGGAGGGGAGATAGGTCGTGGTGACCGATCCGACCTCGGGGCATTTCCTAATGGCCTCCATGAATTTGGCCGTATTGGTTGGCAGGAAGGTGGGGTCCGTACCAAGGCGATCCTCCAGGATGAATGTCGTCCCGCCGGAGGTGCCGATGCCGGGAATCGCAGGAGGAGGGAAGGCAAAGTTGATCGCGCCGGGTACAGGGGCGATTTTCTGGTTGATCGTCCTCAGGAGACCGAAAGCATCCTCACCCGGCTTGGTCCGTTCATCCCAGGGCTTAAGCGTGATGAAATAGAAGGCGCTGTAGGTGTTTTGCACACCGGAGAGGAGATTGAAACCAACGATGGTCGTCACATGGTCAACTCCGGGGATCTTGCTGACGATATCTGCAATCTGGCGGGACACAGCGTCCGTCCGCTGCTGTGAGGAGGCGTTCGGAAGCTGCGAGAAGGCGTAGAGATAGCCATTGTCCTCCTCGGGCACAAACGAACCGGGAAGCTTGGAGCCGAAGAACCCGGACAGGGCAACCATTCCGGCGAGCAGAATGCCGGCAACGAATGTCTTGCGGAGAAGGAAGCGGCAGGTGCCAATGTACTTGTTGCGACCAGCGTCGAAGATGCGGTTGAATCCACGGTAGAATGCACCAAGGGGTCCTCCCACCTCCTTGCGCGGACGCAGGAGCAAGCCGCCGAGGGCGGGACTGAGGCTCAATGCATTGAAAGTCGAGATAATGACGGAAATCGAAATTGTGAGAGCAAACTGCTGGTAGAGACCACCGGTGATACCAGGCAAAAAGACGGTCGGAATAAAAACGGCCGAGAGAATAAGCGCCGTGGCCACCAACGGTCCTGTCACCTGTTCCATCGCCTTGGCTGCAGCTTCCTTCGGGGATAGTCCCTCCTCGATGTGATGCTCGATTGCCTCGACCACGACGATGGCATCGTCAACAACCAACCCGATCGCGAGCACGAGGCCGAAAAGAGAGAGCGTATTGAGAGAAAAGCCAAACAGCGGGAAGAGAGCGAAGGTACCAACCAATGACACAGGAACCGCGAGGGCGGGGATCAGGGTAGCGCGCCAGTTCTGAAGGAATATAAAGACCACAATCAGCACGAGGATCATTGCCTCGACGAGCGTCTTCTTGATGTCCTCCATGCTGGCCGTGACGGCCAGAGTAGTGTCGAGCGCCACCTTCATCTTCAGCCCGGCAGGGAACTGCGAGACATAGGAATTCATCAGGGTACGGGCCATGTCTGCTACTTGAAGCGCGTTGCTTCCAGGAAGTTGGTAGACCGCGACGATCGTGGCTGGATGGCCATTGAAACGGCCCGCGATGTTGTAGGTCTGCGCGCCGAGTTCGACTCGAGCGACATCCTTCACCTTCACGATCGATCCGTTGCGGTCGGCCCGGATGACGATATTGGCGAACTGATCCTCAGTAACGAGACGTCCCGGGGCACGCACCGTGAATGTCATCTGCTGGCCGGGAGGCACCGGCTCTGCACCGGTCTGACCGGAAGGATTGACAGTGTTCTGCTGGTTGACCGCATCGTAGACCTCCTGGGTCGTG
The DNA here is from genome assembly GCA_903933015.1 of uncultured Spartobacteria bacterium. Taxonomy (GTDB): domain Bacteria; phylum Verrucomicrobiota; class Verrucomicrobiia; order Chthoniobacterales; family UBA6821; genus UBA6821. The sequence continues at coordinate 17,343 of CAIZIQ010000146.1, read as the reverse complement.
ATATTAAAGTTGGCGAGCTTGGCTGGATCGAGCCAGAGGCGCATTGCATACTGCCCGGCGCCGAAGACCGTGACGCTGGCGATACCGGTCAGACGGGTCAAAGGGTTGACGATATTAACGTAGGCGTAGTTGGCTAGGAAGACGGAGTCGTAGCGGTCATCGTCAGTGTAAAGGGCAAAGCAGATGAGCGGCGAGGGAGCCGTCTTGATGACGTTGATACCCTGCTTGACCACCTGCTGGGGAAGCTGGGACTGCGCCTGCGCCTGACGGATCTGAGTCAGGATCTGATCGGTCGTGGGAACCGTGTTGTTTGCAAAGATGACATTGAGTTGAGACTGCCCGGAACTTGAATTCAGGGAGTACATGTACTGCATGTTGTCGACGCCATTGACCTGCTGTTCGATCGGGGTCGCCACGGCCTGCTTGACCGTCACAGCGTCGGCACCGGGATAGCTGGCGGCTACCTGGATCTGCGGCGGAACGATGTTCGGGAACTGCGAAACAGGGAGCCCCACAAGACAGACCACGCCGAGGATCACCGTAATGATTGCGATGACCATGGCCACGATCGGCCGGTTGATGAAAAACTTTGCCATGTTGGTTTCTTTTCTAGGCTAGGAAACCGGGATCAATTGGAGGGAGTCGGGGAAGTAGCGGGAAGCTTTTTGGTCGCACCGTTCTCCCCGGTTCCCGCAGAGGCTACCGGAGTCTTCGATCCTGTGAGAAGGGGCACCACGGTGCATCCGTCGGTTACTTTCTGGGTTCCTTGCACAACGATTTTTTCCCCGGCGGAGATCCCGGAAAGGATGACCGCTTCATTACGAGTCATCAGGCCGACGTTGATGTTCCGGATCGAAACCTTGTTGTCGGCCCCCACCACGGCGAGTTGATGGAGATTCTGGATGGTGATCACGGCGTCGAGCGGCACAACAAGGGCATTATTGATGACGCCGACCGTGGCGTTAACTCGCGCGAAGAGACCCGGCTTGAGCAGCATCCCGGGATTCGGGAAATTCCCTTCCACGGTGATGGAACCGGTCTGAGTGCTGATCTGATTGTTAACCGCGCGGAACGTTCCCTTTTGCGGATAAACTGTACCATCCGAGAGGATCATCTGCATGCCTACACTTTCATTCTCCTTCCGCTGCTCCGTGGCATTGGAGGGATCATTGATGCTCCCGGTAATGAGGCTCAGGTAGTCGTCCTGACCAACTTGGAAGACCACCTTAATCGGGTCGATCGCAACAATTGTGGTCAGGGGTTGGGTTGAGGAGGGACTGACATAAGTACCGACTTCGTAATTTGCCAATCCGGAAAGCCCGTCGATCGGAGAGACCACCTTGGTGAAATCCAGGTTCACCTGCGCGGATTGGACCGAAGCTTGGGCAGCGGCAACCTGCGCTACCGAGGCTTGATAGTTCTGCTGTTGGTTCTGGAACTCTTGAACGCTGATCACCTTTCCGGCAAGAAGGTTCTGGGCACGAACAAAATCCTGCTGAATCTTGGTCTCTGTAGCCTGGGCGGTTGCAAGGTCAGCTTTGGCTTTGTCGAGGGTCGCCTGGAAAGGAGCGGGATCAATCTGGAAGAGCGGTTCGCCCTGCTTAACCACGCTTCCCTCGGTATAGTACCGCTGGATGATGTTACCAGCGACATTGGGCTTTACCAAAGCCGTCACGGTTCCTTGGAGATTGCCGATCCACTCTTTGCGATTGGGCATGTCTTTCTGAATGACGGTTCCGATCGTGACCGGAACCGGGGGATGAACAGCGGCGGCAGGAGTCTCCTTTTTGCAGGAGGTCAAGATCGCCAGAGCAGAAAGAAGCAGTACAGGAACTGCAGCAGCACGTGTGGAAGGAAATTTCACGCGTCCTTGTTATCAGAGAGAGTCATGACTGCCCAGCGAAACGCTGAAAATGATCCAGAACCCCTCGACACTTTTTCCGATGCAACTCAAAACCAGTCTGCAAAAGACTCGGAGAAAAAATTCTAATAATAGGAAATAGAATGGTTATTATAAATAATTTTGTACTTTTTAAGGTAATCGGCAAAAAGGGCGAGAGCCCTCTTCTCATCATACCCAAGGTCGTAGCGAATCCACTCTGTGATATACCGCAGTGCAAACTCTGGCTCGGGATCTCTCGCAGCTATTTCAAGTCGATTGCAAAGACCCTGTTCCTTTGCTATTCGAAGTGCATTTGATAAATCCTTTTTTTTCGTATATTCATTTCTAAGTGTCCACAAGGCATAAACAAATGGAAGTGATGTGTGATAAAACCATTCCTGCCCAAGATCTAGAAAACGTATTTGACAGTTGGATGTCCGATTTCTTACTGAGATAGCCCGATCCCCAATCAAGAGTTGGGCGCAGGAATTCATTGTAGAAATATCATATTCAGAATCAGAAGAACGGACATATTCAGGGGTCAAATCATGAAATTCCGACAGGACAATCTGGAGCAGGGCATTAGATGTGTGAGAGGCTGGGTCAAGATGGACCCGCTTGATGGCGTTCAACTCCCCTTGGTAAGCCAGAATAACGCTAAAGACCGCACCTCGTGAGGAGATTGAGATTCCATCAACAACGGAGGGGTTTTCCATGGAAATAACATCGATTGAGGAGAGCAGTGCTGCATCAAATTCCCCGGCTATGTAAGCATCCTGTAGCTTTGCGGGAACCATCTCCCGAACCGGAAAAGTCACCCCTTCAAGAAGCGGGCGGGCATTCAGGTAAGGAACACACCCGATTCGAGGCGGGCTTTGATTCATACTCCCACGCTTTCGGGAATTTTAGTCCGGCTTTCTCTCACCTGAGGAAGAGTCGATTCGATCCTGCGGTAAAAGGTATCTCTCTGCATCGGTTCCCTCCCCGCTTCGCGGATTGCCTTCTCCATAGCGGCAATCGTCTGCTGCTGAGGCGTCTTGGCACCGGCCATATGGAAGATCTTCTCCTCCTGAATGGTTCCGTGAAGATCATCAACCCCATAGTTCAAGGCAATGGAAGCAAGCGGCAGTCCGAGGCTGATCCAGTAGCCGGTGATATGGTCGAAATTATCAAGCATCAGTCGCGAGATGGCCAGATTCTTCAGTTCATCCGTGGAGCAGGCGGGACGAATATGAGCCAATTCCGTGGTCTCGGGAACAAAGGCAAACGGAATAAAGGCCGTGAAGCCCGCTGTTTCATCCTGAAGGCTCCTAAGCTTCAAGAGATGATCGATCCGATGCTCCGCCGTCTCAACATGGCCGTAGAGCATGGTGGCCGTGCTCCGCTGTCCCATCTGATGCCAAGTGCGGTGAACCTCCAACCACTCTTCACCAGTTTCCTTTCCCCGGCAGATGGTGTCTCGAACTTGCTGGTCAAAGATCTCGGCACCTCCGCCAGTCAATGCATTCAAACCTGCTTCACGCAGGATTTCCAAGGTTTCCCGAAGCGGCTTCTTGAAGACGCGGTCTGAGAGATGTCGGATCTCAATCGCCGTGAAGGCCTTCAGATGGATACCAGGAGCAGCCTCACGCATGGCCTTCAGGAGATCAAGGTACCACGAGGCAGGCAGGGTCGGGTGCAGGCCTCCAACCATGTGGATTTCTGTGGCACCTCCCTCCCAAGCCTCCCTGGTCTTGGCTGCTACCTCTGGAATGGCCATCTCAAAGGCATGATCATCCCGCTTTTTTGCGCTGAAGGCACAGAACTGGCAGTTTAGGACGCAGATATTGGAGTAGTTGATGTAGCGGTTGAAGACATAGGTCGCCACATTACCGTTTTTTCGCTCTCGGACAATATTGGCTAGGTAGCCAAGGCCGTTGAGGTCACGGGAGGTATAAAGGGCCACTCCCTCCTCTCCACTCAAACGCTCGCCTGCCTTGACTTTTGCAAGGATCGGCAGAAGTGCAGGATCGAGCAGGCGCTTGTTCATTCCGATACTCTATATCACCTCTGATCGGATCACCAGAATCGAATCAATTCTGAGCAATTCTCCACCCGATCTGTTGCGCCCGTGCCCATTCAGAGAGATAGTTGGCTTTTTGGCCTTTATCCTTTCTTACCATGTCTTTTGATCTTCGCTCCGACTACAAGCCACAGGGCGATCAAGCACAGGCGATCGAAAAATTGACCCGATCCATCCGGATGGGAAACCGGCACCAGACCCTCCTGGGGGTTACCGGCTCGGGAAAGACCTTCACGGCAGCGAACATCATCCAAAACCTCGATCGGCCGACGCTGATCATGTCTCACAACAAGACGCTCGCTGCCCAGCTCTACTCGGAGTTTAAGCAATTCTTTCCGAATAACGCCGTCGAATATTTCGTCAGCTACTTCGACTACTACCAGCCGGAGGCCTACATACCCCGCTCGGACACCTACATCGAGAAGGATAGCTCGATCAACGAGGAGATCGAGCGCCTTCGCCTCTCGACCACCAGTTCGCTACTGACGCGTAGAGACGTCATTGTGATCTCGAGCGTCTCCTGCATCTACGGTCTCGCATCCCCTGAGGACTTCCAGCAGATGGTCCTCACTCTCAAACGAGGCGAACGAATCACCCGTGAAGAAGTTCTCAAAAGAATCGTCGAAATGCTCTACGAGCGCAACGAGATCGAGTTTGCGCGTGGCAAGTTCCGCGTGCGCGGAGACGTCGTCGAGATTTTCCCCGCCCAGAATGACGAGGAAGCTGTTCGTGTCGAATTCTTCGGCGATGAAATCGACCGGATGTCCCTCTTTGATCCCCTCAGCGGCCGCTCCCGCGGCGACCTTACCCACCTGACTCTCTTCCCGGCAAAGCAGTTCGTTACACCCAAGGACAAGATGCAGGTCGCCATGAGGAGTATCCGTGACGAGATGGTGGAGAGGGTTGCTTTCTTTGAAGCAAATGGGAAGTACTTGGAGGCTCAACGACTCAAAATGCGCACCGAGTATGACCTCGAGATGATGCAGGAGATGGGCTACTGCAACGGGATCGAGAACTACTCCCGACATCTCACCGGTAGAGATGCCGGATCTCGGCCTTACACCCTCATGGACTTTCTACCCCAGGATACCCTTCTAATGGTCGACGAATCCCATGCCACCCTCCCCCAGGTGGGTGGTATGTACGCCGGGGATCGAGCACGTAAGATGACGCTGGTGGAGTATGGATTCCGACTGCCGAGCGCCCTGGATAACAGGCCTTTGAACTTCGGAGAGTTCATCCAGATGACGGGTCAGGGGCTCTACATAAGCGCTACCCCGGCCGAGATGGAGATACGCAATAGCTGGGTCGGAAATACGGATTTCAAGCTTCCTGGTGAGTTTGCCAATGCAATGCCGCTCTCTTCCATCAAAGCCAACGCAGCCCATGAGAAGCTCGATACCTCGACTCCAGGCACACCGCTCATTGTCGAGCAGATCATCCGACCGACCGGCCTGCTTGATCCGCGCATCATGATCCGTCCCCTCAAGGGGCAGATCGACGAAACGATCGAACTCTGCCGCAAGCGCGTGGAAATGGGCGAGCGGGTGCTCATTACCACACTCACCAAACGAACTGCCGAGGATCTCACCGACTACCTCAAGGACATCGGTCTGAAAGTACGTTACCTGCACAGTGACATCGACACCATCGAACGCGTCGAGATTCTGCGTTCCCTGCGTGCCGGAGAATTCGATATCCTGGTTGGTATTAACCTCCTCCGCGAGGGACTCGATCTCCCGGAGGTCAGCCTGGTCTGCGTGCTGGATGCTGATAAGGAGGGTTTCCTCCGCAGTCGCACATCTCTCATCCAGACGGCAGGACGTGCCGCCCGTCATGTGAACGGGGAGGTCGTGCTCTTCGCCGACAAGATCACCGGAAGTATCCGCGATCTCCTCGATGTCACTGAGGACCGACGCAGGCGCCAGATGGAGCACAACCGAGAGCACGGCATCACTCCCCATAGCGTGAAGCGACCCGTCCAGGAAAGCCTCAGGGTGATCCTCGAGGGGGATAACGACGACTCGGCCCGGGTACAGGAACAGCCACTCGATGTCGCCACCCTGATCAGGGAACTCGAGGCCGAGATGAAGGAATCCTCCAAGAAGCTCGAGTATGAGCGAGCCGCACTACTGCGTGACCAGATCATGGAACTCAAGGGAGGAGGTGCTATCACTGCGGCTATGAGCAGCCGTCAAAAAACAAAGGAAAAGCCAACCAAGGCAAAGCGCGGCTGGAAGCGTTAGCCTTTTCAAGGCACTCGCCCCCCCTTGGGGCTGCGATTTCATAGCTGTCATAAGGCGTCATCCCTGGTTCTTGTTTCTACTTCAGCCTTTAGACTTTAGGCTTTATCCTTTTCTTCCATGGCCACTCGCAAAGCCCCCTCTTCTGAAAAGATGCCTCGTCTGTATTTCGTGACCGGCAGCGACGAGGCGGAGGTCCGCATGGCGGCAAAGGACAAGGCGGCCAAGCTCGCTCCGCCTGATGCCGGGGAGTTCGGGATGGAAAGCATCGAACTTCCAGCTGACACGGTCGACTGCGCCGTCGAGATGATCAACCAGACAATCGGGGCGATCCGTACACTCCCCTTCTTCGGCGGCAAGCTGGTCTGGATGAAGGGGGTGACTTTCCTCAAGGACTCGGTCCAGGGCCGCTCGGAAACCGTTCAGGAAGAGCTTGAGAAATTTCTCGGGGTCCTGCGTGAAGATCTGCCCGACGGCATCACCCTGCTGATCAGTGCCCCCGAACCGGACAAGCGACGCGGATTCTTCAAGTCACTCTCCGAAATGGCCGAGACAACCGTGAAGGACAAGTTGGAGTTGGGCGGTTTTGGAGGATTTTCCGAGGACGATCTGATCGACTGGGTAACGGATCGCTGCCGTGAGCGCGGCGTGAAAATCGATGAGCGCGCCGCCGAAGTTTTGGCGAGTCGCATCGGCGCAAATAGTGGCCAACTCCAGATCGAGATCCAGAAACTTTCCTCGGCCGCAGGAGAGGGTCATGTCATCACCGAAACACTCGTCCGTGATCTGGTTCCCCTTACCCGTGCGGGTGGCATCTTCGACCTGAGCGATGCCATCAATAAGCGTAATCTCCCTCTCTGCCTCGACACATTTGCCCAACTCCGCCGTCAGGGGGAAAACAGCGTCGGAATCCTTCTGGCGGCCATTGTTCCCACCGTTCGTAATCTCCTGATTGCCAAGGATCTGATGGAGCGCCACAGGCTCAAGCCGCCGGCGCAGCCTCAGTTCTTTGCCTCCGACCTCAAACGCCTCGGTTCCGAGGAGACGGTGCATCTCCCTCGCAAAAAGGATGGAACACTCAACACTTACGGAATCGGTCTGGCGGCAGTGAATGGGACCCGCTTCGACAGGGATCACCTCGTTTCGGCTTTCCTAGCCTGCCGGGAGGCCAACCAGAAACTCCTCAGTGGCCAAGGATCGGAGGACACGCTCCTGACCCAGCTCTTGGTGCGTATTGTTGCCAAGAGCACCCGTTAGGGATCAGGTTTCCCAGTTTAACGATCATGAACTCACGCCGCATCGATGTTCACCATCATTTCCTACCAGCACGCTACCTAGAGTGGCTCGCGTTAAAGGGAATCGCTGAGGGTAGTGGAAGGATGGGTGGATTTCCTGAGTGGAGTGCGGAGAAAGCCCTGGAGCTCATGGATCAGCAGGAAATCGAAACCGCGATCGCCTCGATTTCCACTCCGGGTGTTTGCCTGAGCGCGGATCCTACAACCTTCCATGATTCACGGATAGCAGCACGGATGGTCAATGAAGAGGGGGCCAGGCTTGTTGCAGCACAGCCGGAACGTTTCGGTTTTTTTGCTACCCTTCCCATGCCGGATGTCGAGGGATCTGTTACGGAAGCATGCCATGCGCTTGATCAACTGGGCGCCTCTGGTGTCATTCTGATGGCGAATACCCATGGAAGATACGTGGGGGATCATGCAGATGAACCCCTCCTTGCTGAACTGAACCAAAGGAAGGCTGTGGTTTTCATCCATCCCTCCGAACTCTCGGGACCTCCCGTCCCAGATGTCCCTCCCTATGCCGTCGACTTCCTGCTCGATACATCGCGGGCAGCCTATCGACTTGTGGCCAATGGATTCATCCACCGATTTCCTGAACTGAAGGTCATCCTCGCCCATGCTGGGGGATTCGTCCCCTACGCAGCCTACCGGATGGCTGGATCGGTCAGCTTTCAGACAGGGCGTTCGTTACCCGAGATCCTCTCGGACTTCGGAAGATTCTACTTCGATACGGCTCTATCGAGCAGCCCCGTATCACTACCAAGCCTGAAGGCCTTTGCCCAACATGACCATATCCTCTTTGGAACCGACTGGCCGTTTGTCCCGGCAAGCGGGGTTTCGCTCTTCACAGGAATGCTTGACCAGAATACCGAACTCAATGCCGAGGAACGTGCCTCTATCAACAGGACCAATGCCGAACTGCTTCTAGGGAAGATCCAGTAGCCTTGACGATCGGCCATGGACACCATGGAGAAATAGCGGAATACTTTTCTCATGAGCGCACACACCTACAAAAAAATCGAACTCGTCGGATCATCCAGCAAGAGCATTGAGGATGCCGTTCAGAATGCCGTGGCCAAGGCTGCGACTACCGAAAAAAACCTTCGTTGGCTTGAGGTTGTGGAAACCCGAGCCCACCTTGAGGAGGGTAAAATCGCCCACTGGCAGGTGACCGTAAAAATCGGATCAACTCTGCAGGACTAACAACCTAAATCCGGTTCAATTCCGGATAAAACCTAGTTTCCCTTCAAGGAATGGGAGGAGTCCTCAATGGACGACGCTCGTCGGCATCGATGTAGTCAAACATCGTCTGAATCTCGGTCCGCTTCTCAAAGCCACCTTCCTTTTTACGACGCTCCAAGGTGGAGGATACATCATCCTTCCATCCGCGTTTCATCATGAAACCGTTCCAGACTTCAACCTGCTCTTCTGTTGGCACGGTCCCCTTCTGGAGCGCCCAGCTCCAGACATCCTCATCGGAGAGGCCTGATTTCACTTGGTTGGCCAGTTCTTCATAGGAAACTCCTAGCAACTTGCAGCAGCGGTCATCGAAGGCCTTGCCCAGATTGGGAATGTAATCCTCCCCGAGTTCCCCGGCAGCATGAAGCCGTATCTTGTCCAGCATGCGCGGAAAATAGACCAGACTGTGGATTGTATCGTGTGGACTGCGGGGAAATTTCATCAATTCTGTTTACCCGAAGCATGGGGCGTTTGAAAACTGCCGATTAGAAATAATCCCGCCGCAATGCAGATACAGGAGTCGGCCACGTTGAAGGCCGGCCAGTGATAGCTCCCAAATTGGAAATCGAGAAAGTCGACCACATGAGCACGCAGGATCCGGTCGGTGACATTCCCGATAATTCCGGAAAGAAGCAGGAGCCAACCCCACTGCATTAGGGGGCCGGAAAAGTTCCTTTGCAACACGATCAGAACGATAAAGACAGCAAGGGAGAGAAGGATGAAGAAGCGGTTGTTGTCATGAAGCATACTGAAGGCTGCCCCGGTGTTATAGACATGGGTCAGGTTGAAAAATCCGGGAATAACCGGCAGCGTTTCCTGAAATCGAACATAGTTGACAGCCCATAGCTTTGATCCCTGATCAAGTAACACAAAAGCAGCGATCAGGATCCAAACGAGGATGGGATTCATCAGCTTTCTAAGAAAAAATTCCGGAAGCTTCCACAGCCTTAACACAGCGACCGCAGAGTGTCGGATGCTCCGCATGGGAACCAACTTCCTCGCGATGACGCCAGCAACGTTCGCACTTGCCGGCCTCCGTCTTGCCAATTAGCACGTTCTTGGGCCCCCTGCTGATCACAAGATTGCTCAAGATCAGAAATTCCTCAATCTCGGCAATCCCATCACCAGCAGCCTGGAGAAGGATGGGATCTTCCGTGATGACTGAAACCGTAGCCTCCAGGGGCTTCGCAATGACACCCTCACGCTGTGCCTTTTCAAGAGCTTGTGCAACATCCGCACGGAGATTCTGAAAGACCTCGAAGCGGTTCAGAATGTCCTGATCGGGATCCTTCTCTTCAGGGAAAAGCTCCAGATGAACGGAGGTTCCTGGACAGTAGTAGCCCCAGGCTTCCTCTGCAGTGAATGCCAGGATCGGAGCGAGCAGTCGAACCAGATCCCCAAAGACTTTTGCCATCACGGCCTGAGTTGCGCGGCGACGGGATGCATTTTCGGGATCGCAGTAGAGACGATCCTTGGTCACATCAACGTAGATACTGCTCAACTCCACAGCGCAGAATTGGGTGATCGCCTGATATGCTTTCTGAAAAGCGAGTTCTTCATAGGCCTTGCGGCAGATATTCACCGTCTCTTGAAGCCTGGCGAGAATCCAACGATCGATTGCCGTCGGTTCCCCTGCAGGAACATTGGCATCATAATCTGCGAGATTGGCCAGAAGTATCCGGAGTGTATTGCGGATCCTGCGGTAGGAATCAGTGAGTCGCGCAAAGATCTCCTCGGAGAAGGGAACGTCATCGGTGAACTGGACGCTGCTGGCCCATAGACGGACAATGTCCGCCCCGTAGGTCTTCACAAAATGATCGGCCTCAGTCGGCTTTTGGTAGCCACCGGCACCCTGATTCGACTTGGAGATCTTCTGCCGGGTGTCGACATCGACCACAAAACCATGCGTGAGGACCGTCTTGTAGGGTGCCTTTTCATTCAGTGCCACCGAGGTCATCAGCGAGGACTGGAACCAACCTCGGTGTTGGTCGGTCGCCTCAAGATAGAGATCGGCCGGGAACTGAAGTTCCGGACGACCGCGCAGGACAGCCTCGTGGCTAACACCACTGTCGATCCAGACATCGAGAGTATCATTGCGGCGGACCGATCCCTCGGGCGCACCCGTCAGGCGGCACCACTCTGCATCATCAAGGGCGAACCAGGCATTGGAACCCTGGGTGGCAACCACCTCGGCAACCTTCGCAATGACAGCTGGATCGAGGATCGGATCGCCCTCCGGTGTGTAGAAAACAGGAAGCGGCACTCCCCAGGTGCGCTGGCGCGAAATGCACCAGTCGGGACGGGACTCTACCGTACCACGGATCCGATTGCGTCCCCAGTGGGGAATCCAGTTCGTGACATCGATTTCCTTGAGCGCGGTATCGCGCAGAGCGTCGATACGGATGAAGAACTGCTCGACGGCGCGGAAGAGGATCGGGGTCTTGGAACGCCAGCAGTGGGGATAACTGTGGACGTAATCCTGGCGACCGAGCAGGGCGCCCTTCTCGGTAAGGATCCGAATGACATCTTCATTTCCCTCAAAGACATTCTTTCCAACCAGTGAGGGAACGCCGCACTCCTCGATGAATTTTCCGTAATCGTCCACGGGTGAGAGAAGTTCGAGACCGACCTTGCGGCCGAGTTGGTAATCGTCATCGCCGTGTCCCGGGGCGATATGGACGCAACCGCTACCGGTCTCGAGGGTGACGAACTCCGCGGTGTGCACGGTGGCCGTGCGATCAAGGAACGGGTGTCGGGCCTTGATTCCCTCCAGGGTCGCCCCCTTGCGTAATTCCCCATGCTGGGAAAGATCGAGCCCCGTTGATTCACGGAACTTTTCGGCGAGGCCGGCCGCAACGATCAGGCGTTCGGAGGCATTCTCTAGAACAACGTAGTCAAAATCGGCATGGACTGCGATTGCCAGGTTGGCGGGGAGTGTCCAGGGAGTCGTCGTCCAGATGACGATCGAGAGCGGCTTGTCATCAGGAAGACCAACCGAAGCGGCCTCGTGGTGACCGACGGCGAACTTCACGAAGATTGCGGGAGAAGTCTTATCCTGATACTCAACCTCAGCTTCCGCCAGCGCGGTCTGAGCACCGGTGCTCCAAAGAACGGGCTTCTTGCTACGGTAGACAAGTCCCTTCTCTGCCATTTTTCCGAACGACCGGATGATGGCCGCCTCGTAGGAGGGATCCAGGGTCAGGTAGGGATGCTCCCAGTCACCAAAGACACCGAGTCGGCGGAACTGACCGCGCTGGATATCGATGAACTTCCGGGCATACTCCTCGGACTTCTGGCGCACCTGCAGCGGGGTGAGTCCCGCGGAAGACTTGACCACACGGAACTCAATGGGCAGACCATGGCAATCCCATCCAGGAATGAACGGGGCCTGATATCCCGCCATAGTCTTCGACTTGACGACAAGATCCTTGAGCACCTTGTTGAGTGCCGTTCCCATGTGAACATCGCCATTGGCAAAGGGAGGACCGTCGTGCAGGACGAACTTGGGAGCTCCCTCACGAGCTTTCTGAATGGCGGCGTAGAGCCCCTCCTTCTCCCACTGAGCCAGCAATTCCGGCTCACGCTGTGCCAGACCAGCCTTCATTGGGAAGGCAGTCTTGGGAAGTCGTACGGTATCTTTGTAGCGAGACATGAGGAGAGGAATCTAAACTGAAGGAAGAGCTATCAGATGCCGGAAGTTTTGATGCCGCACAACACGTGGTGACCGAATGCCGTAGTCAACCTACGGTGAGCGAACACCAACAATGCGCAGCGCAAAAACCCCAAGCCTTATTCGAAAGTATCGTCGAGCCAGGTGAGCAACTGGGAGATTGTCTCCACGGTCTCGTCGCCCATGTTGGAGATACGGAAGGTCTCCCCCTTGATCTTACCGTAGCCCCCATCGATGATGCACGAGTGCTTTGCCTTGAGACGCCCAATCCAGGCGGCTATGTCGGCTCCCTTGTTGTTCTTCACACAGGTGAGCCCCACCGAGCGATACCCTTCAGGAGCGAAGAACTCCCAACCACGGGCCTTCACCCAGTCGGCCACGAGCTTGTTGGTGGCCGCATGGCGGGCATAGCGGTTCTCGAGTCCTTCGGCTGCAATGTCCTCGAGCTTCGACTGAAGCGCATAAATGTGCGAGATAACGGGGGTGCTTGGGGTCATGTCACCCTCATGGTTCTTTTGAAACTCGATGAAGTCGAAGTAGTAACCTCGGCCCTTGACCTCGGCGGCTCGTTTCATTGCCTTCTCGGAGACCGAGAAGAGGGCCATACCGGGAGGCAGTGCAAGTGCCTTCTGGCTCCCGGTAAGCATGACATCGATACCCAATTCATCCATAGGAACAGGAACGACGGAGAAGGATGAAACAGTGTCGACAATGAGCAAAACCTCAGGGAACTGTTTGAGGACATCGGTGATCTCCTTGATAGGGTTCATGCAACCGGTGGAGGTCTCATTGTGAATGAGGGTCACCACGTCGATGTCCCCTTTGGAGAGGCGCTCCCTCATAAGCTCGGGAGTGATCGGATTACCCCACTCGACCTGGAGCTTCTCGGCCTCGTATCCGCAGCGCTTGGCTACATCATTCCACTTGTCGGAGAAAGCACCGGTCATGCAGTTAAGGACCTTTCCCTTCACAACATTGCGAAGGGCACCCTCCATCACGCCCCAGGCGGAGGAAGTCGAGATGTAGACAGGTCGCTTGGTACCGAAGAGTTGCTGAAGACCGGGCTGAACCGAAGCGTAGAGTTTTTTGAAATCGTTCCCGCGGTGGCCGATCATCGGCTTGCGGAAGGCTTGGAAAGTTTTCTCGGAAACCTCCACGGGTCCCGGGCTGAAGAGTTTGATGTGTGAGCTCATGAAGACATCGATTTTGCCAGAATGGATTAGTTTTCCCAGAGAAAGTTTTCCAAACGGAGCTTGGAAAGCCTTGCCTTGGCCTCCTCGGCCCTGGGACCCCCCTCGGAAACTATCTGTCCATAGAGTGCCACCGCATCGCTCCACTGCTTCCTACGCTCCAGTAACCGGGCAGCCTCAAAAGCCGCCTTGTCATGCCAGAGTTGTTCGACTTCCTTATCGCGCCGGTTTTTAAATGCATCGTAATAGGAGGCTATGGCGGCATCCTCCTGACCCGTTTTTTCGAGGATCAGACCACTCTTGCAGAGAGCCTGATTGCGCCAACGCAGTGGCATCTGCGGATCCGAAGCCAGCTGTTGCCATGTCTTCACTGCCTCGGTTTCCCTGGAGGGATCCTTGGCTCCGAGTTGGTGAAGAGTGTCCCCCTTGGCCATCAGGGCAGCGGCCCTGATTTCAAGATCAGGCATTGGCACTCCCTGTGTTTCAGGCGTCGATCGGAAGGAGAGAATCCTGTCGTAAATGGCTAGTGCTTCCAGAGGCAGGTTCTGCGCGTTCTTGAGGGCACCCTCTTGCAAACGCGCCTGCCATCCCAGCTGGTCATTGGCCGTAGCACCAGCCACACGTTCGAGAAGCATCAGCGCATCATCAAGTGATGCCGGATCCATTGCCCGGGAGGCGGACTGCGCCGCAAGGAAGAGGGCTCGTCGACCGGCTTCACTCCCAGCACTGGAGGAGCCCAGTTGCTCGAACTCGACCCTTGCCCCCTGAACATCGCCGGAGGAGAGAAGGGCCTCTGCAAGTTTGAGCCTCACCTCGGGGACAAACTTGGATTCGGGATGAGCTTTCAGAAAGGCACGGGCGGCTGCAATCACCATGTCATTATCGGATTTTTTTCCAGTATCCTTGAGAAAAACATTCAAATACTCCTCGCGCTCAGGATCCCCGGAATTTTCATGAACGGCCTTGGCAAGATCCCGGATGGCAACATCATCCTTGCCTGATTTCATATTCAGTTCCGCGGCTGCAAGTCGGGCTCGGGATTTCAGCGAGGGATCATCCGACTGATCGGCCACCTCCTGGATCATCGGCAATCCGGAGGCCTGACCTCGCCTCGCCAGATCCAGAGCGATCTGAAACTTCATCTCTTGCGAAGGCAGTCCGGCATTCATGCTGGCGATGGCCTGCGCATTCTGGGAAACATCAAGCATCCCCCTCTCCGTTGCGGCAATCATGACGGCTTGATTGAACAGTGCATTCCCCTCAAGCGAGTGATCCAGATCCTGCGCCAACTGAAACTCTTTTTTTGCCTCTTCGGGTTTATTGACAGCGACTTCTGCAAGACCCCGGAGATACGCCAATTTGGCACGGAGAACGGACGGAGTCGAAGGATGATCGACTGCGACAGAGAGGGCATCGCCTACAAGCCCGCGCTGGAGTTTCGATGCCGCCAATTTCAAACGGGCCTGATCAGCAAGGGAGTCATCGGGATAGTTCTTGATGAAGGTCTCCAGAAGAGACTCCGCAGCCTCGGCATGTTTCAATCTAAGTTCTCCCTGTGCCCGATAATAGGTGGCCAAGCGAGCACGAGACGGTTTGGAGGAATCCTCGGACCATTTTGCCAGGGTGACCGTATCGGGTATTGCGGCAACGACGTAGAGTTCATCAAGAAGGCGGAACTCCTCCTCCAGCAAGGGAACCTCATCAGCGGCATCAATCCTCTTTTCCAAAAGGTCGATCCCCTGAAGGTACTTCGTCGAGGCGGAACAGCAAAGCGCGGCACCAAGCGCCGATGAGGAACTCATCCAGGGAGTTGCCGGAGGAACGGCGGAAAACAGCTTTCTTGCCTCGGCAAGGTTTCCAGCGCGCCATGCTGCCAGCGCCTTGAAATAAATTTTGGCGGCCTTCCCCTCTTCGGTTGTGAACGGGGTGGCCTGGAGTACTTTTTGTGACTCATCCGCACGCCCCAGAGCCAGCAGTGCAGCAGCTTTTTCCAGCGTGATGTCTTCTTCCAAGGGGGAATCCGAAGGCACTTTCTCGAGAAGGGCCAATGCGGTGGCGGGATCGTTACTGCCACGGAGGGCGCGCGATAGGGAAAGCGTTAGCTGATCGGGGGAGACTCCCGGAACAGGGATCTGCCCCAAGGAGGAGAGGATCTCTTTGGCGGAAAGAGCCGAGGACTCATCCGCGGTTCCGAGCAGTGCCATTGCTTTCCAGTAGGCCAAGGAGGGATCCTTGGACACATCCAGCGTGGAGACAACAGCCAAGGCTTCATCGTAGCGTCCCGTTGATACCAGCAGCATCACTAGGCGACGCGCCAAATCAAGGCGTTTTGCCGGATCAGTTTCCTGCTGGATTTCTGTACGTAGGAGAGCCGCCGAGACCTGTGGGAGATGTTCCGCCGCAGCGCTTTTAGCAAGATCCGCATTCTTCGATGGATCCAACCCCTCACCAACGGGATTGGGCTGCCCCGCCTGCAGCAGGGAGGAACAAAAAAGGGCTAGCGTAGCAAGGCACGCTTGAGCCATTCCCCAGTGTGGCTTGAAGGGTGATCCGCCACATCGTCCGGTGTTCCGCAAACGACAAGCTCCCCTCCCGACTCTCCCCCTTCCGGGCCCATATCGATGATCCAGTCCGCGCATTTGATAACTTCGAGATTGTGTTCGATGACGATGAGGGTATTTCCGCCTTCGCGCAACCTTAGGAGCACTTCCAGCAGTTTCTGAATGTCTGCAAAATGAAGCCCCGTTGTCGGTTCGTCGAGCAGGTAGAGCGTCCGTCCGGTCGCTTTCTTGGAGAGTTCCGCAGCAAGCTTGAGCCTCTGGGCCTCCCCGCCCGAGAGGGTTGTGGCTGATTGGCCCAGCTTCAGATAGCCAAGCCCAACTTCCTGAAGCACCTCCAGTTTGCCATGGATTGCTGGTATGGCCCGGAAAAATCCGGCGGCATCGTCGATCGTTAGCTCCAGCACATCGGCAATATTCTTCCCCTTATAGGAGATCTCGAGGGTCTCGCGATTGAACCTCCTCCCTCGGCAGAGTTCGCACTCTACGAAGACATCGGCCAGAAAGTGCATCTCGATTCGGATCATGCCGTCCCCCTCACACTGCTCGCAGCGACCGCCTTTCACATTGCAGGAGAAGCGGGCCGGGGCGTATCCCCGGACTTTGGCCGCAGGGAGTCCGCTGAAGAGATCGCGGATCGGTCCGAAGATGCCAGAGTAGGTCGCGGGATTGGAGCGGGGCGTGCGACCAATGGGGCTCTGATCGATCACGACCACCTTGTCGAAGGCTTCGCTCCCGAGAATGCGACCATGGGCACCCGGCATCTCCTTGCTCCGATAAAACTGACGTGCGAGCGAACGGTGGAGAATATCGTTCACCAAGGTCGATTTACCGCTCCCCGACACACCGGTCACCACGGTGAAGAGACCCACAGGAAACCCAATCGTCAGATTTTTCAGATTGTTCTCTGTTGCCTCGGTGACCGTCAGCCAGCCGGGACCGGGTGCCGCCTTCATCGGAGGGCGTTCCCGGATACGGGGTACGGAGATCTTGGCCCTTCCGGAGAGAAACTGCCCAGTCAGCGAAGCAGGGTTGGCGAGAATCTCGGAGGGAGTCCCGGTTGCAACGATCTCCCCTCCCCTTGGTCCGGCACCGGGACCCATGTCGAGAACGTGATCAGCAGCCAAAATCGTCTCCTCATCATGCTCCACCACAACGACCGAGTTGCCGAGATCACGGAGTCCTCTGAGCGTACCCAGCAGAC
>CAIZIQ010000145.1 GCA_903933015.1 uncultured Spartobacteria bacterium | reverse complement strand
CTCCATCTCGCAAAGAGGCAGTCGGACATCATCCTTGCAAATCCCTTTGGCGGCAAGAGCCGTCTTGATAGGTACCGGATTTGGCTCGATGAAGAGATCGCGGAAGAGGTCGGCATAATGGGTGTGAAGTTCCTGGGACTTGGATAAATCCCCTCTCAGAAAACTCTGCACAAGTTCCTCCACCTCGGCTGGAATAATATTGGAGGCAACACTGATCACTCCAACGCCACCTGCCTCCATAAATGGTAATGTTAGTGCATCGTCTCCCGAAAGGATCTGAAAACTCTCGGGGAGAGCTGCCCGGAGTTGATGAACCCGTTCAACTTTTCCTCCTGCCTCCTTGATCGCTATCACATTGGGGCAATCGGCAGCCAGGCGAATAACGACAGAGACTGGGATCTCAATGCCGCAACGGCCTGGAATGCTATAGAGAACAATCGGAATGGAGACAGCATCAGCTACCTTCTTGAAATGACGATAGAGCCCTTCGGGAGAGGGTTTGTTGTAATACGGGGCAACCACCAGAGCTGCATCGGCTCCCAGCTTCTCGGCCTCGATTGTCAACTCAACAGCCTCGGAGGTGGCATTGGATCCGGTGCCGGCGATGACCAGTGCTCTCTTAGCTACTGCCTTCACGGCGATCTCGATCACCCGGTGATGTTCTTCGTGGCTAAGGGTGGGGGATTCGCCAGTGGTCCCCACCGGGACGATTCCCGTAATGCCCCCCTGGATCTGGGTTTCGATCAGGGCAACGAGGGCTGCTTCATCAAGCACCCCATCCTTGAATGGGGTAACTAGTGCCGTATGGGCACCTGCAAATGAAGGGAAAGGCATATGGTGACTAAAGTTTGAAGGTTAAAAAGTGAACCAAGCCGCTGGGAAGCCGGCGCGGTAGACTGCGGCAGGCAGCCGTAGGCGGCACGGCTTTGCGGGAGCAAAGTACCCGTCAAAGGTATCAGATTGGACCTGAGCTCCATAGTAATCTTTGGGATTTCCTAGATGGTCATTGTACCCGTGAAGACAAAATCAGCCGGGCCTGCAAGGGTAACATCTGCGGGATGTCCATTTTCCAACTTAAATCCAACTTCCAAGGTGTCCCCGCCACGTACCTGAACAGAGATGGGAGAGGGGGCCTTGGTCAGATGGTGATGAATCAGGGCGGAAGCGACCACGCCGGTGCCACATGCCAGAGTTTCGTTCTCGACTCCACGCTCGTAGGTTCGGATGGACAAGGAAACAGGGTTCAAAATCTGGGCAAAATTGGCATTCGACCCTGCCGGGGCAAAGCGCTGGTGCTGTCGGAGGGCGCGGCCCAGTTCGAAGACAGGCGTCTCCTCAAGTTTTTGTACGAAGGTGACGGCATGGGGTACCCCTGTATTCAGGGAATGAACCTCCAGATCGCTGTCAAGTACCCGCAGAGAGTGGGCTAACTGAAGACTGTGGGGTTCACTCATGCGGAGGCGTACGCGACCGTCCGGCAGGAGTTCCGCAGAGAGGATTCCTGCCTCTGTCTTGAAAGAGAGGCTGCCGGAGGTCTGTCCCAGAAGTCGGGCGGTGAAGCGTGAGAAGCAGCGGGCTCCGTTACCACACATCTCGGCCTCGCCACCATCGGCATTGTAATAGCGCATCCGAGGTAGTTCGGGAGTGCCCTCGACGGCGATCAGACCATCGGCACCAATGCCTCGGTGACGGTCGCAGAGACTGGCGATCTGTTCACGGTCCAGGTTGATGGAACCGTCACGGTTATCAATCATGACAAAGTCATTGCCTGCACCGTTCATCTTGGTGAACTCCAAAGTCATTTTGTGATTATCATGCAAAGGGTGTTTGATTGAAAGGATGTTTGGACGCAAAAGCGCGCAACAATCTCCATCGATAAAATCCGTACTTTTCCCATGGCCGCTTGCCGTTCTCCGGCTGGCGATCATTGAATTACACTATCCCTGGTGTCGTGCCGTGGACGGCCTTGGCGATGGGGCGAACGAAGTCAGCGATCTTTGATGCTAGCTCCGGGGTATCTCCGACTTCGGAAATTCTCCTGACGATGGCGCTACCGACTACCACGCCGTCGGCCAGTCCGGCGACTGTGGCGGCCTGTTCGGGATTGGAAATGCCGAAGCCAACGGCTACCGGGACCTTGGTGAGGGATCGGATCGCGGCAACGCGCTCGGCGATGTCGGTCGAGAGGCTGCTTTGTTCGCCTGTGACTCCTTCGCGGGAGACATAGTAGATGAATCCCTCGGCGGCATCGGTGATCTCCCGAAGGCGTTCTGGCGGAGTCGTTGGAGCGATCAGGCGGATTGCCTTCAGGCCATGGTTGGAGGCGAGTTCGGCATTCCTGGCGGCTTCCTGAGGAGGTAGATCCAGGAGAAGGAGGCCATCGGCGCCTGCGGCCGCGGCGTCCTCCTGAAACTTCTCAAACCCATAGATGTAGATGGGATTGAGGTAGGCGAAGAGCACGATGGGAATCTGACTTGTTTTTCGGATCTCACGGATGAGGTTGAGAATTCCCTGGACTGAGGCTCCGGCGGCAAGGGCGCGTCCGGCAGCCGCCTGGATGGTGGCGCCGTCGGCCAAGGGGTCGGAGAACGGGATGCCGAGTTCCAGGAGGTCAACGCCCGACTGTTCCATGGCGATAGCAATCTGGGCGGATGCCTCGAGGGTGGGATCTCCTCCGGTGATGTAGGCGATCATGGCGCTACGGCCGTCAGACTTTAGTTGGGCAAAGAGTGCGTCGATGCGGTTTACTCGATTCATGGGAAAGAAGCTGATCAAAGGGTGAAATCACTCTGGAGACAATCCTTTGCTCCTGTTATCTCTGCATTTCAATAACTTCAGATAATATATGTCATGAATAGTGGATTGCAGAGATAACAGAAGAGATAAATGAGCCTCCGGTGTTTCCGTTGAACCATCATCAGCAAAATCCTAGCCCATCTTTACAATCTCAATCTTCAAAACCATCGAACCAGATCGTTGAGCAGTCTCCGTGTGGTTCGGACCTAGATACAGCAATCCATCCCTTTTGGATGCTTCTTCAAGACTCTCGGACAGTTGTGGCCACTCACTGCCGTTGAGAATCAAGATGATCCTGATCGTGTCATGATCCACGGTTTGGACAAACTGCCTGTGCTGATCTTTGAGAATGTTGACGATCTGAGTGCCGGCTCCCTTCCACGCTTTGGAAGGCACCTGCATCCGCACTTCAGAAATCTGAGAAGAAAGAGGCGGTGGATGCAGATTGTGGGATGCAATCTCCTCGAGTTTTCCCCGCATT
>CAIZIQ010000144.1 GCA_903933015.1 uncultured Spartobacteria bacterium | reverse complement strand
TTCCCCAGACGGAGTGGGTGGGGGTTACAGTCCGAAGGCTGAAAGCTGAAGGCTGAAGGCTGAAGGCTGAAGGCTGAAGGGCTTCCTTGCTCGGGCTCTTGTCGTTTGTTCGGAATCTTCGGACTTCAGTCTAAACTGCTTCAGTCATTTTCATCTCCTAATCAAACATCAGGACGATGTAGGCGGCAAACAGCAGGAGATGGACGAATCCCTGGAGGATGTTGGTCTGCCCCTGCCCGAAGGTCACGATGCTGCTCCCCAAGGTGACTGCGAGAAGCAGCATGTATGAGGGAGAAAGCCCCAAGAGGAGAGGCTTGCCATAGATCAGGCTGATCGCCAGTGCGGCAGGAACCGTGAGGCTGATGGTGGCGAGAACCGACCCCAGGAGGACATTCACCGAGCGCTGCATGTGATTCCTGCCAGCGGACTGGATGGCAGCCAGTCCCTCGGGTGCAAGGATCAGGATGGCGACAACAAAACCCACCAGATCCACGGGGAGATTGTTCCTGTGAACGACATAGTCGAGCAAGTGGGCCAATTGTTTGGAGAGAAGGATCACGGGGATCAGGTGAACGATCAGAAGCAGGGATTCCCTACCCACGGAGACCTTGGATTCATGCTCTTCCGAAGCCGAAGGACTCCATCCCGCCTCGTTGAAAAACTCACGGTGAAAGCGCGTCTGAACAGCCAGAAAGACGGCGTAGATGATCAGGGAGAGAAACATCAGCCAGCACGCGTGAAGGGAGGAAAACATCCCGTCCCCGCCCGTCCTTGTGAAGTTCGGAAGAACCAGGGAGAAAATGGAAAGGGGGAGTATCAGTCCAAGAAACGAGTTCACCCCTTTGAGGTTGAAATTCTGTTCGCCGAACTTGATTCCCCCGGTCAGCAGTGCAGCCCCGAGGAGTCCTCCGAGAACCACCATCACGACGGAAAACATGGTGTCTCTAGCCAGCGCCGGATTGTTTCCGTGAAGCATGAGTGACGAGATCATCAGGACCTCGATGCTCGTCACCGCCAGGGTCAGGATCAGGGTACCAAGCGGTTCCTTGAGCTTTTCGGCAAGCACATCGGCATGCCTCACGACCGCGAAGGATGCGAGCAGCATGGCTGTAAAGAGCCATACGAAAAGAAGGATTCCGCCGATGGTGCCGGGGTCGTCATCGAGAAAGTTTTTATCAATGAGGAAAGCGGCGGTGGTGCCGTAACTCGAGATCAGCACCCATTCCTTGCGAAGGAAATTGATGAAGGGATTTTTATGAGTGGTCATTTCCGGGAATGATTCAGTGTGTTGATGCTGCAAGAGCAGCCAAGACGGCTGCATGGACGATGCGGGTCGGGACATTGTGCCTAACAGCTGCCTCGGCACAGGAGGAAAATTCTGGAGATTCCTGAAGGACCTCCCCGCGCAGGGTGCCGACTTTGACGGTAATTTTTCCGTAGGGGGTGGTCACCTCACGAGAATGGCGTTCGAGTTTGATCCGCTCCATCCGGTGACGACGGACGCCGAAAGCACTTGTTTGTCGGAGCATCAGCTCGGAGAGATCATCAGCCTTTGCTTCATGGCACAGGATCTCGAGTGTCCAGCCCGGGCGACCTTTCTTCATGAGAGTCGGGGTCAAGGTAGCATCGAGGGCTCCGGCAGAAAGAAGTGCATCCAAAGCGCTGGCGGCATGTTCCGCGGTGAGATCATCCAGATTGCAGCGGATCTCGAAGATCTCATCAGTAACTCCGATGACGGCCTCTACCACATTCCCGAGGATCATACGGAGGGCATTCGGTCGGTTCGGTGTGTTGCGTGATCCGAGTCCATAACCGATCGCGGAGACAGATAGTTCAGGCATGGGGCCAAAGCTGGTGGCGAATTCCGCAATGATCGCCGCTCCGGTCGGAGTGATATGCTCCCACGGTTCCTCGACCTGACGGAAGGGGATGCCTTGGAGGAGTGCCAGAGTTGCAGGAGCCGGCAGGGGAAATGTCCCGTGGGCGCAGTGGATGTGTCCGGATCCCTCGATGAGCGGACCACAGGTGATCCGTTCGACCTTCAGAGCCACAAGTCCGGCACAGGCGCAGATGATATCTGCGATCGAGTCCTCGGCACCCACCTCATGGAATCCTACGGTCTCCGCCGGGACGCCATGGATTTTCCCTTCGGCAACAGCGATCCGCTGGAAGACCGAGAGGGCTCGTCGTTTCACCTCGGGATCCAAGGAGCTCTTTTCAATGAGTTCCCGGATCTCCGCATGGTTACGGCCATGGCTGTGATCGGCGTGATCAGCATGCCCATGGGCGTGGTGATGCCCTCCATGTCCGTGCTCGTGACTGTGGGGATGGTGATGATGCTTGGCCGCTACCCCCTCGCTGCCGTCGTGACCCTGGACACGGAATCTCCAGCCTGAAATGCCGTTGCGCTCCCCCCGTTCAAAACGGCAAAGGGGAAGGGTGATCGGAAGAGCACCCAGGGCATCCTGGAAGACTGACTCCGGAACACCTAGATCACGAAGGCATGAAACGGACATGTCGCCGCTGATTCCGGCAAAGGGGTCGATGTGGAGGACTCTCATAATTCAGATTTTGCGAGTGATTCCCAGCCTCTCATAGAGAGTGAAGGGGGGCAACCTTCACGGCAAGGGAGAGGGGGATTTTTCACCCGGGAAATTCTGAGGTCAAAAAAATCTCATCATCATGTGGTCAAGCGGTGTGATGTTTGTTAATTCCACATCTTCCAAATTCATCAAAATGTCCCAAACCGAACCCGGATCCATCACCCAGCAAAATTCCGCACTCTATAACGTGGAGGGATGGTCGGAAGGGTATGTCCGGATTAACGATGCAGGACACGCCGCAATCCGTCCCCGCAGACGCGACGGTGAGGAAATCGATCTGATGGAATTGGTCGATGAAGCCAAGGAGCGCGGGCTCCGTTTCCCCCTGCTAGTCCGCAGTCATGATCTGCTGCGTGACCGTGTCCGTCGGCTGAATGAATCCTTTTCCCAGGCCATCTCGGAATGTGGTTACAAGAACCAGTACCGAGGCGTCTTCCCGATCAAGGTTAACCAACTCTGCGAGGTGGTTGAGGAGATCGTGGACGCCGGTCTTCCCTATCACTTTGGCATCGAGGCGGGGAGCAAGCCCGAGATGATCGCCGCCCTTGCTGTCCACTCCGATCCGGAGAGTCTGGTGGTGGGCAACGGCTACAAGGACGACGAGTTCATCCGTGCCGCTCTGATCGGACTGAAGCTTGGCAAGAAGGTCATTCTCGTTGTCGAGAAACTGGAAGAATTTCATCAGATCCTAGCCGTTGCCAAGCAGGTCGGGGTGGAACCCATGATCGGTGCCCGTGTCCGCCTACTCTCGAAGGGAGCCGGCAAGTGGGCCACGAGTGGCGGGGAGAATGCCAAGTTCGGGCTCTCGACTGCAGATTTGGTGGCGATGAGCGACACGCTCCATTCCGAGGGAATCCCCGATGCTCTGGTTCTACTCCATTACCATGTCGGATCACAGGTCCCCGACATCCAGACGATCAGCCGCGCCACGCGTGAGGCTGCCCGTTTCTATGCCAAGCTTCAAAAGATGGGGCATGCCCTCGGCTACCTCGACGTGGGGGGAGGTCTGGGAGTCGACTACGACGGATCCCGGACGAGCTTTGACAGCTCCCGCAACTACACGCTGCACGAGTACACCCGTGACATCGTATACAACATCATGGAGATCTGCGAATCGGAGCAGGTCGAGCATCCCGTGATTGTGAGCGAAAGCGGGCGCTTCATTGTCGCCCCTCATTCGGTGCTGATCATCGAGGCGTTCGGGTCGATCGAAAAAGAAGCGCAGGTCGATGAAGTCACCACATCCCCCGAGGATCCCAAGCTCGTGGCGGACATGATGGAAATCAGGGCGGGCCTGAGCGAGAAACGCCGTCTGGAGAACCTTCACGACGCCCAGCAGATCCGTGATCAGGCGCAGTCGATGTTCGATCTAGGTCTGCTGGATCTCCGGGCCAAGGCGAAGATCGACACGCTTTACTGGCACATTGCCGCTCGTATCGTTCAGCTCCACCGGGGTATGGCAAAGATTCCCGAGGAGGTCCGTGAACTGGAGGTCGCCCTCGCCGACCAGTTACTCTGCAATTTTTCGCTCTTTCAATCGCTGCTCGACCATTGGGCGCTCGGGCAGCTCTTTCCCGTCATGCCGATCCATCGCCTCGACGAGGTGCCGGAGCGCAGCGGGACGCTGGTAGACATCACCTGCGATTCGGACGGAAAGATGGCGAAGTTTATCGATTATCAGGATGTGAAGGAGACACTGCCTGTTCACCGTGTCCGGCAGGGTGAACCCTACTACCTCGGGATCTTCCTTTCCGGGGCGTATCAGGACATCATGGGGGATCTCCACAATCTCTTTGGCCGGGTCAATGAGATGCATGTCTTTCTCGATGAGGATGAGGATGCTGGCTACTACATCGAGGAGGTGCTCCCGGGGAACACCATCGATCAGGTTCTCACGCTCACCCAATGGGATACCAAGGAACTGGCCCGACGCATCAAGTCGCAGGCGGATGCCGCCCTCAAGGGTGATCGACTCAAGCCGAGCGAGGCCATGAGGCTGGTCGATGACTACGAGAAAATGTTCCTTTCCTACACCTACCTTGATTTCAATGCCCGTCGCCCTAATGGCGCGCCAGTTCAGGGTTCCGTCTCCAACAGCAATCCTAACAAATGAGCGATCCAACCACCCTGAAACACACTCCTCTCGAAGCCGCCCATGTCGCCTGCGGAGCCAGGATGGTCGAGTTTGGCGGATGGTTCATGCCGGTCCAGTATTCCGGCATCATGGACGAGCATAAGGCGGTCCGATCCACCTCGGGGGTTTTCGACATCTCCCACATGGGGGAGGTCCTGGTCGAGGGGGCCGGTGCACTCGCCTGGTTGGAGAGTCTGCTGACCAATCGTGTCGGGAAGTTGGCTGTGAGCCGTGGGCAGTACACCCTGATGCTCGATGAGAAGGGAGGGGTCATCGATGACCTGATCATCTACCGGACGGGAGAGACGACCTATTTTCTGGTGATTAACGGCGCCTGCCGTGACATCGATCTCGCGTGGATGCGTTCCCGTCTTCCTGCCGATGGCTCCGTGGTGCTCAAGGATCTGGGGAATGACTATGCGGCGGTTGCCCTGCAGGGGCCGGATTCGGAGAAGATCCTTCGCCAGCTCTATCCCTCCTGTGAGGTTCCGAAGCGTAACGGGATTGCAACGCTGAGCGACGTAAGCGGTCCGGTTCCAGCCTTGGTCGCCCGCACCGGATACACCGGTGAGGATGGATTCGAATTGTTTGTTCCGACGGTCGATGGCATTGCCCTCTGGGAGCATCTGATTGCCGCCGGAGTGAAGCCGTGTGGTCTTGGTTGTCGCGACACCCTGCGGCTTGAGATGGGATACCCCCTTAATGGATCCGATCTTTCGGGTGAACGCACACCCCTTGAAGCCGGTCTCGGAAAATTCGTCTCCTTGGATGATCCTTCAAAAACCGATTTTTCAGGACGCACGGCCCTTGAGGCACAGCGTTCCACGGGGCTTCCCTCCTTGCTTACTCCCCTGAAGATGACCGTCCAGGGTCCGCCTCTCCGTGCTCACTATCCCGTCCTCTCGGCTGATGTCGCGGTCGGTGAAACATGTAGCGGGGCACTTTCCCCAAGCCTGGGGGAGGGGATTGCCATGGCCTACCTGCCTCCGGCCCTGTCGGTTCCGGGAACCGGAGTTGAAATTGAAGTGCGTGGGCGCCGCTATGCCGCTACGGTAGTCAAGCTTCCCTTCTACAAAAAGCCGGCACAATAATCTCACAATCACCCAAGAAGACACCCAGCCATGAATGTTCCCGCAGATCTCCGCTACGCAAAGACCCATGAATGGATCCGCCAAGAGGGTGACACCTTCACGGTCGGGATCACCGATCATGCCCAGGCAGAGTTGACAGACATCGTTTACGCCGAACCTCCTAAAGTCGGCGCCGAGGTCAAAGCCGGTGCGACTTCCGCCGTCGTCGAGTCGGTGAAAGCCGCCAGCGACATCTATTCCCCCCTCTCGGGAAGCGTGACCGAAGTGAATGCCGAACTCTCCGCCAACCCGGCCCTCCTGAACACAGATCCCTTCGGTGCCGGCTGGATCTACAAGCTGAAGGCCTCCAATCCAGCCGAGGTCGAGACGCTTCTCTCCCCCGAAGCCTACAGCGCCCAGATCGGTCAATGAGCACGATCGGGGCCGAGCAACTGGATGCCGTTCTCTCACGCGCACGCTTTTCACGCAGACACCTAGGATCCCATCACGTCGGCATCAAGGCGATGCTCTCGACGCTGGGTTCAGCCTCTTTAGAGGAACTGATTTCCAAGACGGTTCCCGAAGACATCCGTCTCCGTCGTCCCCTTGATATTCCTCCGGCGGCCACCGAGGAGGAAGCTCTTGCCGAACTCCGGGCGATCGCTGCCAAGAACGAACTCCGTCCCTCCTACCTCGGGATGGGTTATCATGGAACGCATCTGCCGGCCGTGATCCGTAGGAATATCCTCGAGAATCCGGGTTGGTACACCGCCTACACGCCCTATCAGGCGGAGATTTCTCAGGGTCGCATGGAAGCGCTGGTGAATTTCCAGACCATGGTCTGCGATTTGACCGGCATGGCGATTGCAAACGCCTCGATGCTCGACGAGGGGACCGCCGCCGCGGAGGCGATGGCGATGTGTCATGATCTGAAGGGTGCCACCCGCTTCTTTGTTTCCGAGGGATGCCATCCCCAGACGATCTCGCTACTCCGGACTCGTGCAGAACCCCTGGGCATCGAGTTGATTGTTGGAAGCAATGATCAGATTCCTGACTCCAATCTCTGCGGAGGAATCATCCAATATCCCGCCACCGACGGTTCCATAGCGGATCCTTCGTCCGTCATTGAAAAGCTTCATTCCGCAGGCGGCCTGGCCGTCGTGGCGAGTGATCCGCTGGCACTGGTCCTGCTCAAGCCTCCCGGTGAATTCGGTGCCGACATCGTGCTCGGATCTACCCAGCGCTTCGGGGTTCCGATGGGATACGGCGGTCCTCATGCCGCCTACCTTGCCGTTCGCGACGAGTTCAAACGCCGTCTTCCCGGAAGGTTGGTAGGCATCTCCCGTGATGCCGATGGGAATCCTGCCTACCGACTGACCCTCCAGACCCGCGAGCAGCACATCCGTCGGGAGAAGGCGACCAGCAACATCTGCACGGCCCAGGTCCTCCTTGCCGTAATGGCCTCGATGTATGCCGTCTATCATGGACCGAAAGGGCTCCGTGAGATCGCAGAACGCATTCATCTTCACGCACTGAAGTTGGCCGCCTCGCTTTCCAAGGCCGGATGGTCCGTGGGGAATGCCCCCTTCTTTGACACCGTGCGGGTCAATCTCACCCCGACCGAGTCGGCATCGCTCCGTTCCCGTGCCGAGAAGGCAGGCATTAACCTCCGCTTCCTGGGTGAGACCTCTGTCTCCATCTCACTGGATGAGACCTCCGGCCCCATTGATCACTTGGTGGAGTTTTTCGGAAAGGGACCCGGATCCGGAGGAAACGACCCGACCTCCTGGCAGACTCCCGATACTCTGCGACGCACCTCCAGCTACCTCACCCATCCGGTGTTCAATGCCTACCACACCGAGACCGAGATGCTCCGCTATCTTCGCCGTCTCGAGGCCAAGGATCTCTCCCTCACCACCTCGATGATTCCACTCGGGTCGTGCACGATGAAACTCAATGCCACCTCCGAGATGCTCCCCGTGAGCTGGGATACCATCGGATCACTCCATCCTTTCATTCCTCCGTCCCAGGCCCAGGGGTACGCGACCATGTTCCGCCAGTTGGAGAAGTGGCTTGCCGAAATCACCGGATTCCATGCCGTTTCCCTCCAGCCAAATGCAGGATCCCAGGGTGAGTATGCCGGATTACTCGTGATCCGCGCCTACCATCGCTCCCGAGGAGACCTTCACCGCACCGTCTGCCTCATTCCTGTCTCGGCCCACGGGACCAATCCCGCCAGCGCCGCCATGGCAGGCATGGAGATTGTCGGAGTCGCCTGTGATGCCGAGGGGAATGTCGATGTCGCCGATCTCAAGTCCAAGATCGATGCGAACCGCGATCGCCTCGCGGCCCTCATGGTCACCTATCCCTCGACCCACGGCGTTTTCGAGTCCCGGATCAAGGAGATCTGTGCGATGATTCACGAGGCCGGCGGGCAGGTCTATATGGATGGGGCCAACATGAATGCCCAGGTAGGCCTCTGCAGCCCCGGTGATATCGGGGCCGATGTTTGCCATCTCAATCTCCACAAGACCTTCTGCATCCCGCATGGTGGAGGCGGTCCCGGTGTGGGTCCGATCGGTGTCGTGGAGCATCTGACGCCCTTCCTTCCCGGTCATTCGGTGATCCCTACAGGCGGCTCCCAAGCTGTCACCGAAATCAGTGCCGCTCCCTGGGGAAGTGCCAGCATTTGCGTGATCAGCTGGATGTACCTGCGGATGATGGGGCCGGATGGTCTCGCCATCGCCAGTGCTTTGGCAATCCTGAATGCGAATTACATCGCGAAGCGTCTCGAATCCTTCTTCCCCGTCCTTTACAAGGGAGAACATGGAACAGTCGCCCACGAGTGTATCCTCGACCTGCGTGAGTGGAAGAGCCGTGCTGGAATCGAGGTGGAGGATGTTGCGAAGCGCCTGATGGATTATGGTTTTCACGCCCCGACGATGAGCTGGCCGGTTGCAGGAACCCTCATGGTTGAGCCGACCGAAAGCGAGTCCAAGGAGGAGCTTGACCGCTTCTGTGACGCCATGATTTCGATCCACAGCGAGCTAACCGCCATCGAAAAGGGTAAGCTCGACAAGGTCGATAACCCTCTCAAGCGTGCCCCTCATACAGCCCTCACCGTCACCTCCGACGACTGGAGCCGTCCTTATTCACGCACCCAGGCTGCTTATCCAGCTCCATGGCTGAAGAACCACAAGTTTTGGCCTTCAGTCTCGCGCGTGGATAATGTTTACGGAGATAGGAATATTTTTTGCTCCTGCCTCCCTGTTCAGGTAGAGAGCTAGGTCTTTTCGCGCCCCGCGTCGTTCTACTGCGCTCGCAGTATAATTTATACGGCTTCGCTTGCAGGCCTAGCGCTGCATCGAAAATACCGTCGCCCGTGAACTGATGTCATATGAACGTATAAGAGAACGTCAAAAGTGACTCACGCGCGGTAGCGCGTTGAGTCCACCGCCTTGTTCGGCTTCATTATCGAGAAAGGGCATGACCTCGACACTAACTTGGAGATGATCTCCATTCTTCATGCTCATTTCTAGTTCAGGATAATTGCTTAAATCGATGGTCATGTGGACGTGTCCTGATGCGTCCTTAATCAAGCTGCCTTGCAGTCCTCCTGATAGGCATCGCTCCATCTGTGATACGCCTTCTTCCAAAAGTGACCGTAGAATCCCGTGTTTACCTTCATTGAAGCACTGAAGAACACCTGGGTAATGAAGAAAACTATCTAATTTTCCAAGAGTAGATCTCACTTCAGCGGTCACTGGAACGTATTCCACGGTCACTGGATTCGGAAAGCTTTCTGAGCTTATCTCGATTTGATAAATATTGGATGGGTGCCCAAACACTCCGTCGACTAGTTTCGACAGTTCACGCGCACTCCATGGGTTCCCTTTTTTCTTCGCGAATTTCTCCGCTTGCTTCGCGTAGTCTAACAATCGTGCCTCGACGCAGTATCGGAACTCCAATGCCGCGTAAAACAGCGCCATTGAATCCCCGCTGCGTAAATGATCGCGAACTCGATCTAGATGAGACTGAGGATGATGTTGAGCGCTCATAGATTATTCTGCCGAAAGTCCGGAACTGAGCGACACCATACACGGTCTTCCCATGCAAATCGGCACACCAAAATGGTGGTCGATCCAGTGATTGGTTAGGCATGATT
>CAIZIQ010000143.1 GCA_903933015.1 uncultured Spartobacteria bacterium | reverse complement strand
CGCATCTTCTCGACCTCTTCCTCGATGGAGGAGGCGACGGCGCTGTTGCCGATGTTGGCATTGATCTTCACCAGGAAGTTGCGGCCGATGATCATCGGCTCCAGCTCGGGGTGATTGATGTTCGCGGGAATGATCGCACGGCCTGCGGCGACCTCGGAGCGGACGAATTCTCCCGTGATCTCCGCCGGGATGCGCTGTGGGAAGCGGCCGAAGATCGAAGGGGTGTAGGGGCTCTCTGGACGCTGTCCCGATCCGGCGTGCTGCTTATCGAGTTCGTTGCGGACGATGTCCTTGTCGAGTTCAGCAAGTTTGGTCTGTTGCGCCCGACCCATGTTCTCGCGGATGGCAATAAACTCCATCTCCGGGGTGATGATTCCCTGACGCGCATACCAGAGCTGGGTCACGGGATGACCGGCCGAAGCGCGGAGAGGCTGACGTTTGTTTCCCTTGAGCCCCGGAAATTCTATCAGGCGGTTTCGCTCGGCGTTGCTGGCGAACTCGGCATGCTTGCCTGAGAGGTAGCCGTTGTCCATCGGTTGGACTTCGCGGCCCTCGTAGGAGGCAACATCACCGCGTTTCTGGATCCAGCTTTGACGGAGTGCTGGGAGACCCTCCGAGGAATCGCCATCGAAAGCAGGATCCCCCCAGGGACCACTGCAGTCATAGACGCGAACAGAAGCATTCGGTTCCAACTCACCGGAGAAGTTCTTGGTCGGTGAGAGCTCAATCTCGCGCATCGGGACGCTCACTTCGGGGTGGAGAGTTCCCTCCACATAGACGCGGGTGCTGGCGGGGAGGGCGTCGGTGCTCTGGGGTTCGATTACAGATTTTGTGGAGATCATGGTGATGGGAGAGGTTAAAAAGTTAGAACGTGAAAGGTGAAAAGTTGGGAGATAAAGGCAATGAAAGGGCCACGCGTGGGGTTCACGGCGTGGCCTGAGTCTTCTCCCTGACCTGTGTCAGGTTCAAAGGGTCGTCTGATATTTCCAGACCTCTCAGCCAGCCGGCTCCCCCGCATTTAGAGATAGAATAGGCCGCACTCCTTCCCGGTCAACAGGCGAGTGCGGCCATGGTAAGCTTTCTCTTAGCCGATCGGAGGAATCTTAAGTTTGTAATCCCTATCAATATCAATCTCAGAGATCGGCTGGCTTTCGGACTCTGGAATGAGAACCTGAATGTAGGCAGCACCGTCGTGCCTATCGATCTTTTCGAAAATATCTTCCAGTTCTGCAACAGTTCCGACTTTTGCTGCGAGCCATCCCTTGCAGCCGAAAGCCTCGGGAAGGAGATGGTAGTTCAGCTTTGCTAAATCATCATAAACATGACCCCGTTCACTCAGTACATCTTCGACGCCGAAGATATCGTTGTTGAGAACAAAAATCACGGGTTTGACACCGTAGCGGCCCATCACGCCAAGCTCGTTGAGGGTGAGTTGATGGGAGCCATCGCCTGTAACCATCCAAGTGCGACCGGTTTTTTTGGCCATGGAAACACCCAGGGTGGCTGGAGTGGCCCAGCCAATTGATCCCCAGAGACCGGATTCCTCTGCTCCGACACCCTTCGGCAGAATCATGCCGTTGAGGTGAAACATGCAGGTACCGGTTTCGATGACCAGAGTGTCGCCCGACTTTAAGCTGCGTTGGAGGCGGGGATAGAAGGCAGCGGATGAGAGCGTGTCCGATCCGTTTCCTTTGAGTGGTAAAAGATACTTATAAGTTGCGATCGTCTCATTGCGGCTGGGAACCCTCGCCAGGAGCCCCTTGAGCAGATCGTCAATAGCGACATTCATGAAAACCT
>CAIZIQ010000142.1 GCA_903933015.1 uncultured Spartobacteria bacterium | reverse complement strand
GATCCCCGCAACATCACCGAGATCTCCCCCTCCTCGCTACGGGTAAAAAGCGTGGAATGCACGGTGCCAGCCCAAGTCGGTGACGAATTCCGGCTTTGCATCAGTCAGTTTGGTCTCCCCTTGGAGTGGATAGGCTTCTGGGTGGAAGTTGTGCCCTGCTCCAGCTTGGTGGACGGCGCGAAAAAGTCCCCCTTCAAGCATTGGCGGCATCATCATCTGTTTCACGCCGAGGGAAACAAAACCCTCATGACCGACCGGGTCGAGTATGCGCTTCCGGGGGGCGTGCTCGGGCTTCTGCTCGATCTCACGGTGATGCGACTGGTCTTTACGGCAATGTTCCTCGCCCGTCACCGGGCGACACGGAAGTTTTTCTCTAAGGCAAAACTTCCGAAGTCGGGGAATTAGGTCCTGGGTTCCAGGAAATCAGTCTTGCGGACATCCCGCCCCTCTCTCCTGCCAATCTTTTCAGCCTTTTACCTCCGACACCCCGCGACCCGTTACCAAGATTCAATGAACTACGGAGTCGGCCTGACCATCGCACGCGTGGTGTATCCCTCCTGACCGGCCAGGGAGACCTCGATGGTGTAGGTCTCACCGGGCTTCATTACCGAAGTGGACAGCCTCTCGGAATAAACGATGAACTCCTTGGGGTTGACCGCAACGAATCCCTCGGTGTGGTCAAAGACACGGTCCTGAGACCATCGGGAAATCACGTTTCCGGAAGAATCCTTGGTCAGAATCTCAAGGCGCTGATTGTCGGGGTAGAGAAGTTCGATGACCTTCTTTTCCTCGTTGGAGATCCTGAGCGTGACATCGAGTTCGCTCACCTGGGCCAGGGAGAAATCGGTCGGAGACACCATGAGGTGGAGGGGATGGCTACCTCCGTCCTGTTTCTTTTTTTTGGATCCGAAGAAGCTGTGGAAGAATTTTTTGATCTGCTCCCGGGCGGGCGGACGGGCGGGCTTGGGAACATACATCCCGAATCCTTGGCGACCAGCTTCGGCACTCGCAGCCTTGGCCTCCTGCCGTTCGATGAAGAAGGGACTGTCGGCCTGCGGCCCCGTCAACGAGATGTCTCTCACATCTCCCTTGCTGACCGTATCGGTACTGAGAAACTTGGCATCTTCATTGGTCTGGGCGCCGGCAGTGCTATTGATCGACTGGGCGTGCGCGGTGAACTGGGCGCAGAGCAGCAACGCGACAACCGGAAAAACTCGATGAGAAACGGACAGGGACATCCCTTGAGGCGTAACCCGACGGGGGCATCGGTTGCAAATGTTATCCCAGGGGCATAGTATCCCGTTTCTCATGAAACGCTTCCTTTTCCCGTGCGCGGTGCTTGCGCTCCTGCTGGCCCAGGAACCCTCCTTGCTGGCGGGAGGCTCCGATAAAAAGAAGGATGCCCTCACCATCCGGATCCACGGGGAAGCCAGCCCAGAGGACGGAGAGAAGTTCGCCGTCCCCGTGATCCTTCTGGACGGAAGGAAGACCTCACTTTCGATCATGCCCCTGCTTTCGGAGCACGACATCAAGGCGGTTTACCCCTTCAAGGCCGCCGACGGAAGCTGCGGAGCCTACCTGCGGCTCAATGCCCACGGCACCGATCTGCTGACCCAGTATTCGATCGAGAACATGGGGCGGAATAAAATTCTGGCCGTGATGGTGAACGGACGCCAGGCAGCCGATCTGATCGTTGACAAACCGGTCCGTGATGGAATCTTCGTCATCCCATCGGGACTGACCATCGTCGAGGATGCCAAGCTGGCGACGGCTTATCCCGAGATGGGACAGGAAAACAATCCCGACCAGAAGAAGAAGCGGCAGCCCTCCTCCCCTGTGAACATCATGTTGCCGCCCAAGGCATCCGATCTTGATGGCGCTGCCGCACCCTCCCACTGATGAACACTCCTCGCCAGAACTCGGCTCCGCTCCAACCGTCGACCCCAGGGTGGGTCCTGGTCACGGTCGTCATGCTGCTCTGTGTTCTCGGGACATGGTTCACCGCCAGGAACTACAAGGCCCAGGTTTTTTCGAGCACCGAGGGTGTTGTTCTTGAGAACCAATGGCCTGAAACCCGGATTTCGGTCTCCTTACCTCCGGGCGAGGCATCGAAAATCCATCCCGGACATGGTGCCAAGATCACCATCGGCAACAATGCCCATCTCCTCATGGGAAAAGTACTGTCTGTAACGCCCGGCGCCCCGGGTTCCTCGGAAGCCACCGTAATCATCGGTCTGATCGGGAAACAGGATAAGGCTGGGGAGGCGCACCAAAAAAATTCCGTCACAGACCATCTGCCGCCGGGAACCAAATGCGATGTCACCATTGACACCACGGTTCCACCGCAGGCAGAAACGACTCCGCAATGAGCAGTTCGACATCAGGGAGCAGACAACTGCCGCGCTTTTCGGATTTTCTCCCTTGGGGACTTGCCACTCTCTCGGGGGTGATGGTGGGATGTTGTTTTCCACCTTGGGATCTTCACGGCCTGAGTTGGCTTCCATGGGTCGCTGTTGCCCCTCTTTGCTGGGCTCTCTGGGTTCTTCCCTGCCCGACTTCCTTGAAAGACCGAAGCAGAAAGGCACTCCTCCTTGGCTGGCTCACAGGAACGGTCTCCTTCCTCATTTCTCTCTTCTGGATCACGACCGTCACCAGCATCGGGTGGGTGGCTCTGTGTCTGGTGCTGGGCTTCTACCACGCTCTCTGGGCTCTCTTTGCGGGTGTGGTGCTGAGACCGCTCGGCGAGGGGTTTGGTGAGTCCGACGATCTCTCCAGGTCATGGCTCGGTTCCATCCGCAATCTGGTTGTCGCGTTGCTTGCGGCCTCCGCTTGGGTTGCCGTCGAATGGCTCCGCGGGACGCTATTTACAGGATTCGGCTGGAATCAGCTCGGTGTCTCGCTGCGCGGAAACATTCCCCTGATTCAGATCGCCGGGATCACGGGAACTGCAGGCCTCACCTTTCTCTGCGTTCTGAGCAGTTCGATTGTCGCCATCACCATGGAACGACTCCGCAGGGAAATAGGAAACGGTAAACCAAGGCCTCATTTTGATTTCTTCGCGGTAGTTTTCATCGTGGTTCTGATTTTCAGCCAAGGGATCAACCGACTCAGTGCACCCGCCGGAGAATCCACCCCCCTGAAGGTTGCCGGCGCACAGGGAAATATTCCCGTTTACGACTACTGGAACGCGAAATGCGAAACGAAGATCATGGAGGAGTACCTCCGCCAGAGTCGCCTCGCTCTCTCGATGGATCCCGACCTGGTTGTCTGGCCCGAAGCGGCGACTCCTCGCCCCCTGCTTCTGGATGAGATTATCTTCGATCAGGTGAAGGATCTGGCCTCCCGTTCGCGCGCCGATTTCCTGATCGGCAGCGTCCACTACGAGCAGAATCCTCGGGGTGATTACAACTCGGCCATCCTCCTCACGGATCACGCGTCCAGTGCCCAAATCTACAACAAGGTGCATCTGGTGCCGTTCGGCGAATATGTCCCCTTCCGTCATTCCTTTCCCTTGCTCAGTTGGGTCGTCGGCAACCGCGTTCCCTATGATTTTGACCCAGGGAAGGGGCCTGCACTGCTGGAACTTTCCGTCAAACCCGTCAAGCTCGGTCCCTTGATCTGCTTCGAGGACACACTCGGTGACCTCACTCGGCGATCCGCGGCACTGGGAGCTCAACTCCTGATGGTGATCACCAACGACGGATGGTTTGAACATTCCGTGGCGACCCGCCAACACCTCGCCAATGCACAACTCCGTACCGTGGAAACCGGCCTCCCGATGGTGAGGGTGGCGGATACCGGCATCTCGTGTGTGATCGACAGGTTTGGCCGGATCAAACAGACTCTCCACGCTCCCGATGGGAACACCTTCATCCAGGGAATCCTTCAGACGGAGGTTGCCGTACCACTGCATCCGGCAACCACTTTTTACACACGTCACGGCAATCTATTCGCCCATGGATGCCTTTTAATCACCCTCATGGCATCACTTGTCGCCTTGTTAGCGCGCAGGCGCACTCTTCCAGGCCGGTAATTCCTGAATTCTTGAGTTCCAGATTGTCTGTTTGATGCTCTCCTCTTGGCATTCCCCTCTCCTTCATCCATAGATCACCCCTTCCAATCTTCGTTTTCCCATGAAGCACCTCCTCTCCATCGAGTCGCTTTCCGCGCCCGAGATCCTCGAGATCCTCGCCCTTGCCAAGAAGCTCAAGGCCACCCGGGGTCATGACACATCGAAACCGTTGGCTGGTGAATGTTGGGGACTGCTTTTTTCCAAATCATCGACCCGGACACGCGTCAGTTTTGAAGTTGGTATCAGGGAACTCGGCGGTGACGCCCTCTTCCTCTCCTCCAGCGAGATTCAACTCGGCCGCGGAGAACCGATCGAGGATACGGCCCGTGTGCTCGGTAGGATGATCCACGGGGCGGTGATCCGGACCTTCAAGCAGTCGGACATCGAGACCTTTGCCAAGTTATCCGGAATCCCCACCATCAACGCCCTCACCGACGAGGAACACCCTTGCCAGATCCTTGCCGACCTCCAGACCATCAAGGAACTGCGCGGCTCCCTCGAGGGGATGAAAATCGCCTTCATCGGCGATGCAGACTGTAATATGGGACGATCCTGGATCTGGGCGGCGGCACGCCTTGGATTCGAACTGCGTCTGGCCTGTCCGGACCTCTACCGGCCCCCAGCCGAACTTCTGGCACGCGCAGGGGGTGCCGTGACCATCACCGAAGATCCCGAGGAGGCTGCACGTGGCGCTGACATCCTTTACACCGATGTCTGGGTCAGCATGGGCAAGGAGGAGGAGGCCGAGCATCGCGCCGCCCAGTTTGCCCGCTATCAGATCAATGACCGTGTTCTTGCGGCAGCTTCTCCCAAGGCTCATGTCTTGCACTGCCTGCCCGCCTACCGAGGGAAGGAGATCACCGCCGAGGTCTTCGAGCGTCATGCCGGAGCCATCTTCCAGCAGGCCGAGAATCGTCTCCATGCACAGAAAGCCGTGATGACTCTGCTGAAGACGGGGGTTTAGACCCTGGGGTGTTAGACTCTTAGCAAGAGAACGATGATAGAGAGCCTGAAGCTGGTCGCTGTTGCTCCGTTTGGAAACGAACTGGCGATCTCGTGGAATGACGGGGGCGAGCAGTTTCTCCCCCTGGAAAAACTACGCCGTGCCTGCCCCTGCGCCGTCTGCTGCGGGGAACCCGATGTCATGGGCCGGGGCGACACTCCCTCAAGAAACTACAAACCGAACAGCTTTGAGCTCCGCTCCTACGACTTCATCGGCGGATATGGACTCACCTTGCGTTGGGCTGATGGCCACGCCACAGGAATCTATTCCTACAAGCTCCTTCGAAGCCTGAAATAAAAAGGATGGGGGCTGCTACTTCAGCAGGTTTCGGTTCTTCCAGAGGTAGGCCAGTCCCGAGTAAATCGTCAGAATAATGGTTATCCCGATGAGAATGGGCCCGAACTTGACCCAAAGGAAGCGGAGCCATTGCGACTCATCGCCGAAGATGTCGCCTGCCGCCAAGAGGATCAGGAAGAAGAGGATCGTGATGAGTTGCCATGCGGTCTTGTGTTTGCCAAGCGGATCTGCCGGAAGGATCAGTCCCTGACCCGCCGCAAGCTGCCGGAGACCCGTGATGAGAAATTCCCTGGTAATGATCACAATCACCGCCCAGGCAGGAAGGGCTCCTCTCGGAATCAGGCAGACCAGTGCGGAGGCCACCAGCACCTTGTCAGCCAGGGGATCCATCAATTTGCCGAAATTCGTCATCTGGTTGAGTCTTCTTGCCAGGTAGCCGTCGAGCCAGTCCGTGACGGAGGCCAGGATAAAAAGGAGAAGGGCCACAAGATCCCCCCAGTGCGTCTCGGTCGAGAGGAAGGCGACAAAAAAGACCGTCAGGATCAGCCTGCCGATGGTGAGTCGATTGGGTAGGTTCATGGAGATGGTTCGGAAAAGCCGGGCAGAACGCGATTGCCAGCCGGCCACCATGGGAGATAGGGTTTGCGCCTCTTTCTCACAACCCGAATTTCAATACCATGAGCACAAACAGCAGCAAAACCCAGAGTGATATCGGATTAATCGGCCTCGCCGTCATGGGCGAAAACCTCGTTCTCAACATGGAGAGCAAGGGATTCTCCGTCAGCGTCTTCAACCGCACCTCGGCCGTGACCGAGAAGTTCGCCGAGAGCCGTGCCAAGGGTAAGAACATCGTCCCCACGAAGACCCTCGAGGAATTTGTCGCCTCGCTCGCCCGTCCCCGCAAGGCGATGATCATGGTAAAGGCCGGCGCTCCCGTGGATGCCGTCATCGAACAGCTTATTCCCCTTCTCGAGCAGGGAGACATCATCATCGATGGTGGCAACAGCCTCTGGACCGACACCCAGCGCCGCGAGAAATATCTGAAGGAAAAAGGCCTTCACTATGTCGGATCCGGCGTCTCCGGCGGCGAGGAGGGTGCGCTCAAGGGTCCCTCGATCATGCCGGGCGGCTCCGAGGAGTCCTGGAAGTCCGTGGGACCGATCTTCCGCAAGATCGCCGCGATCGTGGAAGGTGAGCCCTGCTGCCGCCACATGGGACCCGATGGTGCCGGACACTACGTCAAGATGGTCCACAATGGCATCGAATATGGTGACATGCAGCTCATCTGCGAGGCCTATGCGATCCTCAAGGCCACCATCAATCCGACCGCCGAGGAGTTTCACAAGATCTTCGCCGAGTGGAACAAGGGAGAGCTCAACAGCTACCTGATCGACATCACCGAGCAGATCTTCACCAAGAAGGACGAGGAGACCGGCAAACCCCTCGTCGATGTGATTCTCGACAAGGCCGGCCAGAAGGGAACCGGCAAGTGGACCGTCGGCAATGCCGTCGAACATGGCATCGTCCTCTCCACGGTCAACGCGGCCGTCGAGGCCCGTATCCTTTCCTCCATGAAGGCCAAGCGCGTCGCCGCCAGCAAGATCCTTCCCCCCACCGAAGCCAAACCCTTCACCGGGGACCGCCAGCAATTCATCAACGATGTCCGCGATGCCCTCTACGCCAGCAAGATCGTCAGCTACGCCCAGGGACTCGACCTCCTCGGTGCAGCCAGCAAGTTCTACGACTGGAACCTGAACTTCGGTGACATCGCCACCATCTGGCGCGGTGGTTGCATCATTCGTGCGGCCTTCCTTAACCGCATCAAGGAAGCCTACGAGGCCAATCCAAACCTGGAGAACCTCATGCTCGCCCCCTTCTTCACCGAGGTCTTCGCGAAGTCACAGGCTGGATGGCGCCGCTCCATCGTGGCCGCCGTCGAGCGCGGCGTGGCCGCCCCCGCCTTCACGGCGAGCCTCGGCTACTACGACAGCTACCGCAGCGCCGTACTCCCGGCAAACCTCCTGCAGGCTCAGCGCGACTTCTTCGGCGCCCACACCTACGAGCGTACCGACAAGCCCGCCGGCGAATTCTTTCACACGAACTGGACCGGTCAGGGAGGTACCACCGCCTCGACGACCTACACGGCGTAAGGGAAAAGATCCGTTATTAAAGGGCCGTTCCGGGTTCTCCCCGTGGCGGCCCTTTCTTACTTTATCCCGGATTCTGCATGAGACTGTTACTGTGCAGACTGAGGGGCATGCAGGAAGTGTCCCGGTTTCCCAGCAGTATGGAAGCTTTCGCGGAAAACCATCCCGGTGATCCCTTGCCTCTGTTTTCATGACACCTTTCCAAAACCTCGGTTTACCGTGTCTCCTGTCGGGGGGATTTACCCCTTGCCCCGACCTGATACTGCCCTAACCTTGAAGAGTTCATGGTGATTTTCCCTCGGCTTCTGGTTTTGATGCTCATGGCGCTGCCCGCGATGCATCCTTTGGCGGCAACCGCCTCTGTAAGCGACTCCATCAAGTCGTTTTTCAACAACGGGGACTCCGGAGCCATGTCCTCCGCCGATTTCGAGCGGATGGCGATGCAAATCAGGGAAAAGGCGATCCAACAGACCCGCCCGCCAACCGTCAGTATTCCCACCTCCTCGGTGATCGGTTTCGGCAAGTACCCCTGGCACCGCAACATCATGACCACGATTTTCTGGATCGGTGAGCGTCCCACGGCTCGCAATCCAGTTCCCAACAATCGCAGCGCCTGGGACGCCAACTGGGCCCGGAACTACGGGGGCTATGACAACCCCGACCCCAGATACCGCAGGAACTTCATCCCGATCGGCATGGTTCCGAGGCAGAACCCCTTCTACATCGCCCTCCCCTACTGTGATGTCTCCCGGGGCAACACCAAGTCCGAGGCTAAAAAGGTCATTCCCTGGTTCCGGGACTGCTTTGAAAAGGAGGGTAAATCGGTTCTCAAGGGTCGATGGGTCGCCATCCATCATGCCGGACGCACGGTCTTCGCCCAGTGGGAGGACTGCGGCCCTTTCCGAACCGATCACTGGCAGTATGTTTTTGGAACGGAACGCCCCCGCCCCAATCTGAACCGCGGAGCAGGCCTCGACATCTCACCTGCCGTGCGCGACTACCTCGGCATGGGAAAAAACGACATCTGCGACTGGAAGTTCGTGGATGCCTCCAGCGTTCCCGACGGCCCATGGAAGTATTACGGGGACAACAACACCTTCGCGCTCATGCGCAAGGGGTTGAATCTCTACGAGAGGGACCGCAACAATGCCAAACGCTCTCAACCCTCTGGTTCCTTCCTTCATCCCAGCACCTCCTCGGTCCCCCTTACCGGTTCGCCAACGGGAGTACGTGTGAACCCCTCGATTGGCCAACAGGAATAAGGGGATTTGACCGTGACCTTCAGATTGCCTTGTTCCTGAATCAGTCATGGACCAGCAGCTTGAGATCCTCATTAACCGCACTTGGAACACACCCTGGGCCGATAGGGTCCTTTCGTTTGTCTCCGACTTTGGAGCCTGGGCTCCCTGGCTGATCCTGCTGCTGGTTCTCGGGGCACTTTTCGGTGATTTCAAATTCCGGGCCATGCTGCTGGCTGCCGGTCTCGCGATCGGACTCAGTGATGGGATCGGAGTAAATCTTCTCAAACACACGGCCAATCGTCCACGACCGAGCCAGGTCGAACCTGGCGTACGCATGGTCACTCTCGGAGCGCCTCCGAACCACTTGCCCCGCGTGTTAGGCATCCTCTCCACTCCCGTGGTCACCTATCCGCAAGGCAGTGATCTGCCCGAATTCCCGGGCATGCTCACCGCGGAGCGCCCCTCCGAGGGACGCTCCTTCCCCTCGGGTCATGCCGCCAACAACATGGCCGTGGCAACCGTCCTGATTCTTTTCTATCGGCGTCGCGGATGGATCTACCTGCCGGTCGCGATCATCATCTGTTACTCCCGGATTTATACGGGATCCCATTGGCCCTTGGATGTTCTCGCCGGCATCCTGCTGGGGATC
Organism: uncultured Spartobacteria bacterium; assembly: GCA_903933015.1. GTDB lineage: Bacteria > Verrucomicrobiota > Verrucomicrobiia > Chthoniobacterales > UBA6821 > UBA6821. Next base: position 11,218 of record CAIZIQ010000142.1, on the reverse strand, counting down.
CTCGGCGGATGGTTGGCAGTCTACCTTCTGGAATTTTTCTGGAGGCGCTACGCAGTAAAAATCGTGCCACGCCTGGCATCCGCTTATCCTTCGCTCCTTAAAAGCAATGCCTAAGGGAACAATGATTCCGTGAATACCAAGAAGCCCACCTCCATACGACCGAGCCAGGGAATCATGCTTGGTGGTGCCATTCTTGCCCTGACCGCACTCCGCATCACGGTGGCAACTGGCGGCGCCCTCAATGAGGGTGAAGCCCTTCTCTCGGTCTGCGCCTCGCACCCGACGGGCGGCTATGTGGAGGGACCGGCCGGCACTCCGCTCCTCCTCTCGTTTCTTCATTTTCTGGGGGTATCAGGCATTTCATTCCTGCGGTGGATCTCCCCCCTTGCGGCGCTTCCCCTCTCGTGGGGAGTCTGGTCGATTGCCCGTCGTGTGGCCCCCCACCGGCCGGCAGTGGCACTCTGGTCGGTTCTGGGGGCAAATCTCTTGCCGCCGCTGAACATCGCGTCTCTCACTCTGAACGGCGCGATGCTCTCCGCAGCACTGATCCTCCTCACCGTGGTGGCTGGCTGGCATGCCTCGGAACCAAGAAGCAAAACGGATAAGATGTCCTTTGCAGCTTGGGCTCTTTTCGGCATCACGCTGGCTATCGCCACGCTCTTCTACCAACCGGTTGGACTGCTTCTGCCCGTGGCCTTGGTGTTCCGATTCACAAATCACGGAATGAAAGCTTTTCCATGGAAGGGTATTGTTGCCGCCACCTTGCTGCTGCTGCTCGGATGGGTTCCTTCCCTTGCCTGGAATGCCCGCCACGACTGGATCCAGTGGAGCGGTGTCGCCACCGGGTTCGACTCGTTTCATCTCGGGGGATTTTCCCTCTCCCAAGGACTTCTCATAGCCCTCACCTCATTATTGATTCCCTTCCTGATCCGCTGGGCTTACTCCGGAACCACCCTGAGAGTCTTGGTAGTGATTCTCGGGGGCATCATGGCAACAGTGAGCACCCTCATCCTGCTCTGCCCCTCGTTGATCCCACCTTCACTCTCCTCACCTCTGGGCGTGCATGGATTGGGAGATGTGGCCACGTCGGCAATCACTCTGCGGGATACACGAATCGATTCCTCGAAACAAAAGCCCTTTCTGATTGCCTCCACTCCCGGGATTGCCGCGCTGCTGGGAGATCGGATTCGCATCGAGTATCCTGAGCGTCCGGGTTCCCCCTCGGTTTTCGCCGTGGAATCACCGAGCCTCAACAGCTCGTACGCCCTCTGGCCAGGGTATGCAGATGCCGTGGCCGCAGGAGTGAAAGATCCCCTCTACACCGAGGAGAAGTCCGTCAGTCCCTTTCTGGGTCACAATGCTCTCTACATCACCACGGAATCAAAGGAAGAGCTTCCCCAGACGATTACGGGAGCCTTCGCCGCCGTCGGACTGCTGAAAGAACTGCCTGTGACATGGAATGGCCGTGCCGTGATCATCCGGATTTATCAGTGCGAGAACTACCGCACCCTCTCTTTATAGGAGAAGAAGTTCGTAAACTTGGTAGAAGATAGTGGCTAGGGTACGCCTGAGATCAATCCCAAGCCTACCCGCGCCGCTTAATCGTGATGCGCTTGATTTTTTCCTCTCCGGAGGGACTTTCGGTCACCAGTTCCGGATCCTCACGGAAGGCATGATGGACGAGGCGTCGATCGTAGGCGTTCAGAGGTTCGGTCTCAATGGGTCGGCCATTTTCACGCACGGCCCCCGCCAGTTGCTGGATACGGTGGAGGAAGGAATCATCGCGCATGGAGCGGTGGTGCTCCACATCCACGATCACGCGTGGGGCCTCCCTGTTCTGCGAAAAAAGGATGCGGTTCACCAGGTACTGGAGCCCCTCCAAGGTCTCATCACGACGACCGATCAGACGATCTGGTTCATTCGTGCGGATTTGCAGGATCAGGTGGCCGTCACGCAGTTGTTCCTCGATCTCGGCAACGAAACCGAGGTGTCCGAGGATGGTATCCAGAACTTCGGAGGGAGTTTGGTTCATCACTCAGAGGGGGTGTCTGTTTGATCAGCGTTTCTTCCCGGAGCTTCCACCTTTACCGCTAACCTTGGGTTTCAACGAAACCTTTTCGAGCGTGGGGAGTGGTTGGTTGCGGGTCCAGTATAACTGGACGATAGAAAAAATGTTCTGAGTTGTCCAATAGAGCGCCAGCCCCGATGCGTAGTTGTAGCAGAAGGTGAGGAAGATGATCGGCATGAAGTACATCATGCGCTGCTGGGTGGCATCGCCGCTCTTCGGCGAGATTGCCATCTGCCAGACCATGGTGCCGGCCATGATGATCGGGAGGAGATTGATCGGGAATCCCATGAAGTGTCCCAGAGTGTCGGGTTGAGAGAGATCGTGAATCCAGAGGAAGTGGCTGTTGCGGAGTTCAATCGCGCTGCCCAGCATCGAATAGAAGCCGAAGAAGACGGGGATCTGGACGAACATCGGGAGACAGCCGCCGAAGGGATTCACTCCATACTGCTTGTAGAGCTTCATGAGCTCCTCGTTCATCTTGGTCGGATCGTCCTTATACTTCTCACGAAGTTCGGTCATCTTCGGCGAGAGGAGCTGCATCCGCTTCATCGAGGAGGTGGCCTTGTTCTGGATAGGCCAGAGGGCAAGCTTGATCAAAATGGTTAGGATGATGATCGCCCAAGCGAAGCTGTGGGTCACGCGGTCGATGGCGTTCATGGCCCAGAGCAGGAACTCGGAGACGAGGTGGAACATGCCAAAATTCATGACCTTCTGCTGGTCGTCGCCCAACTTGCCAAGGGCATTGAAATCCTTGGGGCCTGCATAGATGGAGTAGTGGAAAGTGATGCTCTGTCCCGGTGCGAGTGTGAATGGCCCGGTGCCGAGACCACCGGTGATACCGTTGACAGCATGTCCATTGGGAGAGTCGGCTGCAGTGACCGCCTCGAACCGACGGGCCCAGACACCGCTGCCGGCTTGCCCCTTGGGGGCCGTGACGATGGTGCAGAAATACTGGCTCGTGACAGCGGCCCAAGTGACTCCTGAATCAGACTGGGTGTAAACATCGCGTGCAGGACGGGTCTGGATGCCAATGATTGGGATGGTTCCCGCATCAAACCAGCCGACATTGATCGAAGTCATCTTTCCCTCGCGACACCAGTCAAAGCAAGTGTAGGTCGGGAGATCCTTGATGTGGACGGGGGCTTCACCTCCGGCGGACACGGTGTAACCGGGCAGCGATATCGGCGCGGGGCCGGTATTGCTGAAGCTCAGATCAAGACCGACAAGATACTCCTCGGGTGATCCGATGGTCTGCGGCAGGGTGAAGCTCTTCGTGATGGAGAGTCCGCCGGGAGCATTGAGGTTGAACTTGGCGAATTCCTTTTTCTTGTCAGCAACCATGGAGAAGCCACCGATCGGAGCACCCTTGGTATCGCAGAGAGCTCCGATAGGGAGACCCGAGTCCTTGTTCAGAAAGAGACTCTGTTCATTCGCGCCGAGGTGCAGGAAAAGGGTGACCGCTTCAATTCCCCCGGTGTTGGCGGCAAACAGATACTCGGCCCGACTGGTATCAAGTGTCTCGCGTTTCTGGGAAATCTCGGGAATGACTGGCGTCGCGCCGGCAACCGCCATGGCGGCGGGGAGTGGTGAAACGGTCGCCAGCGGGGTGCTTGCTGGAATCGGTGCCGTCGATGAGGATTTCGCCGCTTCTGATTTCAGCTTGGCCTCACGCTGGAGAGTGGCCTGCTGGGCGATGTAGGGTGCGTAGGCCTTCGAGTAGTAGTATTGCCAGCCGACAAGTCCTGCGACGGAGACGGCGATGGCGATCCAAGTGGTGCGGTCGAACATAGAAAAAAGATGTTGAGGCTAAATGCTAAAGGCTGAAGTGGCTGAAGGTTTGGGATAGGGTACGGGGTCGAATCCTCCTGATCCCCAAGGATGGCATTTGGCGATGCGGCGGAGTGATAGCAGGGACCCCTGAAGAGCTCCATGGCGCTTCAATGACTCGATGGCATAGGTTGAACAACTCGGGTGAAACCGGCATCCGCATCCGCTTCCACCGCAGAGCGCATGCAACAGCGGGGAAATCAGCCACCTGTAGAGGTGGATTGGAATGCATAGAAGGAATGCCATCGGGTCAGGCTTGTTATGAGTTCGCGAAAATAGAGAGCCGCGAGCCAAGACGCAACCATTCCGAGCGGAGAGATTCCATGGAGGCTGTTGCAGCCGATGGTTTGGCCGTGATGACAATCCAGAGACCGGTCTTAAGACCCGGCAACTCATGCCGGTAGATTTCACGCAAGCGTCGTTTCACCCTGTTGCGAACGACGGCATCTCCGACACGACGTGAAACAACAACGGAACCCTGCGTGCAGGTCTCTTGTTCCAAAAGGAGACCCATGCGGAAATAAGTCCCGTGAAACGAAAGGCCCGCGGAGCGGACCTTTGCATGCTGGTAACCCGCGCGCAGGCGCGAGGAACGCGGCAGATTAAGCCTGGGTGTGGCGGGCGTAATGAACCTCGACCCCCTTCGGGAGCAGACGCTTGCGTCCGCGCTGACGACGACGGCTCAGGATGGCGCGACCGCCTTTGGTCTGCATGCGAGCACGGAAGCCGAACTGGCGTTTACGCGTGCGCTTGGAAGGTTGGTAGGTGCGCTTCATATCGGTAAAGTCTTAAAGGAATTGGGTCGGAGAGCATGTCCGGAAGAGGAGGGAGTGTCAATGGATGATTTCCACGGGGTGTATTGATCCGCGGGCTTTCATTCTTCACCATCACCAGTCGCTGCCTTAGGCTATGGGATCTCCCATGGCCTTTCTCTTTCAAACCGTTCATTCCCCCACCGGAGCACTCGATTCCCTGGAAGCCCCGGATCAAGGTATCCGCCTCACCATCGCCCGGACCGGCGCGGAGCCTGTCAGTTTGGCTCGTCGCGATGCCAAGGGAGAGTGGCATGGCTTTCTGTGGCGTGACGGGGAGGTTGAGAAGCCGGCGGCCGGCTGGGGCAACCATGCCACGGTGATGGGATACTTCGTCCACCGGCTCTGGAAGCAGGAATCGCTCTACGATGGCCATCCGCTCAAGGGTGGCAATCATGGATTCATCCGGAGCCATCTTTTCAAGGATCCCGAGGTGGATCTCTCTGCCGGCACGCTGACCTATAGCGTCGACCCCTCGGAGATCCCGGCGGAGGCCTATCCCTACAAAGTGGCCATGAAGCTGGTCTACCAATTGGCCGGGGGATCCCTCGTGATGAGCTTCCACTTCGAAAATCAGGAAGATCATCCCGTCTGCCTTTCATTCGGTTGGCATCCCGGGTTTGCTGTTGGCTCTCTGGAAAGCGCACGCCTCCTCCTGCCCCCCGGCACCTATCGCCGTGAGATGGCACCCGGTGATTTCCTTGATGGAACCATTCAGGAAATCCAGTTCGCCGGAGGTGAAATGCCTTTTGCCAAGGAGCATCTTCCTGGCTCCTACCTCCTCGATCTGGCGGAGGTTCCGGAACGACGATTCGTTCTCGAGGCTCCATCCCTGGGCCACCGGGTCGAGTGCGACTACAGTGCGTGTCCCTTCCTGACACTCTGGAGCAATGGTGACCCATTCCTCTGCGTCGAGCCATGCTGGGGACTCCCTGACAGCAATCCTCCGGTTCCCTTCGAACAGAAGAAAGGAATTCAGAAAATATCACCGAAAGGCCGGCTATCCGCATCCCTGAAAGTGACCCCCTCCTTCCTGTCATGAGTCTCTTGCGCGACTCGGGCTCAAGTGCTATCTAATCCACCCCTTGAAAACCCAAAAAGATCTCTCCCCTCAACAGAAGCAGTCATGGCTCAAGGCCGTCAGTGCCACGGAGTTGAAGAACTATGGCTACGCGATCCAGCTTTGTCAGGGCCTGCTGGTAAGCCTCCCGGACTTTCTCGATGCCCGGAGACTGGCCCGTAAAGCAGCGGTCGAAAAATCAAAGATCACCAAGAAGGGCTTCTTTTCGGGGCTTGGTGGGGGATCCTCCATTTCGCTGATGAAGGCATCGGGCCTGCTGAAAAAAAACGATCTTGCCGCCCTGCTGCCTGCGCTTGAGGAAATCCTTGCGGACGATCCTTATAACATCCAGGCAAACAACATGCTTCAGGAAGCCGCGCTGAAGTCGCAACCACCTCTCAAGGAACTCGCCTTCTTCGCCTTCGAGACAATTCTTGAGGGCAATCCCAAGGACAAGGTGCAACTCGACCGTTTTGCCTCGTTCTGCATGGACAAGGATGAGGAAGGACGCCCCAGGGATCCATCCCGTGCAGTGGATCTGTACAATAGGATCCTGGCGATCAATCCGAACGATATGGTCGCCATCAAGGGGAGCAAGGATGCCTCCGCCGCTCAGTCAGTGCAGCAGGGGGGATGGGAAGTGGCCGGCAGCTACCGTGACCTCATCAAGGACAAGGAACAGGCCGTCTCCCTTGAGCAGCAGAACCGCGTGGTCAAGAGTGAGGAGATGATCGACAACCTCATTGCGGAACTCTCAGCCGCTGTCCAAGCCGAACCCCATAGTGTCGATAAATCGCGCAAAATCGCCGAACTCTACGAGCAAAAGGATGAGTTAGACAACGCGCTCGAATGGTACCGTTACGTCCTGAGTCTTTCGGGCGGGGCCGATCCGTCGATCGCTCGCAAGATCAGCGACCTTCAACTCAGCCAGATCGAAAGCGCCTACAAGGCCAGAGAGGAATACCTTGCGGCTTCACCCGACGATCCGGAGGCTCCGCGTTACCGTGAGGAGATGGAGGAACTCAAAAAACAGCGCGCCACCTTCATTCTCGCGGAGGCACGTGACCGCGTGGACCGAAATCCCACCGATCTTCTTGCCCACTATGAGCTGGGTATCGCCCTCATGGATGCCGGAGAACCCCAGGAAGCCATCGGGCACTTCCAGCGGGCACGCTCCAATCCCAGCGTGCGCATCAAGGCTATGGGAAAACTCGGCCAGTGTTATGTCTCCCGCAACATGAACGACCTTGCCGCCAAGACACTCTCCGATGCGGTCTCAGAATTGACGGCCATGGATGCCGTCAAAAAAGATCTCCTCTATGTCCTTGGCACCGTTTACGAGGCGACGGGTGAGCGGGAAAAATCCATTGATTGCTTCAAGCAGATCTACGAGGTGGATTACGGCTACCGGGACGTTGCGCACAAGGTTGAGTCCTCGTACGCGAAGAGCTAGATCGGTTTAAATAACTCTGAAATCACGCCGCTGAAAAGCGGTGATCCGGGAACGGCAGGATACGCCTCTAAATCTTTCCGGAGGCGATCAGTTCGCGGACCTTCTCCAGAGCGGCAGCAAGCGCCGATCCATCGCGTCCGCCTCCACGAGCGCTGTCGGGCTTTCCTCCCCCTTTGCCTCCGACCAAAGGAGCGACCGTGGCAATCAGCTTGCCTGCGGGAAGCGTTGCCTGGTGGGCCTTCCCGACAACCGCCACGAGTGAAACGGCACCCGCGGAGACTCCAGCCAGAAAAATGATCCCGTCGAATGTTGACTTCAAGGCATCGGCAGCGGCTTGCAGCGCATTGCCATCGGCTCCCTGAACTTCCTCCACGATTGAGGGAATGGTCCCCAAGGAGGCTCTGCCCAGGAGTTCCTTGGCCAGCCCCGCAGCTTCGCGCTGACGGAAAGCCTCAAGTTCCTTTTCCAGTTCTTTTTGGCGAGCGAGAGTCGATTCAAGCTTCTTCTCAACCTCGGCCAGCGGTGCTCCCAGGCGGGAGGCCACCCCCTGGAGACGCTCTGCGTCGCTTCTTGCTGCCAATCGGGCCTCCAACCCAGCAACCGCCTCGATACGTCGCGTTCCGGCGGCGACGGCAGCCTCGCTCACGATTCGGAAAAGGCCGATCTCTCCCGTGCCACGCACGTGAGTGCCTCCACAGAGTTCCATGGAGTAGCCGTCAAGCGAACCGGGAGCTCCCCCGATCTGCACGACGCGCACGATATCGCCGTATTTGTCACCGAAGAACTGTAGAATTCCCGGGCGTCCCTTCACCTCGGAATAAGGCAACTCCTGCCAACTGACCGAAGAGTTTTCCAAGATACGCTCGTTCACCAAATGTTCGACTCTGGCCACCTGGGCGGGTGTCAGGGCGGAGCTTGAAAAATCAAAGCTGAGTTTTTCGGGGCCGACGAAAGATCCCTTCTGCGCTACTGTTTCGCCAAGGGTCTCCCGGAGTGCCCAGTGGAGAAGATGGGTCACCGTATGGTGCCGCTGGATCGCTGCACGACGGGCCAAGTCCAACGAGAGCGTGACCGTCGATCCGGCAACCGGGGCCTCTTCACCCTCCGCGAGTTCGATGAAATGAAGCCAGGTGGGGCCGTTTTTCTGGGTGTCGGAAATCCGCCAGAGGGATCCGCCTGCATCCAAAGATCCCGTGTCTCCCACCTGACCACCCATTTCGGCATAGCAGACGGAGCGGTCGAGAATGACAGCGGTGCGATCCTTCACCCGGAGGACCTCCAGGATGGAGGCCGCAGTCTCCACTGCTTCAAAGCCCGTGAAGGTTGTCGGCGTTGTGGTCTCGAGCGAGGAGATGCTGATGATTTCTTTTTTCTGCGCGGCACGGGCCCTCTCCCTCTGCTGCTGCATCAGGGCTTCAAAGCCGGAATGATCGACCGGAAGGCCGCGTTCGCGCGCCAGGAGTTCCGTCAGATCGAGAGGGAATCCCTGCTCGTCGTAGAGACGGAAAGCCACCTCGCCAGAGATCCCCTTACCCTTCGTGGCCTCGGCCTCGAATAGCGCCAATCCCTTGTCGAGAGTCTTGTGAAAGGCCTCCTCCTCGCGCTTCAGGGTCTCGGCAATCAATGCCTCCTTGGTGCGAACCTCGGGGAACGCATCCCCCATGACAGTTGCAAGCACGGGGGCCAGCTTGTGCAAGAACGGTGCGGTGAATCCGAGCGTGCGCCCGTACCGCACGGCGCGCCGCAGGATACGGCGCAGCACATAGTGGCGCTCGGCATTGCCAGGCTGAATCCCGTCGGCGATGGCGAACCCGAGGGTGCGCAGATGATCCGCAATGACGCGGAAAGCCACATCCTCTTTTTCCTGATCGGTCACGGGCATGACGGCACCATCGCCCGATGGCTGCGGCAACGTGGAACCATAGCGACGGCCGCAGAGGGCTCCGATGGCCTCAAAAATCGGGCGAAAAAGATCCGTCTCATAGTTGGAGATGACAACGTTGCCGAATTCCTTGAATCCCTTGGTTCCCTGCATGACCGAGCAGACACGCTCAAACCCCATACCGGTATCGACATGACAGGCAGGGAGCGGAACGAAACTGCCGTCCGGATTGGCGTTGAACTGGATGAAAACGAGATTCCAGATCTCGATACATTCGGCACTCCCCTTATTGACCAGAGCACCCTTCGTATCACCGGCAGGTGTGAGGTCGATATGAAGCTCCGAGCAGGGACCGCAGGGACCGGTCTCACCCATCATCCAGAAATTATCTTTCTTGTTGCCGGGGACGACATGGATGGCGGGATCAAGCCCCTTGGATCGGAAAAACTCTGACCAGAAACCGTGAGCCTCGGCGTCGAAGGCAGCGGGATCCCCCTCACCTGGACTGTAAACCGTGGCATAGAGACGCTCTGGCGGAAATCCCCAGCGATCCACAAGAAGCTCCCAGGACCAAGCAATCGCTTCCTTCTTGAAATAGTCGCCGAACGACCAGTTGCCGAGCATCTCAAAGAAGGTGTGATGGTACGTGTCGAGCCCAACATCCTCGAGATCATTGTGTTTTCCTCCGGCACGGATGCATTTTTGCGTGTCGGCTGCACGAGGAGGGGTGAAGGGGCAGGGCGTGGTACCCAGAAATATCGGAACGAACTGATTCATCCCGGCATTCGTGAAGAGAAGGTTGGGGGAATCAGGAAGCAGACTCGAGGAGGTCACGAGGGTGTGTTGCTTACTGCGGAAAAAATCGAGGAACGAGGCACGGATCTCGGCGGAGGTCATGGAATGGAAAGGATAAAAGTTTAAGGCTAATCCGGATTATTTCACCGGAGCAACAACCGACTCGGGAGCAGGGGAGGATCCGGGCGACTTGATGAGAGGCTCCAGTACGCTTTCAGGCATGATCATCAGTTCAGGGGAGCTTCCCTCACGCAGAGCCACGACACCGTTGCTCGCCGTTCCCAGAAAATAATCGCCGAGCACCATCTCTCCGGCATTCTCTTCGGCCGTATTCTCGCTGAGCCGGGCGACAAGCCGTATCTCCGTGGGGACATTGAGGCCGCGCAGTTGGATCTTTTCAGGTGTCGCGGCTTCAAATCCCCGGCAAGAGGTCGCCATCAGTCCTTCGTACCACGCGCGGACCTGACTCCCCGGGAGTATCCCCGTTCCCCCGGCCCGAACCTCCCAATCATCGCTTCCTGCTTTTCTTTCCAGAAGAAGGCTCTTCTGCGAATTCATCGCGGAACCCGCACCGCTCGGTTGGATGATCTGCACTTTGTCGATTGCATCGAGTTCGACATGCTTGATCTGCTTGGAGCGCAAGTTAGAAGCGCTCACCTGCAACAAGGAGTCGAGTCCGGAAACGACGCAAATTCCGGGCCGATCGCTGCACCGCACATAGAACTTGTCCGGCGCCTCGGGAACCGGGGCTCCGATGGTGATCACAAGCGGATTCCTATCCCCCTCCCCGCGTGCAAGCACCAGTGCGGAGGGGGCATCCAGACCGCAAGTCGCGGGATCTGTTCCAGGAGGCATCCATCGGTCAATTTTGGCGGAGAGCAGGCCATCGGCCCACGCCAAGGCAGCCCGTTGATCAGCTTGCGCGGAAACGGGGCTGAGGAGGTTCCAACCCAAGGAATCCTTCCTGAGCGATATCTGCTGCACTCCTCCCTTTTTGGTAAGGGTGATATCATTGAGGCGATCCGAGGAGAATGACGTCAGTCGCGGATCCCTGAACGCCTCTTCGGGACGGAAAGCCAGAACCTCGATTCCCGAGGGGATCAGCAACGCTTCCTTGGCCGAATCAATCCGAGCATAGAGTTGGCCAGCAGCAGGCCCCGGGATCCCCACCGAAAGCGTCCGAATCTTTCCCGCCGTCACCGTGATCGAGCGCCTCGGCAACTTCAGGTCAAGAGCCTCGAGACTGGTGGGGCCCTTCAGATCCTCGTGTTTCAGGATATCAAGGGGCACTATCTCCGCAGCCTTGGATAGCAACGTGCGG
>CAIZIQ010000141.1 GCA_903933015.1 uncultured Spartobacteria bacterium | reverse complement strand
CTTTGGCAGAGAGAATCAGATTTTCCGAGCGAAGAAAGAGGTCGTCGATGAGCACATGACCCGCATCGATGTGGAAAATGCACTTACCTTCGGCAAGCCTCAGCACCTGAAGTTCCTCGATACTCAAGAGTTGGCCGATTTGCTTGAGGAAGTCGACCGGTTGGATGACGGCATCGGTGCAGAGAAGAGAACCATTGCCCTGCATCGAGGCTCCCTGTCCGGCAATTCCCGAGAGATTCAGATTCCCTGAGACCTTTCCTTCCGCGGATGAAGGAGCAAATGTCGCATCGGTGAGAAGTTTTGGGATGGTGGCCTGATCAAGCTTAAGGGAAACCGAGTAGGCAGGTTGCGCGGGATTCCATGTGAAGGTGGCGGTTCCTTTGAGTGCCCCTCCTCCCAACGTTGCTTGGATCGGTTCGCACTCCAGTTTGGAGAAGTCACTGGAAAGCCGTAGCGACGAACTGATCCGATGAATGATCAGATGATCGGCCAACACGGACTGAGTGGCTTGGACGGTTCCATGCCATCCTTCAATCGGGTGGGAGCTGGCATTCAGATCGATCCCGTTCAACGAAATGGCCCGCGTTCCGTTTTCATTCAGCAGTGTGAATTCCCCGTTGATGATCGAGAGGGAGCGTAAAAAATCTCCATGAGGAGTGATTGCTTGGGAATGGATGGCGACAGAGGGGGCTGATGAGGGGGCGGAGGGAGGGGGAGTTTCTCCAACGGAAGGGATCGACTGTGCTGCTGTTCCGAAAGAGCCGACTGCGGTGGAGGATGGTATTTCAGGGTTTTTTCCAAGCGTGAGATGGACCACGGGATGATTGAGCTGGATTTTCTCGATCACAAGTCGCCCATGAAGCAGATTTAGATAATCAGGATGGAGAGTAATGCTCTCCACAGAGAGGAGCGGATGCGAAGGATCCTCAAACGCAGTGACCCCGTTGAGTCTGATTCCGAGAACCGGAAGCCCAAGGATACCGTGAATTGAGACAGGGGTGCCTGTCATTCCGGAGAGCTCCCGATTCAGAAGATTGCGTCCTCCCTGAGACTGGAGGTAGAGGTTCAGGCAAAGAGTCACCGTAGCGAAGACCGCGAGAAGAATCACCACAAGGAGAAGAATGGGCTTGGCAATTGTTCGCACACGAACAAGTTAGAAGGCCTGTCGTAATTGTGAAGTATGAAGAATTCCCTGATCATCCTCAATCCCGCTGCCCGCAGCGAAAAAGCCGCACGGCTGCATGACCGTCTGCGGGAAGTGTGCACAGGCGCTTCGATCCGTGAGACGACGATGCCGGGTGATGCCGAGAGGGTTGCCCGCGCAGCCGTGGAAGAGGGGTACACTGCCATTATCGCCGCGGGGGGGGATGGCACCGTCAATGAGGTGGTGAACGGGATTGTCTCAGCCGGTTCTCCGGAAACCGTGCTCGGGATCCTTCCGGTGGGAACGATGAATGTCTTTGCCGTGGAACTTGGTATCCCCTTGAACTCGCTGGAAAAAGCATGGGAGGTGATTCGGAGTGGATCGGTTCGCAGGCTGGATCTTCCCCTGTGCAAGACGCCTGAGTTCACGCGTTGTTTTGTCCAATTGGCGGGGGCCGGGCTCGATGCCGAAGTGGTGCGCCGGACCACAAGAGAATCCAAGAAGGCTCTCGGTCCCCTGAGTTACCTTCTATCACTGGCCCAGATTGCGGGACAGAAACCATCCCCGATTACTCTGCGGAGTGACGATGGAAAGGAACGGGTTGGCTCGTTCGTGCTTCTGGGAAACGGACGTTTCTACGGGGGTCCGTTCAAAATGTTCAGAAAGGGATCCCCGATCGATGGACTGCTGGATGTTCTAGTATTCCGAAATCAGAGTCCTTGGGATCTTCTTCGGTATATGCATGCCATCCTGGTAGGTCAGCAGGAGGAACTCAGTGATGTGGAATATTTTCAGACAGGGGAGATTTCCTTGAGCTCCGAGGGGATTGTTCCCTTTGAACTTGATGGAGAGATGTCCGGTTATCTACCTGTGAACTTCAGTGTCAAGTCGGTGGCATTACCTGTCTTTGCCCCTCTGATCGCCTGAATGATCTGAGGTTTCTGATTTTAAGTGTATAATTGGCGGCAGGATGGAACGTTTTCGTCAGTCACCCGTCACGGAGATCCTTTTAGGGATCAATCTTGCCCTTTTCTTCATGGAAGAGGGTGTACGGTTTTTTTTGGACGGTGACCTCTTTCCACTTCTGGCGCTGAGCAGAGAGGGCCTGATTCACGGCCAATGGTGGCAAGTAGTAACGCATGCCTTTCTTCATGGGAATCTTCTCCACTTGATTGTGAACATGGTGGCCCTCTGGTTCACGGGCCCTCTTTTGGAGGAGTTTTTAGGGGGATGGTGGTATCTGATTCTCTATTTCAGCGGAATTGTGGCTGGCGGATTGCTTCAAACATTCTCCTCAACCTCAAGCGTTGATCTTGTCGGGGCTTCCGGTGCTGTCTGCGCCCTGCTGGTGGGGTTTGCCACCTTGTTTCCAAGACTCAGGATCACGGCATTGATCTTCTTTGTCATTCCCGTGCGAATGAATGCGGCGACTCTTGGATGGTTGGTAATCGGAGGATCATTCTTGTTCTGGATTTTTGGCTTAGAACAGGAAGTTGGACATCTAGCTCACCTTGGAGGGGGAGTTGCCGGTTTTCTCATTTGCCGGATCTACCTTCATTTAGGATTGGTCAGATCACGCCTTCTGACCCCTCCTATACCACCACCAATTCCAGAGGAAGAAAGGTGATGTTTTGGCTGGGGGTGTGGCCTTGGTGAGGAAACTGAAGAGCTAACTACTATAAGCCCTTCAATCCAGCGAGGAGCAACTCTGCATTGGTTTTTGTCGTCTCGAGATTGAGAGCGAGGATCTGCATCCCTTCCGAGGCGGGAAGATCCATCAACTGGCGTCGCAGTTGGAGCACTCGATCGTATTCGTCGGGGTGATAGAGGAGTTCCTCGCGCCGTGTTCCCGATTTGGTGATATGGATGGCCGGGAAGATACGTTGTTCCATGATCGAGCGGTCGAGGTAGATCTCCATGTTCCCGGTGCCCTTGTATTCCTCAAAGATCAGGTCATCCATCCGGCTATGAGTCTCCACCAAAGCAGTTGCCAGGATGGTGAGACTTCCCCCCTCCTCGACATTGCGGGCGGAGCCAAAGAATTTCTTGGGTCGTGCCATCGCCGCGGTATCAACACCTCCGCTCATGGTGCGCCCTTTGCCCTTCACATTATTGTTATAGCCGCGCGAGAGGCGGGTGATGCTGTCGACCAGAATGACGACATCCTTTCCGAGTTCGACGAGACGCTTCGACCGTTCGGATACCATCTCTGCAACCTGGACATGACGCGAAGTCGGTTCATCAAAAGTGGAACTGAAGATATCACAGTCAAGGGAACGGCGAAGATCCGTTACCTCCTCAGGTCGTTCATCCACCAGCAGCAGCATGAGATGGACATCGGGATGGTTGGCCCGTATTGCAAGCGCCAGGCTTTTAAGCATCATCGTTTTACCGACTCTGGGAGGGGCCACAATCAGGCCTCGCTGTCCCATGCCGAGTGGAGCGATGAGATCGACCGCGCGGGCGGTGATATTGGTCGTGCCGGGCTGTTCCAGATAGAGGCGCCTATTGGGAAACATGGCAGTGAGCCTGTCAAACTCGGTAGGGCTCTTCCATTCTTCCACGGGAATCCCCTCGATGGAGGTAAGGGTTTCGATGGCCAATCGCCGCTCCGACTGCATGCGTACCGTACCCGAAATCCTGAGTCCCGGGCGAAGCTCATACTGACGGAGTAGGGAGACCGGCAGCACGACATCACAGGGGGTCGGTTGGAAATTAAACTGCGGCCATCTCACGATGGGAGCATCGGGTGCAAATTCAAGAACCCCCTCGGCGGAGAGCAGGCCACCCCGTTTAAGTTGGTCCCGGGCCAGATCGAGTGTCAGGTGATGCCGTGATGAGTCGCGGTAGACGGACAGATTGTTTTCAGAAGCTGTCTTCAGCAGTTCTGCATGACTTAAACGATGCAGGAAATTGAGGTCTAGCGGAGCAGGTGGGCAAGCCTCCGCACGATCGGATTCCACGTAATCGATGCCTTCGGAGGGATCTTTTTCAGACGTTGGCTTCATTTCAGGGCTATGGTATCGACAAAATATTGGACCTGAAGTTTCAGGCTTTGTTCTGAGCCGTCGTTCCAGAAAAGATGATCGGCTTTTGGAATTTTTAATTCTTGGGATTGCTGCAG
>CAIZIQ010000140.1 GCA_903933015.1 uncultured Spartobacteria bacterium | reverse complement strand
CGTGGTGCCGACGAACTTCCCGCAAAGGTCTTCGAGCACATCCTCACCCAGGGTAAGGGTGTGTGGATTCGCGATCCTCAGTCCAAGACCGCGAGTAGGAAATGGCAGGCTCTCCCAGAGGGTTGTCTCGCACCACTCGGGATGGATAACAATTCGTCCCTACTCCCGCCAAGTCCCACGACCTTCGAGGGTTACCGCCTGCTGATGGAGTATTTTTCCCTGCCGCAGCGGTTCCTCTTCCTTCAGCTCAGCGGTTTTCGGAATCTGCTCGGCGACTTCACCGGAAAGACGCTTGAAGTGGCCATCACACTCGGCAAAGCCGAACCCGACGTCTCGACCGTGGTCAGCGAGAGTCTCTTCGACCTCTACAGCACGCCGGCCCTTAACCTCTTTGAGAAACACACAGACCGCATCAACTTGTGCGATCGCTTCTCCGAGTACCATGTCGTTCCCGACCGTGCCCGCCCGCTCGATTTCGAGGTCCATACGGTTAAGGCGGTGACAGGTTACGGTTCCACCGCAGACATTCACCAGGATTTCCTCCCATTCTACAAGGCCAAGGACAAGGACTCCGCGGCCGACGCCTTCTTTACCGTCAATCGGATCGAGCGCACACCCAGCGAGAACGAAAAGAAGTATGGAAAGATTTCCTCCTATGCCGGTAGTGAGGTCTTTCTCTCCCTGGTGGATGCATCCTCTGCTCCGCACTCCTCCGATCTCCAGCAACTCGGAATCACTGCGCTTTGTACCAATAGGCACCTTCCCATCATCATGGGGAAAGGATCGAGTTCCGCCGAGTTTCTGGATGAGATCAATGGTCCGGTGAAGCTTATCCAGTGCATCACTGGCCCCACCACGCCGCGTCCTTCTTTTGCCATGGGTGAGACGACATGGAGACTTATCAGTCATCTTTCCCTCAACTACCTCTCCATGATCGACGCCCCCGACAACAACGGGGCGAGCGGACTCCGCGAGATTCTTGGTCTCTATGTCGATCCCCACGATTCGGGACTGAAAAAGCAGATCGAGGGAGTACGCTCCGTCAGTTCAAGGCCGATCCTCAGGCGCATCCCTGCGCTCGGCATCGTCAGTTTTGTAAGGGGTATCGAGATCACGGTCACACTCGATGATGACAACTTTGTCGGGACCGGGATCTTCATCCTCGGCATGGTCCTCGACCACTTCTTTGCAAAACATGTCACGATCAATTCCTTCACCGAGACAGTGATCTGCAGCACTCAGCGCGGGGAAATCATCCGCTGGCCCGCCAGGATAGGAACCCGTTGCACGCTATGATCGCGGACACAGTCGAAAAGCTCAGGTCTGAGCCATGGAAATTCGATTTCTTCAGGGCTCTTCGCGTGATGGAGAACGAGAGGAAGGATCTCCCCAAGATTGGGGAATCTGATCTTCCAGCCCAGGATTCAGTCCAGTTCACGCAGAAGACGGAGATGGGGTTCGCCTCCTCCACGCTTGGTGAGTTCTCCCAGGAGGCTTCCGATCCAAGGCCCAAGCTTAGTGTCCGGTTCTTCGGGCTTCTTGGAGCCAATGGGCCCCTTCCTCTCCCTTACACGATGCATGCCATCGACCGGAGTCAGAACGAACACGACACCACGCTTGTCTCGTTCCTGAATGTCTTCCACCATCGGATGATCTCGTTTTTCTACCGGGCGTGGGCCGTCTGCCAGAAATCCGCAGACTACGACCGTCCCGCCACCTCCCGGTTTGCCGATTACATCGGGAGCTTTTTCGGGTTCGGGGAGAGGTCTCTCTGGAACCGTGACTCGGTTCCCGACCGGGCAAAGCTGTATTATTCCGGACGCCTTGCCTTCCAGACCCGATCCGCCGCGGGACTCGAGGACATTCTGGGCGACTATTTTTCAGTGCCTGCATCGATACAGTCCTTCTTCGGTCATTGGATCGGCATCCCCGTGGAGTTAAGGACACGCCTGGGTGTTACCAGAGAGAACGCTATCCTCGGATGCAGCGCCATCCTAGGAAGCCACCAGTGGGATGGTCAGAACAGGTTCCGCCTGCGTCTGGGGGCGATGGATTCCGCAAGATTTCGCGACTTTCTTCCAGGTGGTGAGTCTCTGAAGCGCCTTGCAGACTGGATTATTTTCTATACCGGCAATCAGTTTTTCTGGGATGTCCAACTCATCCTCAAGGCGGGAGAAGTGCCTTCCACCATCCTTGGATCGGGAACCATGCTTGGCAGGACATCCTGGTTGAAAAGTCTTCCCTTCACGTCCGATGCCGGAGATCTCATCATCAGTAATCCCCTCGACTCCATCCCAACAACACCCGACACACCATGAGTGAAATCCGCAGATCCGTCCTATTCGGCAAACTCGATCCCATCGCCTATCAGGCCGTGGAGAGCGCTGCCACCTTCTGCAAGATGCGTGGCAATCCAAACATCGAGCTCACCCACTGGCTCAACCAGGTCCTCCAACTCCCGGATTCCGACCTCCACCGCATTATCCGGGCCTACGGTATCGATGCCTCCCGTCTAGCCGCTGATCTTACGGCGAATCTCGACAAGCTCCCGCGTGGAGCTACCTCGATCTCCGACATCTCCCCGCACCTTGAGCAGGCCGTCGAGCGCGGATGGGTCTATGCCAGTCTCCTGTTCGGTCAGAGTGTGGTCCGCACCGGTCACATCGTGATCGGCCTGATGAAGACCCCCGGACTCACCGCGATCCTGCCCGGTATCTCGCCCGAGTTCCGCAAGATATCCATCGAGGCGCTCTGTAACGACTACGCCGAGATCACCTCCGGCTCACCCGAGGACCAGTCTGCCGCCCCGATTCAGAGCGTCGCTGCTGGAGCATCCGGAGGTGGAGGGGCTGCGCCAGCAGCCCTTGGCAAGCAGGAGGCTCTCGCCAAGTTCACCGTTGATCTCACCGAGCGTGCCCGCAAGGGGGAGATCGATCCCGTCCTTGGCCGTGACGATGAAATGCGCCAGATCGTCGACATCCTGATGCGCCGTCGACAGAACAACCCCATCCTTACCGGTGAGGCGGGTGTCGGAAAGACCGCTGTCGTCGAGGGCTTCGCACTCCGCATCGCGGCGGGAGACGTCCCTCCCGCCATGAAGAACGTCGTTCTCCGCAGCCTCGACCTGGGACTGCTTCAGGCCGGAGCCGGGGTAAAAGGCGAGTTCGAGAACCGACTCAAGCAGGTCATCGAGGAAGTCCAGTCTTCACCAACACCGATCATCCTCTTCATCGACGAAGCCCACACCCTAATCGGAGCGGGTGGGGCCGCAGGACAGGGGGATGCTGCCAATCTACTCAAGCCCGCCCTCGCGCGCGGCACCCTCAGGACCATCGCAGCAACCACCTGGGCCGAGTACAAGAAATACTTCGAGAAGGATCCTGCGCTCACCCGCCGCTTCCAGGTCATCAAGGTTGAGGAACCAACCGAGGAGAAGACTGTCGTCATGATCCGTGGTTTGATGCCGGTACTCGAGAAGCACCACAAGGTCGACGTCCTCGACGAGGCCCTGGAGGCCGCAGCTCAGCTCTCTCACCGCTACATCCCCGCACGCCAGTTGCCCGACAAGGCCGTCAGTCTCATAGACACCGCCTGTGCACGCGTTGCCATCAGCCTTCACGGCATCCCTGCGCAGGTTGAGGACAGCAGGCGCCGGATTGAGAATCTCCGAGTCGAACAGGAGATCCTCGGACGCGAGACACAGATCGGCGAGGACCACGAGAAGAAACAGGCCGCATTGATCAAGAGTATTGAGGAGGAAAAGGTCCGTCTCGACGGCCTTGAGAAGAAGTGGAAGAGCGAGAGTGATCTCGTCTCCAAGATCACGGCCATCACTCAGAAGCTAGAGGGAGGTGTCGAGACACCCGATGCGAAGTCGAAATCCGACAAGCCCGCCTCCGCTCCGGAAGCATCCGGGGCAAAGCTCACCGCGGACATCACCCCCGAGGAGCGCGAGAAGATGCTTGCGGAACTGAAGAGTCTTTCGGAGCAACTCGCCGAAGTTCAGGGTGATACCCCGCTCGTCCTTCAGCGCGTGGACAAGCAGGCTGTTGCTTCAGTCGTGGCAGACTGGACGGGTATTCCCGTCGGACGCATGGTCAAGAACGAGATTCAGGCGGTGCTCAAGCTCGCCGACACTCTCGAGCAGCGCATCATCGGCCAGCGCTTCGCCCTAGACACCATCGCCAAGCGCATTCAGACCGCCCGTGCCGGACTCGACAATCCGACCAAGCCGATCGGCGTCTTCATGCTTGCCGGTCCCAGCGGTGTGGGAAAGACCGAGACCGCACTTGCCATCGCCGAGGCCATGTATGGCGGTGAGTCCAACATGATCACCATCAACATGAGCGAGTTCCAGGAGGCCCACACCGTCTCCACACTCAAGGGATCGCCTCCGGGATACGTGGGATATGGCGAGGGTGGTGTCCTCACCGAGGCGGTCCGGCGCCGTCCCTACAGCGTCATCCTCCTCGATGAGATCGAGAAGGCACACAAGGACGTTCACGAACTCTTCTTCCAGGTCTTCGACAAGGGGAACATGGAGGATGGTGAGGGACGTGTGATCGACTTCAAGAACACCGTCATCCTGCTCACGACCAATGTCGGCAGCGACCTGATCATCAATCTCTGCAAGGACCCCGAGATGAAGCCGACACCCGAGGGGATTGCCCAGGCGCTGCGTCCGCAGTTATTGAAGACATTCCCGGCTGCCCTCCTCGGCCGACTCGTGGTGATCCCGTACTATCCGCTCAGCGACGAGATGCTCAAGCTCATCATCAAGCTTCAGCTCAGCCGCATCCAGAAGCGCGTCACCGCCAACTATGACGTCCCGATGACCTACGACGACTCCCTGATAAGCCTCGTGGCCAGCCGTTGCACCGAAATCGAGAGCGGTGGTCGCGCCATTGACGCCATCCTCACGCAGACCTTGCTGCCGGAGATCAGTGAGCAATTCCTCAAGCAGATGATGGACGGAGGAAAGATCGAGAAAGTCCACGTCACTGCCAAGGACGACAAGTTCGATTATCAGTTCAATTAATAAAAATCCGGGAGAAGGATCCGACCTCCTTCTCCCGGGTTTCAGATGCCCGCCGATCATGACGGCCCGACGGGAATGACCGAGGGCATTTCTGTCAATCTCACCCTGCCAGGATGGAGTGAGTTACTGTCGACCGGTTTAACCCTGTAAAGGGAAAGGGATCGGATTTCTACGTCCGTGCGGAGGCGAAAATTCCAATACCTGTTCTAGCAGAAAAACGACCGATGTGGCTCCTATCCTCCTTACTTCGTCCTCGTGATGATCAGGGCCAGAGAGGCGGCGAAGATGAGAACCTGGATGAGGACACTGGTCGTATCGATCCAGAGCGCCCTCACACCCTCCGCCACGCGCCCGCGTCTCATGATCGATCCCTGAATCACCTCCTGGATCAGTGAGGCGATGATGAGGATGTAGGCGACGACGTAGACCTTGTCCATGAGGACGAGGTAGTTCACCTCGGGGAGGCTTGAGGAGTAGGCCTGTTGGAGGAAGACCGCCGTCAGCAATGCTGTCCCCGTGAGGGCCATCCGGGTCTGGAGTTCCTTGGGATGGAGGAAGAGCGCGGACCAGTTGGCGATCAGAACGATCATCAGCGGTAGGAGCATCTTGAGGAGGAAGTAATTCAGGGGACGCTTGACCTCGACTTTGTAGGTGACCGAGCTGTAGTCGGCGGCCCGTTCCGCTCTTGCTGATTTACCGAAGTCGGTCGGGTAGTGATGAACCGACTCCTCCCCATTCCATTCTCCAATGCTCCACCCCGGGATCTTCACGCCCCCATCCACCCCTGAATCCCGTCGGTCGAATTTATAGATGATGTTCCCTGCGGTGTAGGTGTTGTCCTCGATGGTGAGTGAGAGCGTGTGATTTTCCAGGGGGAATCGCGTGAGGGTGAACGGCTGGAAGAATTTTCCCTCGATGCGCAGGCATTGGTAATGCCTCCCGTCGGGCAGTGTCACGGGAGCATCCTGACACTTGTCCTTGGTCAGGCCCCAAGAATCGACATTGTTCTTGAACTCCACCGTCTCGACCGGATCTATCGGGCCATTCCAGATAAACCAGACAT
>CAIZIQ010000139.1 GCA_903933015.1 uncultured Spartobacteria bacterium | reverse complement strand
GTGCTCCTCGCTGCAGGGGTTCCTGCTTCTGCAATCATTTTGGAAAGCAAGGCGACGACAACCTATACAAATGCCACTCTCCTTAAACCATTGCTGGAGGAGGCTCATGTTCACACGGCGGTGATCGTGACCTCGCCTTTCCACACCCGCCGTGCTCTGGCCACCTTCCAAAAGGTGATGCCTGATATTCGATTTGGGGTGACGGATGCCTCGATCGGATGGTGGAAGAGACCCGAAGGACAATCGGATCTGAACCGGTTTGCAGCGATTGAGTTACTCAAGACTGCGGAATACTGGGTTTTGTACGGAGTCTCTCCAATCTTGCAGAGAGAACCAAGGAATCCGGGACAGAAGCCCTAAAAAAACATGCGCTTAGGGTTTTTTCATGTTTCGGTTCAGCTTTTTGCCTTCATCTCTTAGCCTTTCCACTAGCCCCCATGCCTTCGATTCTCTTTATCAACCGCGTTTACCCACCTGATTCAGGGGCCACTGGACGAGTGTTGGAGCATATTGCCAGCGGGTTTGTGAGCGCCGGTTGGGCTGTGACGGTACTTGCCACAGCCAATACCCGGGAGTCTATAGGGCAGGATGTGAGTAATGGGATCCGGATCGTTCGTATCGGGATACCCTTTTCCAAGAAGAACCTGATTTTTCGAGCGCTGGGTTACGCATTGATGATCCCCGCTCTGCTCATGAAGGCCTTGCAGTTGCCGCGACACGATGTGGTGGTAACGAAGACGGATCCTCCGATGTTGATGGTCATCGGGCCTCTATTAAAGGTACTCAAGGGATCGAGAACGATGCACTGGGCGCAGGATCTTTATCCTGAAGTTGCTGAAGAGGTTGGTGTCTTTCGAAAAGGAGGGACCATGGCCCGGTGTATCCGCCTTTTATCCACCATTTCCCTAAGGTACTATGATGCGATCATATCGGTCGGCCGCTGCATGACTGATCGGCTGAAAGTGAGGGGCGTTTCCCCCAATAAAATCCGCGTCATTCCAAATGTGGGCATTGAACGCACCATCGTTCCCTCCCCACGTCTCCCAAATCGCCTCCGCGAACGCTATCAATGGGGGAATTCCTTCCTCGTCATGTACTCGGGTAATATGGGCAGGGCACATGAGTTCGCCACCATTCTTGACTCGGCGCTCATGCTTCAGGAATCGGGTGAGAGTGATATTCTTTTTCTCTTTGTCGGAGAGGGACCCATGGCGGGAAATTTACGTTTGGAGGTCGAGCGTCGAGGGTTGAATAATGTCCAATTTATTGAGAGTCAACCCGAGGCGGAGCTCTCAGTCAGCCTAGGTGCCGCTGACCTGCATTTGGTGACGATGAGGTCCGGAATGGAAGGACTCGTCGTACCCAGTAAGTTCTACGGAGTGGTTGCCACTGGCCGCCATTGCCTGTTTGTCGGTCCTGAAAATGCCGAGGTGGCCAGAGTTATCCGTGAGCAGGGTGTCGGTGCGGTGATTCCGGTCGGCGACCCATCTCGCCTGACAGAGGCTATTCTGGGTTACCGTTTGGGTATCAACTCTGGCAAAGGTTTTTCACAGGGGGGAATCCGTTATCTGGAGGCCGTCAATGCCAGAAGCGATTTCATCCAATACGCCGGTGAACTTTGTAGGACGGGGTCAATATCCTTGTCCTGAAGTCAATGTTACCGTAAGTCGTTGGTTTGGTTTTGATTGAAGCACAAAGCCTCCCCCCGACGCCATGCATTCCAAGTCACCTGATCTTGTTTTCCCCAGGGAGGGAATTGATTCCGTCCCCACTCAGATCGTGAGCTGCGGAGAGCGGGCTTCTCAGAGTCTTCCTAAACGAAAATCTGCCCGGAGGCGAAAACGGAAGTGGCTCTTTGCACTATTCTTTGCGATCAGTGATGTTGCTCTCTGGGTAGCATTTTATTTTGGCTCATCAAGGGCGACCGGTTCTTACAATAATATCGATCATCAGTCGGTGCTGATTCCCTGCGTTGTGATGATGCTCTCGATCGGACTGGTAGGGGCGTATCGTAATCGTACT
>CAIZIQ010000138.1 GCA_903933015.1 uncultured Spartobacteria bacterium | reverse complement strand
TCTCCATGTGCCAGTTTTCCTTGGCATGAGTCGCTACGACTTTCGCCGAGATCGGCGGATGGACGGGGCAATTTGGTCCCCCGTCGGTGACGGGTTGGGAGAGGTCGATTAGTCGCATCGGCAAGATCCTCAGGCCGAGACAAGGATGATGTTGGAGTAGTGGGTTGTGTCGCTTGTTCGGATAAGACCGATGGCTCCCGGAACACGCTTCTTGAACGCCGCTTCATGGTCCTCAAAGGTGAGGTCGATTCCTCCCAGGATGCGCTGTCGTTCGGCAACAACTTCTGCGGGGTTTACCTCCTTGAATTGCTGGGCCATATAAGCCTTCCCGAGATCGACTGCGGGGAGGAGTGCCTCCAAGACCTGGTTGACCGTGGGAATGCCATCGACCAACGAGATGTCGATGGTCTCGATCTGGGGCCAGAAGGGAAAACCGCGGTCGGCGATGACCAGTATGTTGGTGTGACGGACGCGGGCGATCAGCGAGAGGATCGAGGGGTTGAGAATGCCGGATTTGAGCATGGGTTTTCGGGGATAGGTGATCGGGTATGGTGAATGGACCGTGGGGAATCAGTTGTTTTCAGGGCGGCCGCTTGGCCAGGTGACATTATGGATCGGCTTGAGGATCTCGAGAACCCTGGAGAGGAGTGCCTGATCGAGAGGTTCCTCAATCTGGCGGATATTCTCGAGAATCCGTTCGGGGTTGGCCGTGCCGACGATCGTCGTGTGGATATCAGGATGGGCAACGGAGAACTGGAGCGCGAGCTTGGCAAGATCGACTCCCTGCTGCTCGCAGAAGGCGGCTGCTTCGGCGCACTTCGCTTTCACTGCTGCGGATGCCGGGTGCCAGGCAGGAGCGCCCTGCTGGGTAAGCAGGCGCATGGCGAGCGGTGCGGAGTTAAAGATGCCGACCTGTTTTGTCTTCAGGTAAGGGAGGATGCCCGCCAGTGCGGTGTCATTGAGTCCGTAGTGGCAGTAGGACTGGATTTGGTCGACATCGACCTGATCCATCACTTCCTTGAAAAGGCGGACGGGGAGGCAGGTGATACCGATGAATCGGGCTTTTCCTTCGCGCCGTGCCTCGCGGAGGGCGGGAATGGTCTCGTTGACAATCTGGTCGATGTTTCCGAACTCCATGTCATGAACCTGAATGAAGTCGAAGTGATCGACTCCGAGGCGCTGCAGGCTCTCCTCGATGCTGCTCGCAACACGCGCGGCGGAAAAGTCGAAGTCTCCGAGATCGGGGCCGAAACGGGCCACTTTCGTGGCCAGCAGATAGCGGTCGCGGGCGACACCCCTGAGGGCCTTGCCTAACACTGTTTCTGCCTTCGTGGCACCGTAGTAGGGGGCGGTGTCGATCAGGTTGATGCCGTGATCGAGCGCCGTATGAACGGTGCGGATTCCATCCTCCTCTGCAACGGAGCGGAAGACGGAGCCGAGAGAGGATCCCCCGAAGGCGAGTTTCGAGACCTTGATGCCTGTTTTTCCGAGGGTGCGGTATTCCATGAGGTAAGATGTGGGTTCGATTAATCCTTGAAGGTAATCCTGAAGCCGAGCGGCATCCCGGGGAGCGGGATCTTGGCGGGTTTCGGGATAAATAGGGCTTCCGGCGTTTGCTTCCAATGAAGGTCACTCCCTCCTCCGAGCAGGGAAACGGAGGCGATTGGTTTTTCGAGTTTTCCGGAAGCTGATCCGAGCGCCTTGATCACGATCTCCTGCTGAGGCTCACCAAGCACGAAGGCATAGAGCGTCTTGCCGTCCTTACTCGTGGTGAAGCGGATATTTTTCTCGGAAAACTTTATGAGCCTTTCATTGAAACCAATTTTTTCAAGGGATGTTGCCGGTGTTGTCACGGGCGGGTTTTCGCTGGAGATTTTCCAAGGGCGTGAGGCGTAGATGCCTTCCCCGTTGATTGCGGTCCATTTGCCGATTCCCTCGACAATGGCCAGCACGTCGGGTTCCAGGTCTCCCTCCGGGGTCTGGACAATATTGAGGAGCAGGTTGCCGTTTTTGCTGACGATGTCACAGAGCATTGCGGTCACCTCGGCGGCGCTCTTGTACTTCTGGCCAGTGCTGTAAAACCAATCGCCGATCGAGGTGTCGGTCTGC
>CAIZIQ010000137.1 GCA_903933015.1 uncultured Spartobacteria bacterium | reverse complement strand
TGAGTGTGAAGTTCGTGCCGTTGGCACTGTGAGCCATCGTTGAGTAATAATAAGAATCCTAAGCCGAGATAGATAAGTTGCGGCAATACGACGAACGATATAAATTCCGATTATGGCCTCTGTTCTGACAGTTGAGTTAGATGATGCAGCGGATTCCACCCTGCAAGCCTTGGCAGCCTCGTGGCATCTTGATCCTCGGGAGGCGATCAAGAAAGCCGTATCCGTTGCGGCAAGCACTCTCCCTGCAAAACACATCTCGTCGCCGCTTCAGGCCTGGAAACAGCTTCAGGAAGAGCTTCATCTGACACCCGAACAGGCCAATGTCTGGAAACACTCGGTAGCCGAGGCTCGGCGTTAACTATTTTAGTCTCAGGATCACGTGATCCATCTAGATACCAATTTCTTGGTTGATGCTTTTTAATCAATCTGGGCGCCGCTCCAAAAGCTTCGCGGATTGCTGTATTGCCGCAGTGGCCATGAGGTGCAATGCCGGACTTGCTTCAGGGTACAGGGCTGATTTCGAACCACTCATTCCGTTTGTGTTGAAGCTCCTCTGATTTTTCATCTCAGAAGTTATACTTGGATCCCATTTAGCGATGCCTGGTCCGGCTTCGAAACTGAAAAACCTAGTCTGAAGAAATTGATGGGCCTAGGACACTTGGTGTCTTAATGGGGAGGTAGGATGGGAGAAATGAACTCGTCACATGTAGTGCAACCCGTTACTGGTAGGACATCTTACGCATGAACCGAATCTACCAAGGCCGGGTCACCCGGATCGAAGCCAAGAAAGAAGATGGCACTTTTGAGCCACTCGCTTTCGGAAAAGATCAATCGAACTGTCCGCTCTGGAGGCATCACACGATTTTCCAGGATGCGGTGAACTACAACCTCCTGGCGCTGGCCTCACTGGCCAAGGAGCAGATCGTTGGGGCAAATCGCCTTATGACGGATCTGCCGAAACGGATCGCCGACTCGTGGGAGAGGTTCCCGAAAGCAGATGCAGTTCATGCTGGTGCTCGATCTTTGAGGGATTCTGTGGCTCCATGGCTCGGATTGGATGGAACGGCGACGATCGATCAAGCCTATGCCACGATCCTTGATGGAAACACCGTCGACAAGAGAGCTCTCTCCTATGCTCTGGCTCTGGTTCTCGACGAGTGCTCGGGTGACAGTGGAATTCAGCAAGGCGGTAGGGAATATCTTCCGAAACTCTGCGATTCGGACTCGAAAGCAACCTACGATTACAGTGCATCCTCGCTGGCATCGGGTGAAGGGAAAGACAGGTTGGCTGTCGTGCTGCATGGGGATCCGAACTTGGAAGATCTAAAGAGAATAGCCTCCGAGATGGATCTCTCATGGATGGTCAAAGTTTCTCCCGGAGAGTTTTATGAGGGAGAAGAAGCTATCACGCGACTCATACAAGCCATTAATCATCTGGCAGAGATGATTGCAAAGCCGTCAGAGCGACTGGCTGCAGCCATTGCAGGTATTCCGAATGCCGAGGCCGAAATTGCAGTCATGAGAGAATCAGTTAAATCACTTCCCTCGGAATATAAAATTCCCTGCAATCGAAAACCTCCATCTCTTGATGTCCTCTTTTCGATAATAGCCTTCATGGCATTTCCTTCGAGGTTAACAGCCGCTTGCCTAAAACTCGGCCTCAAAGCGCCATCAAAATCGGATACCTCCGAAAAAAAGACGGATGGAATCGATTTTGCCGCACTCGGGGACGATCCGGTGAAGTTGGCGCGCAGTAGCCGTGGCTTTGTATTCCGAGCCTTCACGGCATTGTCTCGCTGGAATCCATCACACCCGGGCAAGCCGGTCTGGAAAGAATTCGACATCGCGGCCTTCAAGGAGGCTTTGAAGGCGCTGAACCAATTCCGGCTCAAAACCAAGGAGCGTGAGGAAAAGAAGCAGGATCTTGAAGGTCTAATCGCCTACCTAATCGGATCTCCGATCAAGGGATGGAAGCCCACCAAGGAGGAATCGGGCGAGGAGGCCGAGCTTCCCGAAGCACTTGATCCCGAGCTCTTGAAACTAGCGTGGGATCTGGAGGAGGAGATGACACAGGGCCTCTCCGAAAGTGTCGTTGGAGAGATAAACCAACTTTCATTCGGTGAGGGTAGTCTTCCGATCCGGGAGGGTGGGTGGACCGTGACCCGCGCCTCGCTACGGGGACTTCGGGATATTCTGGATGAGTGGAAGAAACTGATTTCCAAACATGGGGAGGGTGTATCTGCATCCGATCTTGAGGATGCGGTGAAGGAATATCAGGGCAAGGAAGGGAAATTCTCCGTCATTGGATCCGTCTCGCTGTTCCTGACGCTTTGCGAGCCGAGGTTTCGGCCTCTCTGGATGGACTCAGACCCTGAAGAGGGAGAGGAGGCTGGGGATAACCGCTTCCTTCATCGGTTGGCCGATCTTCATGAATCCGTCGCGGATTATCTGAAATGCGACGAGGCAATCAATCTGACACCGGCAGAGCCTCGGTACTCGCGCAGACTTTTCATGTTCAGCGATATGCCGGGGAAATCTGCACCCGAATATCAAGGCTTGGACTGCCTGGAGGTATCCATGGCAACGGAGGGTGATGATGTCAGGCAAAAGAGATACCGTCTTCGTTTCGGAGCTCCCCGGCTTCGTCGCGATGGATTGTTGGGAAGTGAAGATGGTTGGCTCCAACCCGTAACAAAGGCGCTTGGTCTCAAACTATCCAAGTCTGATCCTTCCCCATTTGATTCAGCTGTCTCGCTCATGCCCGACTTTGATTCTTCGGGATCTCTCCGGTTTCTTCTGAACTTCGCCGCGAGCATCGATGCCGAACCACTGCGAGAGGCAATTGGCAAAGCCAAGCTCTGGGATAGGCAGTTAAACGGCACCAAGGACAAGAGCATCCACATTCACTGGCCCGGGACAGCCGATCCCACGAAGATGAAGGTCATCCCTTGGTGGGATAATCCTGCCGTCATTGCGGAAGGCTTCACCGTGATGGCAACCGATCTAGGCCAGCGGACCGCGGGATCCTGGGCGCTTCTCCGGATAACCGCGACGAAGCCTGCAACACCGCGCCCCGTCCGTTCCATCGGGCATGACGGAAAGCGCGAGTGGTTTGCCGAGATCCTGAAGACTGGAATGCACCGGCTACCGGGAGAGGATGCCATGACCCGGGGGAAGGATGGGCACATGGGGCAGGAACTCTCCGGCAAGACCGGACGCATGGCTTCCGAAGAAGAGTGGAAAGAGTCCTTGGAACTCGCCAAGGCTCTCCTTGCCGATGAGCCCGTGAACTGGATCGGAACCGACCGTTTGGTGAAATCGTATCCCGAACAGAACGATGCACTCCTCAGACTGGCCAATCGACGACTCAGCCGTCTCCAGACCTTCCACCGTTGGTCCTGCTTCGATTCGGAGAAGGAAACCGATCCACTTCGCAAAGACTCCCTGATCAAGAAACTGATCGCAGAACTTGATCAGTGGGAGGACGACGAGGTTGCGCGATGGGCCGGCAATCTGCACTCGGGAGACATTGCCGCCTTCAGATCAGCCGCGGGTTCGGCCTTTGCCTCCTATCGTTCCGGAATTCTTCCCCATCTTGTCGCCCTTGCGAATCGTGTCGCGCCGCTCCGTGAGGATCATTGGCAGTGGAAACAACGAGGAGGAGACTCTCCCTACGGAGATCTCGTCAGGATTCCTCGGGGAGAGGGAGCAAAGCCGCCTGTGCGGGGACAGAGGGGACTCTCCCTCGCGAGAATCGAGCAGATGGAGAACCTCCGGAGACTCTTCCTGCGATACAACAGGGCCCTTGATCGCGAGGCCGGGAAGCCGGCGAAGTTCGGGAGAGCAGACACCGGTCGTGACTCCGGAGAGCCGTGCCGAGACCTTCTCGAAAAGATCGACAGGATCAAGGAACAGCGGGTCGATCAGACGGCTCACCTGATTCTGTCTCAAGCCCTTGGAGTGAAGCTCGCGCCCCACGGCCTCTCAGCTCAAGCACGTCAGGAGGGGGATCATCATGGGGAATACACTCTTATTCCTGGCCGTGAACCCGTCGATCTGGTCGTGATCGAGGATCTCGGCCGGTATCTCTCCTCGCAGGGGAGGGCTCCCTCGGAGAACTCCCGCCTTATGAAATGGGCCCACCGTGCCGTGCGCGACAAGGTGAAAATGCTGATCGAGGAGCCCTTTGGCATCCCTGTTCTTGAAGTCCCCGCCGCCTACTCCTCCCGATTCTGTGCCGTAACTGGAGAGGCCGGTGCCCGTTGCGAGGAGCGTGCGGAACTCGACGATTACCTAAGGGAAATTCTGGAACGACGCTCCGTGACCCCAGTTGCATCGGGTCAGCGTGACCCGAGGGAGGCCAATCTCCGTCTCCTCATGCAATTCAAACTGCTTGATGCTATCAATGCCTCCCGTCGTAGCGTAGGGAAGTGTCCCGTAACCCTTCTGCTTCAGAAAACAGGCGGCCCGCTCTTCGTCGGGGCAGGGGAGCAGTCCTGTCTCGTTCAGTCGGACATGAATGCGGCGATCAACCTGGCATTCCGGGCCATAGCCGCACCCGAGGCCGTGCATCTCCTTCATAGAATCCGCACTGAGAAAACAGGTGACCAGATCACCACGCTGGCAAAGAACAGGCGAGAAATCGCAGTTTTCGGAAAGAAAGGTCGTCCCATCAGTATGGAGGGAGAAACCTCTGCCAAGCTCTCTAAGTCGGCCAATTTCTTCCACGATCCCGCCCAGATCGCGAAATTCGACAGGGGCGAGATCACTCTCGGGGGGAAGACCATCCCCATCGCCTCGGGTATCGGCCTCTGGCACGCTGTGAACGGAGCGATCCTACCGAAGATTGTAAAGATCAACGAGGATCGTCTGCGGCGGTACGGATTAGCGGAGGTATGGAAGCTCTCCAAGGAGGAGGAAGTGGACAACATCCCGATGTGATCCGATGCAGGAGGAATCCGTTCCCCTGATGCCGGTCAGGCGTTTGCAGAACTATGCGTACTGCCCTCGTCTTTTTTACTACCAGTGGGTGGAGGGGATCTTCGTTGAGAACGCCGATGTCACTGACGGGAAGGCCGTTCACTTCAGGGCAGACAAGCCTAGTCGAATGGATCGGGATCTCTCTTCGTTGGATCTTCCGGAAGGTGCTGTACTCCGCAGTCTCCAGATTGAGAATGTCGCGCTCGGACTGACCGGAAAGATCGATATCTGTGAGCAGGGCTCTAGCGGAATTGAGATCGTCGATTACAAGAAAGGGAGCGCACGGAGGGATGATGAAGGAACCCGGATTGCCAAGCATGCCGATGCAGTTCAGGTCGGGGCCTATGCCCTGCTCCTCAAGGCTGAGGGAATGACTGTCTCCGGTGCCTCGATCTACTATGCGGCCGATAAGAGGCGGGTGCCCGTTGACCTGACGGAGGCATTTCTAGCAGAGGTTCGCTCCCTGCGGGATGAGGCGGAACAGGTCGCAGCCTCGGGTCTCTGCCCTCCGCCACTGAAGCGTGATCCACGGTGTCTGCATTGTTCTGCCTACCCAGTCTGCCTTCCACAGGAGAGTGCCTGGTGGGCTGATGACGATGGAAAGCCGCCTCTCCCCTCCGTACCCCCGAGGCCTGAGTGCGGAGACGGGGAAGTTCTGGTGGTTCAGGATTCGAGAGCTCATGTCGGAATTCGCGGTGACCAGATTGTGGTCACACGGGATGGAGAGACTGTCGCAAAACTTCCTCTAAACCAGATTCGGCATCTTTTTCTCTACGGGGTGCCCCAGGTCAGCTCCCAACTCGTCCATGCCCTGCTAGAACGGGAGGTCAACGTAGCGTATTTCTCGCCGGCCGGTCGGTTTCTTGGAATGCTGGGAGGACTTCCCGCAACCGGCGTTGATGCGAGGAGGGGGCAGTACCGGATGTTTGACCAACCGGGGATCAGGCTTATCCTCGCAAGGGAAGCCCTGCGGGCTAAGATCCACAACCAGCGGGTCATGCTGATGCGGAATGGCGAGGTTCCCGAGGCGGTTCTCAAGACCATGGCAGAATACCGCTCGATGGTTGTGGAGGCCCCCGACCTCGATACAGCAAGGGGCGTTGAGGGGGCCGCCGCCGCGCTCTATTTCTCTCACTTCCCGACCATGATCAGCGGATGCTCCTGGGCCCGTTTTGCTTTTGAGGGGCGCAACAGGAGACCGCCTCGCGATCCGGTGAATGCGATGCTCTCTCTCGGCTACAGCATACTTTCCAAGGAAGCGACCGGGGTTTGTCATGCCGTGGGATTGGATCCCTTTCTCGGTTTCCTGCATCAACCCCGCTACGGGAGGCCCGCGCTAGCCCTCGATCTGATGGAGGAGTTCCGCCCCCTCATCGCCGACAGTGTGGTGATCTCGCTGATCAATCGGCGAGAGATTCTCGAGTCGGACTTCATCTCCACGACCTCCGGGACATTCCTTAATGACAGAGGAAGGAAGGTCTTCTGGGAGGGGTGGTTCCGTCGGATGGATACCGAAGTCTCCCATCCCGAGTTCGGCTACAAGATGTCCTATCGCCGAATGCTTGAGGTGCAGGCGCGTCAACTCTGGCGCTTTTGCCGTGGAGAGGCACGGCATTATCACGGGTTCACGACTCGCTGACCATGGCCCGTCGTCGATACATCATTACCTACGATATTTCCGATCCAAAACGGCTTCGGGGTGTTGCGCGAACTCTTGAAGGGTATGGTGTGAGATTGCAGTTCTCCGTGTTCGAGTGCCTTTTGGACTCCATGAGACTCTCCAAGGCAAAGACCGCACTCGCGGAAATCATCGACTCAACCGAGGATCAGGTGCTCTTCATTTCCCTCGGCCCGGAAGCGAGCGATGTGGGGCTTTCCATGGAGTCCTTGGGCCGTCCCTACCTTGAGAGGACCATGGTGACGATTGTGTGACCTTTTGACGCTTTTTGTTGGAACTGGTATCAAACTTATGGCTAGATGACTAAGGCCACGTTGCCAACGACCTCTTTTCTTCCGCCCTCGGAAAAGCATGTTCTTTGAAATTGTGACGACTGCGGTCTGCGAGCGCCCTAAGTGGCGCGGGGTTCCTGCGTGAACGCTCGCGTTGCTTTCGGACAGATAAAATTCGCCTACTCAATGGTCGTCCGGAACAAGCGAATCTAAAGTGTATTCAAAGTGAGAGCTCACGCTCGCATGAACAGAAAACCTTCTCTGATCATTCGACCGGAAACCGGGGATGAGCCGCAGTCGCCGCTGTTTCAAAAAGCCTGAGGCGGCAAAGGGACGCTTCAGTGGCGCACCTGTTCTCCGAGGCCGCAGTCGCCGCTGTTTCAAAAAGCCTGAGGCGGAACATTTAGCCCTAGTGGAACTGTAGCTTATCAGGGCGCCGCAGTCGCCGCTGTTTCAAAAAGCCTGAGGCGGAAAAGTTGATGCCGTGCTTTGCGATCCTGACAAGAAGCCGCAGTCGCCGCTGTTTCAAAAAGCCTGAGGCGGGTT